>CAXZAJ010000375.1:0-3371 GCA_964293355.1 uncultured bacterium
CTTCCTTCTTTCCCAGGGGGGAATTTTTCGGGGGGGGGCGGATGCCGGCAACGACGTCCTCGCCCTGGGCATTCATAAGGAACTCGCCGTAGAATTCGTTCTTGCCGGTGGAGGGGTCGCGGCTGAAGCAGACGCCGGTGCCGGAATCATCGCCCCAGTTGCCGAACACCATCGACTGAACGGTAACCGCGGTTCCCTTGAGGTTCTTGATGCCGTTGAGGTCGCGGTACTTGATCGCCCTCTCGTTCATCCAGGAACCAAAAACCGCGCCCATGGCGCCGAACATCTGCTCCTTGGGATCCTGGGGAAAGTCTTTCTTGGTGGCTTTCTTGACGATGGCCTTGTAGGTCTCGACGAGCTTCTTGAGGTCATCGGCGGACAGGGCTGTGTCCAGCTCTACCTTCTTGGCCTTCTTGGCGGAGGCGAGTGCGTGCTCGAATTCTTCATGGGGGCACTCGAGAACGACGTCGCCGTACATCTGGATGAAGCGGCGGTAGGAATCGTATGCAAAGCGGGGATTGCCGGTTTTCTTGGCCAGACCCTCGACGGCCTTGTCGTTGAGGCCGAGGTTGAGGATGGTGTCCATCATGCCGGGCATGGACTGGGCAGCGCCGGAGCGGACGGAAACGAGGAGCGGATCAACAGGATCGCCCAGCTTCTTGCCCATGGACTTCTCGAGGCGGGCGAGGTGCTCGGCTACCTCGGCTTCCAGGCCGTCAGGGTATTTGCGCTTGTTCTCGTAGAACGCCGCGCATACATCGGTGGATACCGTGAATCCAGGGGGGACGGGAATGCCAAGGTTCGTCATCTCGGCCAGGTTCGCACCCTTGCCACCCAGGACTTCCTTCATCTTGGCATCGCCCTCGGCTTTGCCATCACCAAAATAATAAACATACTTGATCTTTGCCATTGGTTATAATCCTCCGTTCAATCGACAAAGCTATATGAAACAACAGTCTCTGTCAATAAACCGCAACGGAGGTTAGTTCAGGCAAGCAGTTGTAGCAGGGATAAGCGGGCGTGACAGATTGATAGCCATGGTCACTACGATCAGGTCGGAACCTGATACTTGGCTGACGAAGGATTCGAATTTTACATTGACCTTCTCGCAGGCTTCAGAAAGGTATGAAAGGTAGTACAGGCCAAGGTCGGTGTTCGATTCACCCTCCGGCAAATCCTTGTAAAAATCCTGGAGTGAACGCTTCTTGAGGTCAGCGTGTTTTTTTTCGTCGAATGATTCCTTTATTTTCTGGTATTCGGATTCCTTGTTGTAGATGGTTATCTGCAACTTGCCCTGCGTGCCTATCGAGGAGCCACGGGAGCCGAGCTTCCAGGAAATCGAGACAAGTTCGCCCGTGCGCTTGAGCGATTCAAGTACCTGTCGTCTGACATTGGGGTCAAACAGCACGGCATTCATGTCGACGGCACCCTTGAAAATGGCTTTTGCTTCGCGTTTAAGGTTGTTGTTTTCGGCGTTTGCCGAGAGTTCCATCACATTGAGGGCAACGTACTCGGCTATCTTGGCTTTTTCCATATACTCCGCGAGGCTCGTACGGATGTCTTTTATAAGCGTGTCGTAACCGTCGGCTCCCTTGAATTTGGCAATTATGAACCAGGTGAACGCCCGCAGCGTATTGAGGAATTTTTCAGAGAGCAGCAACTGGATGTTCTTCTCCTCGGGCAGGAGGTTGGAGTTCCTGTTTATGTACGTGTACATAGGCGCAAGGATGATGCGCTTGATCTCTTCTATTTCCTTTTCCTTTTCAAGGTTGGCATTAAGCAGATAGGTATCGTTGATCCTGGTTTTTTCATCGATGATGTTGGCGGGATTCTTCCGGTTCCAGTTTTTTATGACTTCGCTTGCCAGCACGCGCTGGAAAATATAGGCATCATACTGCCGGTACATCATCGAATAGGTGATGAGCTTTGAGATGTCCATCACTTCCTGCCTGATTTTTCCAAACTCACTCTCGGAGAGTTCGATTTTGGAAACATAGTCTATAAGCATCATACGTTGGAGGCTCGATGGGGTAAAGTGCTCAAGCAAGATGCCATATTCTTCCACATTGTCGGCAAGTTTGAATTTTCGCAACTTTTTATTGTTTTTGATGAAATAGGTTGTGCCCATATCGGTAAGCACTACCTTGACGGGTAGCTCTATCGATGCTTTACGTTCTTGAGATCCCATCAGAATCAGCCCCCCATCCTGTTTGAGTACACGTATGGATCATCCGATTTCTGGCACCGTGCTGAACGGTCTTGACCAGTCGCGACCTCGACCCTACTATCCCCTACGTCATGTTTCGGCCAAGGCTTAGCTTCGCATTAGCGCTCATTGCCTCAGTATCGCAGTTCTACGGACTTGTGGAAGCGCAGGAGCCGGGACTCGATGCCTCCATGGCTGCATATCACCAGATACTGGAATCAGAGTCCCGGAATGATCCTGTCGAGCTGGCCAAAATTCTCGTTGCCGGCAGTGCTTCCAGCCAGGTGCGCAGGGTGGTTCTGGCCGGAGTTTCAGATGTGGTTGCCGGCTACGCCATTGGCACCACAGAACCGTATGTCGCCGTGATTGCGAACAAAGCCACTGCGGGTGGTTCTCGCTGGTCGGAGGCTGCATGGCTCTCTATACTGGACAGATTCACGTCCGGTTCGGCTTCGAC
The DNA here is from genome assembly GCA_964293355.1 of uncultured bacterium. Classification (GTDB taxonomy): domain Bacteria; phylum Spirochaetota; class Spirochaetia; order Treponematales; family UBA12059; genus SZUA-370. Next base: position 2,664 of record CAXZAJ010000375.1, read on the forward strand.
CGCCTCGGTGGCTTCCCTCGGCACCGTGTATCTGATGCTGGTGGACGATGAGGCTCCTGGAGTCGTTCCTTCTCCCGGTGATCCTTTGTTCAGGAGCCTGCGCATACGGGGAGCCCTAGCGGATCTGGGAGTAGAGGCCGTCTTGCTACTGGACCTTGATGGTCCCCCGGAAGCACTCACGCTTCATGCCGCTTCAAGGAAAAAGGTGACTCCGCGTCGGGTGCTGGAAGCTGCCCGTTACGCCTCACAGTCTGCGGGCGTTGCCGTCAGCGAGATTCCCGTACTGGATTTTTTTGCGGCCTCGGGGTTGTCACCGGGATCCGCGACGCTCTCAGGATGGCTCGAGGCGGGGGTGCCGGCGCTGGTTCTCGATTCAGCAGTACCCGGCGCGGGCCCTTCCGGGAGTCCCCTTGTCGATGTAGCCTCCTTTGCCGTTGAATTTTCCCGTTTGGCGCTTGGGGAATTCTCCAGGGCACGCCAGGGGGGGGCGGTATCAGGTGAGGATACGTCGTACCTCCGGTATGCAACACCGTTCGGGATGCTCCTGCTGACCGATGCGCTCATCGTCGCGGCTACCTTGTCCTCGTTGACCGCCCTGGCTTATGCGCTGGCTCTGGGCTGGCTCAAAGGCAAGCGCCGTACCGCTTCATTCAGGGCCGACTCAAGCGAGGTAGTTGCCTCCTTTGGTTTTTCACTGGTTGCGCTCCT
>CAXZAJ010000376.1:0-3362 GCA_964293355.1 uncultured bacterium
CTCGAACTGCCACGACGACTCGGACATGAAGATGTGCGTGCCGCGGATATCCACGAGGATGCGCCTGGAATGCTCGTCCAGGAATTCCTTCATGACCTTCTGGTCGTCAGAGGTTATCCAGTGCGCGATGCTCAGGTCTATGGGGCGGTACGCGCACTTGGCGTTATACTCGTGTTCCATCCGGTACTGGAGCACCTCCAGCTGAAGCTGGCCCACCACGCCCAGCACGCGCACGTTGGGCTGGTGCGGCTTGGAGAATATCTGCACCACGCCTTCCTCGGCCAGCTGGTCGAGGCCCTTGTGGTACTGCTTCTCCTTGAGCGGATCGGCGTTGACGATGTAGCGGAATATCTGCGGCGCGAAGCTCGGGATGCCCTTGAAGTTTATCGCCTCGCCCTCGGTGACGGTGTCGCCTATCTTGAAGGTGCCCGTGTCGTGGATGCCCACGATGTCGCCGGGCCAGGCCTGGTTGACGATCTCGCTGTCCTGGGCCATGAAGGCCGTCGGGTTGGCCGTGCGGAACGGCTTGCCGGAGCGCACGTGGTAGTAGGTCTTGTTGCGCTCGAAACTGCCGGAGCACACGCGCAGGAAGGCCACGCGGTCGCGGTGCTTGGGGTTCATGTTGGCGTGGATCTTGAAGATGAAGCCGGAAAATTTCTCTTCTTCAGGATTGACCATGCGCTCTTCGCTGAGCTTGGGCGTGGGGTGGGGCGCCAGCGTGGTCATCGCGTCCAGGAGTTCGCGGATGCCGAAGTTGTTTATGGCGGAGCCGAAGAACACCGGGGTCGCCCTGCCTGACAGGTACTCGGCCGGGTCAAAGGGCGGGTACACGCCCGACAGGAGTTCCACGTCTTCGCGCAGCTTTTCAGCCAGCGACGGACCTACCTTTTCTTCGAGCAACGGGTCGTTCAGGTCACGAATCGTGATGATGTCGGAGGGGCGTTGCACTTCTCCGGGAAAGAAGAGCAGCAGGCGCTTCTGCACGAGGTCGTAGACGCCCTTGAAGCCGCGGCCCTGGCCCACCGGCCAGGTGACGGGCCGTACTCCTATGGCCAGTTCGCGTTCGGTCTCGTCCAGGAGCTCTATCGGGTCCTTGCCTTCGCGATCCAGCTTGTTCATGAAGGTGGCTATCGGCGTGTGCCGCATGCGGCAGACCTCGCACAGCCTGCGCGTGCGTTCCTCCACGCCCTTGACGGAGTCTATGACGAGCAGCGCGCTGTCCACAGCGGACAGGCCGCGGTAGGTGTCCTCGGAGAAGTCGGCATGGCCTGGCGTATCGAGGAGGTTTATCTTGCGGCCGGCGTAGTCGAAGCCCATCACCGAGGTACTTATCGATATGCCGCGTTCCTTTTCCATTTCCATGAAGTCGGAGACCGAGGCCTTGGTCGTCTTGCCGCTCTTGACCGCGCCGGCGATGTGGATGGCTCCGCCGAACAGCAGGAGCTTTTCGGTGATCGTCGTCTTGCCGGAGTCTGGATGCGATATGATGGCGAAGGTCAGTCGCCTGCGTAGCTGGAGTTCGAGTTCGTTCATTGGTCCCCTGGTTCGTGAACGCCAACCATACCAAAAAACCGGTCCGGCTGTATAGTGCGATCCTGCCTTGCATACTAAACAAATGTGTAGTATTACTGGCTCATGGACCAAACGGCAACAGCAGCCTGCGACATACGCGTGGGTACTTCAGGCTACGACTATACTGACTGGGAGGGCCCGTTCTACCCCCGCGGGCTCGGGCGCACGGAGTACCTTGGCGCGTACAGCGAGTCCTTCGGGACGCTGGAGCTGGGCTTTTCCGGTGCCGTCGCCCCCTCGCCCGACGCGTTGCGCGAGCTGATGGGCAAGACCAGGCGACCTTTGGATTTTGCGGTCAAGGCGGGTAGCGCCCTGACGCGCAACCTTGACCCGGCTGGCTGGAAGGCCGCGGCCCGGGCGTTTGCCGCCAGTCTGGAAACGCTGGCCGGGGCCGGCAGGCTCTGCGCCGTGCTGGTGGGTTTTCCGTTCAGTTACCGCTATCGCGACGACGAGCGGCGTTACCTGGACAGGGTTCTCAGGGAATTCGCCGCCTTTCCGCTGGTCGTGGAGTTCGGCAACGCTGAATGGTTCACGGCGCGCGTCATCGAGGGGCTCAAGGCTCGCGGGGTAGGGCTGTGTTCCTCTGACCTGCCCCGTATTGAAGGCCTTCCGCCGGTGTCGGACCTCGTCACGTCGGACCTGGCCTATGTGCGCTTCCACGGCCGCGACGGCGTAGCGCGCACCCTGGGAGCCGCACACGGAGACTACAGCTATTCCAGCGACGAACTGCGCTCCTGGGTGCCCCGGCTGGAAGTGATGAGCGTCGAGGCAAGGAAACTCCGCGTGTTCTTTACCAACCACCGCGGGGGCAATGCGCCGGCCGATGCCAGGGAACTGCTCCGCCTCGCGAAGGCCGCGAGGCTCGTCTGACGGGAGGCGCGCCATGGGTTCCGGGACCATCCTGCACGTCAACGCCGTAGGCCTCATGGCCGCCATCGAGGAGGGGCTGGATCCCGTCCTCCGCGGGCGGCCTTTCGTCGTAGCCAACGAGGGCTCTGCGCGCGCGGTCGTGCTGGACGTGTCTCACCTGGCGCACCGCGAGGGCCTGCGGCGCGGCATGGCGCTGGCACTGGCCCGCAACCTGGTTCCCGGGCTGGTGGACCGTCCGCCCCGGGCAGAACTCTACCGGGGCGCAGAAGAGCGGCTCTGGCGCATTGCCCTCGAGTATACGCCGCTTGTCGAGCGGGCCGGGCCGGGGCATCTGTTCGTCGATCTGTCGGGGACGACGCGGCTGTACGGGGCACCCGAGGATGCCACCCAGCGCTTCCGCTCGCGGGTGCTCGCTGATATCGGCCTGAAGCCAGCGCTGGCGCTGGCGTCCACCAAAACCGCCAGCAAGGTAGCCACGGGGGTCTTCAGGCCCGGCGGCTTCATTGCCCTGTCCTCAGGCGAAGAAAGCCTCCTCGTACGGCGCCAGCCGGCCTCCCTGTTGCCCGGCGTTGGCCCCGTGCTGCTCGGGCGGCTGTCATTGCTGGACATCGAGGACATAGGCGGCATCGCCGACCTCAGCGGGCCGGAAGCCAGGGCGATAGGGCCGCGGGGGCCTGGACTGGTGGGCCGGGCGCCCTCCCTCCACACCCCCCCCGTCAACCGGGAGCCGCCCGGCCGCCGTTCATCCTCCGGCGATGCGGTCTTCGAGCCGGACACCACCGACCCGCAGGTGCTCAGGCTGCGGCTTTCGGCCCTTGCATCCGAGTTGGCGTACTCGCTGCGGAAGGACGGGCGGGGCTTCCGGCGGGAGGAGCTGGTCCTGTCCTTAACTGACGGGCTGCGGTGCTCTGGCGCGGCTC
>CAXZAJ010000377.1:0-3304 GCA_964293355.1 uncultured bacterium
GGGCTTTTTCCCTGGTGGGGTGTGTGCATCGTGGCCATCCGCGAGCTGGCGGAACGCTTCAGCCTCGACCTGCTGTCGGCCTCGATACTCGCGCGGCGCGGCGTGCTGACGGCTGAAGGCGCGCTGTACTACCTCGAGGACGACACCCGCTTCCTCCGCAATCCGTTCCTGTTCACCGCAATGGAAGACGCCGTGGACCGCATACTCCTGGCGGCTGACGAGGAGGAGAAGGTCCTCGTGTTCGGCGACCGCGATGCCGATGGCGTCTCCGCTACCACCCTGATGATGGAAGCTTTGGCTTCGATTGGCCTTGAGGCTGCCTACCGCCTGCCCAAAGAGGACGAGAAGTACGGCCTGTCCCGCGCCGCCATCGACGAATTCGCCGCCAATTACGGCAGCCTTATCATTACGGTTGACTGCGGCATCTCCAACCATGCCGAGATAGCGTATGCCAAGGAAAAAGGCATAGACGTCATTGTCGTAGACCACCATGTGCTCCAGTCCGATACGCCGCCCGCCGCCCTCGCGGTCATAAACCCCAAACTGGCCGAGTGCGGCTACCCTTTCCGCGACCTGTCCGGTTGCGGTGTAGCGTACAAGCTGGCGTGGGCACTACGCTTCGCGAAAAGCGGCCTCTACAAACAGCAGATAGCCCTCCTCAACGTCAGGCCCGTCAAGGACGCGTACGTCATCGAGGCGTTGCGCCTTACCAATCTCGTCGAGACCGCCAGGATAACCGAGACAATAGTGCCCGGCATGGTGGAACTCCATAGAACCAGGCTCGTGCCCTTCCTCAAGGACCGCCAGATATTCGTCTGGGATGGCGACGTGCAGAAACGCCTCCTCGCCCTCGCCTTGGGCAAGTCCGCCGAGGTCAACTTCTACGACGTCAGACCCGATGTAAGCAAAGTAATACCCCAGGCCGGCGGTGCCAGCCTCGTCAGGCTCGCCGAGTTGTCTAAAATCGGCAAGTATACGGGTGGCGTCACTGGTGAGCTTGACGCCTTTGCCAGCCTGTTCACCTCGTTTGCGCTCCGCAAGGCCGGTTGCCACGGCGAAACAGACGGTGATGCACTCCAGCTGGTCGCCCTTTCTACCATTGCCGACCTCATGCCGCTGCGCGACGAAAACCGCATACTCGTCCGTCAGGGACTGGCCGCCCTCAACCGCAAACCTCGCAAGGGCCTGGCCGAGCTCGTTGCCCGGCAAAACCTGGTAGGCAAGCGTATCAGCTCCAACGACGCCGCCTGGCAACTGACGCCCGTGATCAACGCGGCGGGCCGCATGGGCAATCCCGACGTGGCCGTGAAAATGCTGCTGGCTGAAGATGCCGCTGAGCGCGGCGCGCAGGCTGACGCACTGCTCGAACCCAACCAGGCACGCCCCCGCCTCGGCGCCGAATGCTGGGATGCCATATCCCCCGCTGCCTGCGAATCCGCAGAGGCCTCGGGCGGCAAGTACGTCATCGTCGGCAGGCCGGACATTTTCCGCGGAATAACCGGCATCGTCGCTTCCCGTCTCGCGGACACCTTCAAGGCGCCGGCCGTGGCGGCTACCTTCATGGCTGACGGCAGCGCCGTTGCTTCGGTACGGAGCGCCCGCGGCTTCAACGTCAAGGGACTCCTGGAGTACTGCTCCGCCCTGTTCTACGACTACGGCGGTCACGACGCCGCGGCGGGTTTCAGCCTGCCCGCAGACAAGTGGCCGGAGTTTGAACGCATGGCGGCCGAATACCTGTCCGCCGTCGATCTCGATGAAATCGAAGAGACCATGGACATAGACGCTGAGCTGCCCCACGAATACCTGGCCCCGAGCCTGGCCACGCTGGTGGAGCGCCTCGAGCCGTACGGCGAAGGCAACCCGCAGCTTGTGTTCATGGCCAAGGCCGTACCCATCCTGCAGATAGACATCGTTGGCAAGCAGGAGAAGAGTCACCTCAAACTGCTCCTGGACTTCGGCGCCCACCGCTGGCCCGCCCTGTGGTGGAACACCGCCGAGCGCTACAACAAGGACTTTACCGCCACCGACCGCCTCGACGTAGCCTTCCGCCTGCAGCGCAACTACTGGAACGGCCAGGAAACCCCCCAGCTGGTCATAGTAGACGCCAAGAAGTCCTTGTAGAATAAGAATTTGGGCACAGAGACACAGAGAAGACGAGAAGAATGTAAAAAGGTTCGGATAAGAAATAGAAGACTAAGAATACGAAGAATTTTGCACAGAGACACAGAGAAGACGAGGAAGAGAGTGAAAAGTACGAAACAAGTCAAGAAATATTAGGATTTTTAGCACAGAGCCACAGAGAAGACGAGTAAGAAGATTATGAAGATAAGGAAGTCTAAAACTCCTTTTCTTTCTTAATCCCTTCTATCCCCTCATCTTCTCTGTGGCTCTGTGCCCAAATTTCCTATTCTTGCCTTCTCCTTCTCGTATTCTCTGTGGCTCTGTGCTTAAAATTCCTGGTGTTTCAACCCTGGGGCGACAGTGACAATCGAGCATTTCTTTGCTATACTGCGTCGGGGCGCGGCCCGGGGGTCCGCGCCCTACCATAGAACACAGCCGCACCAAGCGGCGACGAGGAGATACCATGTCCGAGACCAAGGTCCTCATCAACTTATCCAACCACCACATCCACCTCTGCGCGGCCGACGTCGAGGCCCTGTACGGGCCCGGACACAAGCTGACCAAGACCAAGGACCTGATGCAGCCCGGCCAGTTCGCCTGCGACGAAACGGTAACCATCAAGGGACCCAAGGGCGCGATAGCCAAGGTCCGCGTGCTCGGGCCGGAGCGCAAGGAAACCCAGTGCGAGATACTCGCCAGCGAGATGTTCAAGCTCGGCGTGCCCGATTGCCCCACCCGCGAATCAGGCAAGCTCGACGGTTCCACTCCGTTTGAACTGGAAGGCCCCAAGGGTACGGTCAAGAAGGACAAGGGACTCATAGTCGCCAAGCGCCATATCCACTTTGACCCGGCCAGCGCAGATCGCTTCGGCGTCAAGGACAACGAAATTGTTGACCTCAAGGTTCCGGGTGAACGCGGCGCGGTGTTCCTCAACGTGATTTGCCGTGTCAACGCAGCATACGCGCTGGAATGCCATCTGGACTTTGATGAAGGCAACGCTGTCGGCATAGGCAACGGAGCCATGGGCGAGGTCATCCGCCGGGCCTGATGCTTCTGGTACCCAGTCGCGGAAGGCCTCCGTCGCGGCGGGCGGCCCTGTCATTGCCGTGGTCCACACGCCGCGCGGCCCCCGGGGGACCCCATGGAGAAGGGAGTGCGCAAAGCCCAGGGTCTGGACGGATAT
>CAXZAJ010000378.1:0-3296 GCA_964293355.1 uncultured bacterium
ACCGGCCCCGGAAAGGAATCTAACCATGCCTTATTGCAGTAGGTGCGGAGTGGAGGTTGACGACGGCGTTGCTGCCTGTCCCCTGTGCGCGGCACCCATACAAAACCTCGATGCCCTGGTGCGCAAACCCGAAGACAACCCCTATCCCCAGCACATTATCGATCCAGAGGATGCCTACAATCTATCCAAAGCCGAACGCCGGCGTATCGGGGTGGAACTCCTTACCCTTGCCGTGGCGCTCGCAAGTGCGGCGCTGTTCCTCGTGGACCTGCTGTCAGACGCCGATCTGGGCTGGTCCAGGTATGCTGTGGCGTCAGTAGTGTTTGGCTGGATCATGGCGGTTACACCCATAATCCTCTACGGCAGGATCAAGGCCGCGCTTGCCATCATGGCCGCGGCAGCAATCGCATTCCTGCTGGTGCTGGATGGACTGGATGGAAGACTGGACTGGTCGCTGACGCTCGGAACACCCATCGCGATGACCAGCTTCATGATTGCGGCAGCAACTGCCGAGATCATGGTCACCAGGCGAATCAAGGGAATAAACCTGCTGGGCATTGGAGCGCTGGCTCTGGCTGCCTTCCTCATTGCGCTGGAGTCGATACTGAGGATAGGCCTGGGTACCAGCATTCGACCGTACTGGTCAATCGTCGCTGCGCTGGCACTCGTTCCGGTAGCGGTATTCCTGTTCTACCTGCATGGGCGCGTGCTGCGCGGTGCCGATCTCCGCAAGATATTCAGGCTGTAGGCGGCCCCGGAGAGCCGCCATCAGCGTTATTCAGCGGCGGGGGGCTCTATGGCGAGCAGTTCCACTTCAAAGATCAGCGTCTTGAAGGGCTCGATGCCGCCCTGTGAACCCTGTTCGCCGTACGCGAGCATGGACGGAATGAAGAACTTGAACTTGGAACCGACGGGCATCAGCTGGATGCCTTCTACCCAGCCGGGTATGACCATGGCAACGGGGAACACGGCCGGCTCGCCAGCGGCGATGGAGCTGTCGAACTCCTTGCCATCAAGGAAGGTGCCAACATAGTCGACGCGGACGGTATCGGTTTCGAGGGGTTTGGGGCCGGTGCCGAGCGTGATCACTTCATACTGCAGGCCGCTGGCGGTCGTCGTTACTCCGGCCTTCTTGCCGTTCTCGGCGAAGAACGCGGTCTCAGCCTCAAAATTCTTGTCTGACTTGACCTTCATGGCGGCCATGATCGCTACCTGGATGGTGTTCTGCGCTTCCTCGATGCTCACTTTGGGCTTCTCGCTCTGGATGATGTCCTTGACGCCCGCGATGAACTTGTCGTAGTCGATTTCTACGCCCGTATCCTTGATGCTGGAACCTACGGCAACACCGAACGCAAAGCTGACATCGGCCTTGGAGGCGGAACCATCCGCCGCGGCATCCTTGGTTTCTTCTTTGGAGCCACACGCTGAAACAGAGAGTGCAAGCGCCGCTATTGCGGCAAACGTAATAAGGGTCTTCTTCATGATACTTCCGGAAACGTTGATGAAGAGGGACGCAAAGCGCCCGTGCCCCCCACGGAGGCTCGGTCAAGAATACCGACAACAGGCTTTAAGGACAAGGCTACATTTTGCGCAATTGCGAAACCAGAGCCTTGAAATCCTTGGGATACGGGGCTTCGATGAGCATCGCCGCACGAGTCGCTGGATGGATGAACTCTATGGAGAATGCGTGCAACGCCGTTCGGGTGATGAGCGGGCGTTCACGTTCGTCGTCGCCCTTCCATCGTCGCTTTATCCTGGATAACAGGACTGGCTTTCCGTCACCGTAGAGCGGATCGCAGGCTATGGGGTAACCGAGGGCGGCGAGGTGTATGCGTATCTGGTGCGCGCGCGCCGTTCTGGGCCGGGCTTCCAGGATGGCCATCTTCGAGTGGCATCCGAGTACCTGGAACTCGGTGAATGAAGGCTTGCCTGCACCGTCGATGATGGTCCGGTGCATCCGGTCGCCATCGGGGGTGAGCGACAGGTCGCAGACCGTCTCCGTCCACGACGGACGCCCCGCCACCACCGCGTGGTAGACGCTCTTGACCTCGCGCTCTTCGAACAGCACCGACAGGGCACGGTGCGTATTTTCGTTCCTGGCAAACACCAGGACGCCGCTGGTGTCGATGTCGAGGGTATGCACGGACCAGAGCCGGCCGTACTCCATTTCGAGTTCCCGGGAAACGGCCTTGGCATCAAGATCGTAGCGATCGGGAGATGACAGGAGTCCGGAAGGCTTGTTGACCGCCAGAATGTATTCGTCCTGGTGCAGTACCGTTATTTCGTCGTTCATTGGCATCCATTATAACGCTTCAACGTCATTCGGGGAACCATCACACCTGCATTATGTGATTTTGACCGCATTTTGCCACTTGCCGCCTAGGGCTGATTTTTAGTATCTTCGTCAACGCGGATCATACCGATTCGAATCAAATACTGTACGCCAACCCGTCCATGAACGGCGCTCGCGAACTCGTTGATCAGGCGAGGCCCGGAGCGGGGCGGAACACCCACAAGAGAAAGGGAGATACAAGAACATGGCCAAGCAACTGTTGTTCAGCGAAGATGCCCGGAGGAGACTCCTCTCCGGCGTCGAACAGATTTCTCGCGCAGTCAAGGTAACCCTGGGCCCCAAAGGCCGAAACGTGCTCCTCGACAAGAAATTCGGCGCCCCCACCGTCACCAAGGACGGCGTGTCCGTAGCCAAGGAAATCGAGCTCGAAGACCCCTATGAAAACATGGGCGCCCAGCTTCTCAAGGAAGTAGCGACCAAAACCAACGATATCGCCGGCGACGGTACCACCACCGCCACCGTCCTCGCCTACTCCATGGTCAAGGAAGGCCTCAAGTCAGTCGCGGCCGGCATGGACCCGATGAGCCTCAAGCGCGGCATGGACAAGGCCGTCATGGTCGCCATCGAGGAAATCAAGAAAAACTCCAAGGACATCAAGGAAAAGGACGAGATTGCCCACGTCGCTTCCGTTTCAGCCAACAACGACATGGAAATCGGTGCTCAGATCGCCGACGCCATGGAAAAAGTCGGCAAGGACGGCGTGATCACGGTTGAAGAGTCCAAGACCATGGACACGACCATCGACTTCGTTGAAGGCATGCAGTTCGACCGCGGTTACCTCTCCCCCTACTTCGTGACCAACCGCGACACCATGACCAGCGTGTTCGAGAACCCCTTCATCCTCATCCACGACAAGAAAATCTCGTCGATGAAGGATCTCCTCCCGATACTCGAGAAGATCGCGCAGACCGGCAAGCCCCTCGTGATCATCGCCGAGGACGTC
>CAXZAJ010000379.1:0-3292 GCA_964293355.1 uncultured bacterium
GACGACATAGACCTCTTGTTCGTGCTCGGCAACGCGTCCGTGGACAGGTATGACGCAGCCTTCATCGATGCCTTCCTGATGCGCGGAGGCAAAGCCTTTTTTGCGGTCAAGGGCATCAGCGTCAATCCGGACTATGGACTTACCGCAGCGCCCGTGGCTGAAGGCGGGCTTCTGTCGGTGCTCGCATCGTATGGCTTTGATGTGCAGCGCAGGCTCGTGCTTGACCAGTCCAACCTGACCGTACCGTTTCAGACCCAGCGGCAGGGTGGTGGCTACCAGATACAGTATGTACGGTATCCGCATTGGGTTGCCATAGACGCTCGTTTTGTAGATTCCGACAGCCCCCTGACCGCCCGCTTCGCCGGGCTGGATCTGTACTGGCCCAGCCCGATGACGATCAGTCCGGTCGCCGGGGTGACCGTTGAGGAATTGGCAAAAACAACACCTAAGGCCTGGCTCCAGACGCGGGATTTTGCCGCGGCGCCCGAGGATCAAAGCCGGTCGACGATGGACTTTCCCGAGCCTACCGGGCAGTACCGGGTCGGGGTTTCAGCGACAGGTTCGTTTCAGAGCGCTTTTTCAGCTGGCGACATACCTGTCCGCGATGGGGCTCCGCCTGTTCCGGAGCCGGTATCCACAACGTCCCCTGCAACCCGTATCGTTGTCGTCTCGTCGGGTGACTTTTTGACTGATCTCATCAAGATGAGCGACTCCGGCTTTAATGTCTCGTTTGCGCTTTCTGCCGCTGACTGGCTGAGTTCTCGCGATGACCTTATATCCATTCGTGCACGGGCTGTCTCCGATATCCGCCTCAACAAGATTCAGGATCAGGGCTTGCGCGAGTTCCTTATTGTCCTGACTTACCTTGTCACCTTGGCTCTGGTGCCGCTTGGCGTCGTGGTCTGGGGGCTCGTGCGCTTTGCGAAGCGGAACAGGGCCGAGCGGGAATCCCGTGTTGCCAGGGGAGGTGAAGCATGACCAGTTACCAGACCAGGCTCAGGATGCTGATTGGCGTGGACGCGTTCCTGGCCGTTGCCATCGTGTTGGGGCTTATATTTTCTCCAGGTTCATCAGACGAGCGCGCCACCAGTTTTGATCTGCTTGAATCGGCCGAAACCGTCGCGACCATCGGCATAGAAGGTCCCGATGCCGTGCAACTCGTCCGCTCAGGTAGCGGCTGGGCCATGAATGCTCCCGATGGCACCCTGCCTGCAGACAGCGCCAGGATAGAGTCCTTTCTCAAGGCTATAGACAGCGTTACGCACCGTGAACCCGTGGCCAAGGATACAACTTCCTGGACTACTCTGGGACTCGAAGGGCAATCAGTCCGCAGGGTTACACTGTCAGATTCCAAAGGGAAGCTGCAGCGAGCCTTCCTGCTTGGCAAGTATGCCCCATCGCCAGGCTCCGTATATATTGCTCTGGCTGACAGTCCGGAAGCCTACAGCGTGGCAGCGGGCATGGCCTCGTACATCCTGGGCAAGCGCAGCTCGTGGCTCGATCTTAAGGCCTGGGCCGCTCCGCCAGCAGCAGAATCGGTGCAACAAATTTCGGTTGACGGCGTTTACGAAGGCGCAGATGGCAGAGTCCAGAAACTGGCTTACACAGCCACCAGGTCAGGCTCAGGATGGGTTTCCGATGGCATAGCGCTTGATGGCTCAAGGGTAGATGCGCTGATACGGGCCTTGGCCGCACTCCGGGGCGATGATTACGCTCCAGCCGCGGAACCCGCGGGGCAGTCTATAGTCACCATAGAGCTCAAGCTCGGCAATGGCCGTTCCTTGAACCTGGCGGTTGAAGCCAAGCTTGATGATGGCCGGTATCCAGCCGTGTCATCGCAACGGGAACGCAGGATGTATCTGCCGGCGTGGTCACTCACCGAGATACTGAAACCGCTCGACCAACTGAAGGTAGCCGCTGGATCGTGAAGCATTCGCTTTGACTAAAAGCCTCCGCCGGAAAACTCGATTCCGGCAGAGGCTTTTTCTTACTGACCGGCTAGATAAGCCCGGAATTTTTCCGGATCCGGTCTGAAGGCGACGATCCTGGCTCCACCATCCTGTTTTGCCTTGGTCAGGGCAGCCATCGCCTCTCCTATGATGCGGTCGGCGTCCACGAGACGCCCGGCCCTGGAACTCAACCCGATGTGGATGTCAGTGGATCCGTTGGCCTTCTGGCTCTGGAACATGAGCGACAGCTTCTTGAGGAGTTCCTCGCTCATCCTGAGCGCATGATCCACATCCATGTTGGGCAGGATGCAGGCGGCTCCGCCCTCGCCGAACAGGAATGCCATATCCTTGAAACTGAAGAAGTCTCGCACGGTGGCCGCGAACAGGTTGAACTCTTCGTCACCTCGCTTCGCATCACGGAACGAAGTGATGAGGAGTGAAAGGTCCTGTTCAAATGATGCGGAGCGTCGAAGCTCAGAACTCAGCCGTTCTCGCAGATAGGCTTCCCAGCCCAGGCCCGTCTCTTCGTCGAACAGGCCGCGCGGGCCATCCAGGGTTCCTTCAGGCAAGTCGGCCTGCTGGATGAAGGAAGCCGTTGGGGCAGTTGCCGCAGGTGTGGCTGCTTTGGGGGCGCGGGGTTCAACCAGTTCAGGTGCGGGATCAGGAAACGAAGGGGGATCATCAGGCTGCAGTGCAACGGTGTCCTCAAAAGGATTTTCTGAATACAGTGATGACTCCTCAATATCCATGTGAGGAATATCTGGAGTCCATGCATCGGGGGCTGTCAGGTGTGGGGCCAGATGTGGGGATAGGTCGGCGGTATCCGTTTCAAGGCTTTCGGCCGCGTTCCTCACGGGGTCGGTATTGGAAAGTATCAACAGCCAGGCTACGAGTATGGCCAGAAGCGCCGCAAAGACAACCGCAGCGTCCCTGACGGCATAGAATACGGCTTCCTGGCTGAGCGTTACATAGAGCGCTTCCAGCGCAATTCCTGAAGACAGGGTGCCGCTCAACCTGGTGGTGGTGCCTTCTGGCCGTTCAAAAGAAAGACCATCGGGAGCCTGTCTGTAGTACGGCGAGGCACCCGGCTTTGCATAGAGTACTTCTCCTCCAGCATCCTTGAGTATGACGGCAAGGAGTCTGTCCTGCTTGCGCCATGCGGTTGCCGCCTCGGTGCGCCATGCCTCGCTCGAGGCATCTGAAGGCTGTGCCACGGTGTTCAGTGCCGTCCTGCGGAGTTCTGAAAATGAAGAGAGCGACTCCTGCCGGCCTTCCTCCAGTGCGCGGGAGATGCGAAGTACAGGCCAGGCGGCGATGGCCGCGGCAACGAGGCAGGAACAAAT
>CAXZAJ010000380.1:0-3223 GCA_964293355.1 uncultured bacterium
CGGCGACGGCAAGCACGAACATCCCACCCAGGAGTTTCTCGACGAATTCAGCTTCCTTGAGCAGTTGGGCTGGGACGACGGCCGCATCCACCTGGCCTTGCTCGGAGACCTTCACCACGGCCGCACCGTGCACTCCAAGGCAGACGGCCTGCGCGTGTTCAAGGAAGTCGTCGTCGACCTTGTCGCACCGCCGGAACTGTCCTTGCCCGCGAGCTATGTTGAGAAGATGCAGCGCAACGGCTTCGAGGTGCGCGTGTGGGCTTCCATAGACGAATACCTTGCCTCTGGCCAGACCGCGTCGATCTGGTATTTTACCCGGCTGCAGCTGGAGCGGATGGGCGAGTCGGTGCTGGAGAAGGCGCCGGCCCTGCGCAAGGCTGTAACGTTCCGCAAGGACATGCTGGACAAGCTCCGCGCCGCCACCCAGTCCTACCACCCGCTGCCGGGGGACCGGCTGGCGCCGGTGATTCCCACGTCCCTGGACGACATGCCCCTGAACGCCTGGGACGCCCAGTCGGCCAACGGCTACTACACCCGCGCGGTGGAAATGGCCATGGTCGCCGGCGTCCTGGGTTACGACTTTGAAGGCGAAGGGCTATCCATAACCGCGCCGGATGAAGACTTCATCGTCGAGGCGCCGATCTCCGTCAGGACGAAGCCGGAATACAAGGTGGGCATCAAGCCGGTGGACTCTGGGCTCGTCATAGACCACATCGCCTCGGGCGCTCCCGTCGAGGATATCTGGAACCGCATAGACAAGATACGCCGCGTACTGGGCCTGAACCTGCGTTCCTCGCATGGCGTCTACCACACCAACTCCGGTGCCTTCAAGGGGATCGTGTCCGTGCCCGATCTGCTGAGCTTTGGCGAAAAGGAACTGAAGCGCCTTGGCGCGGTCTCTCCCGGTTGCACGCTCAATCTGGTACAGGACCATGAGGTGGTCAAAAAATACCGCCTCGGCATGCCTCCGCGCATCTACAACTTTGACGACATCGCCTGCCGCAACGAGAACTGCATCTCGCACCCTACCCACCAGGAGCATGTGGAAGCTTCATTCGAACGAAAACCCGGCACCAACACCTTCATCTGCCGCTGGTGCGAACGGGAGCATGACTATCCAGAAATCTGGCGGGTCTGAGTACAGGAAAAAAAGCGAAAACGAGAATATGCCCGGGAGCCCCGCGTCAGCTGTCCTTTCTTCCCCCCTCCCCCCCGCCCCCTCGGCGGGAGAAATTGGCCAGTGGATCCCCCGCGGGGAGGCGCGGAGCCACAGAGAATACGAAATATGAATTTGCGCTTTACAGCTTGAGTTCCAGGATTACGGTGGTGCCTTGGGTGCGTTCCATCCTGATGGCGCCGCCTATCTGTTCAGTCAGGGTCCGCACGAGCATCAGGCCGAATCCCGAGGACTTCTCGAAGTTTATGTCCTCGGGGATGCCCGCACCGTCGTCCTTTACCGTTATGGTTGCCTTGGTTCCAGACAAGGACGCCGAGACGGTGATCAAGCCTTCGCTTCTGCCGATGAAGGCATACTTCATGATATTGGTCAGAAGTTCGTTGATGATGATGCCTACTGACTGCATGGTCCTTGCGTTGATTAAGAAATCATCAAAATGCTTCTCGACGGTGATGATGCTGCTGTTGGGGAAATTCCCTATGATCTCGTCTACGAGTGAAAATAAATATGACTTGACCGGGATGTCGATGTAATCGACGGATCGGTACAGCTTGTCGTACAGCAGCATCATGCTGTACACGCGGCTCTCGGTATCCTTGAGTGCCTGGATGGCTTCAGGGTCTTTGAGGCAGGATGCCTGAAGCATGAGCAGGCTCTTGATGGTATTCATGCTGTTCTTGATGCGATGGTGGACTTCCTTGAGGATGAGGTTCTTCTCGGCCAGGAGCGCCGATATTTTTCTCTCCGCCTCCCTGCGTATCGTAATGTCTTCTATTGCAAGGAGTATTATCCTCGGCTTTCCCGGAGCCTGCAGGATCTGTCTGGCGTTGAGCAGCATGGTACGGTGACCGATGGTGGCAAAATCGTGCTCAACCTCGTAATCGTCGAACGAAACCTGCTGCGGCAGGATTTCTTCCAGCAGCTCGCGCAGTTTCGGGATATCCCACTGCTTGTTGCCCAGGTCATAGATAAGTTGTCCGACGGTCTCTTCGGGTTTGACCTTGAACATTTCATAGAATGACCTGCTTACCGTGACGACCCTGAGGTCCTGATCCAGGGACAGGAGCGGCTCCCGTACCGTATTGATGACGCTCTGGGCGAATTCACTCGTGGCATCCGCAGCCTGCTTTATGACCACCAGTTCCTGTCTGGTCGTCTCGAGGCCACGCTCAATTTCCTTGCGTTCCGCCAGTTCAAGCTTGAGAGCGTTGTAGGCATCAAAAAGCTTGAATGCCATCTTTATGGACGCGTCGAGGACCGTGATGCTGGAATCCTTGACCACGTATCCATATGATGTGATTTTTTCTGTCCGTTCGACAATTGCGGGTTCTGTGTGGCTGGACAGGAACAGGATAGGAATATTGCGTAAACCCAGTATGATTTCTGCGGCCTGGGTTCCATCCATGCCCTTGCCCAGGTCAATGTCCATGAGCACCAGATCGATGGCCTCGCTGCTCTTGAACAGTTCGACAGCCTTCTCCGCGGTGTTGGCGAGGATCACGTTGTAACCGATTTTTTCCAGAGGGGTTTTTTTGCTGTCCGGCAACAGCGCGAGCTTAATCTCAGTATCCTTCCTGAGTATTTCAACAGCTTTTTCACCGGTATTGATGGTCAAGACCTTGTAGCCATACTTCTCGAGGAACATTTTCTGGCTCATTGCTATGAGCATCTCGTCTTCAACCAGCAGAAGGGTTTTCTGGTTTTGGTTTGTCAAAGTGTACTCCTTGCATGAAAATCATCGTTCTTTGAGAGGCGAACTTGTTCGTCGCAGGCCGCTCCGTGGATTTGACTCGTGCGAAGGGTACTGATTTGCTTGTTTGGATTTTCGATATTTAATTATTCTTATAGTATAGCTCAAAAATCTGCAATTAGTATATAAAAGCCGATAATAATAAAAACTACGAAAATTTGTCGCGTTATACTTTTACGGGTGTTCCGAGTTTTCTGCGGATTTCATACAGCATCACGCCGCCTGCCACCGAGACGTTGAGCGAGTCAACATGGCCGAACTGGGGTATGGACAGTGCGCCGTCACAGCGCTCCTTG
>CAXZAJ010000381.1:0-3222 GCA_964293355.1 uncultured bacterium
GCCACGAGCAGAAAACTTGGTTCCATAGCGTCCAGGATACGCCCTCGAGCGGCCTCAGGCAAGATGGTTTGGAGTGTTCAGGGAACGGTTGTCAGCCCTTTATGTCGAGTGAGGTGGGTTCCGCCGCGGAGGCGTAGACGCTCTTGCGCTTGGCGTAGGGGTTTTTGAGGCTTATTACCTCATGGCGGAGCATTTCCATGCGCTGCTTGAGCAACGCGCGGTTCTCCGAGTTGCGTACGACCACTTCGTCCTTGAGGGTGGCGAGGGTGGACCGCAGCTCGGCTACCCCTTCGGGTTCGGAACCTGAATACACCGCCCGGTACATGTCTTCAAGCGGTTCTATCACCTCCTGGACAGCGAAAATCTCCGAGCCTATCCCCTGTTCGAGGCCGACGTGGGCCACGAGCGCGTCCACGTCGCCTTTTTCTATGTCGGAGCGCTGATGCTCGAGCACCTGCATGTAGTCGCTGAACTTTTCACGTTGCCTGACCAGGAGCTCCCGGAATCGTTTGAGCACGGCGACACGTTCGCCGAGTTCTTCCTTGGAAAGGTGTCCGTCCGGGGGCATTGTTGATCCTAGCCTGCGATATTGACGCCGGAGGCTCGGCGCTCGTCGCCCATGCCCGTGGCTTTCGTGGCGGCCACGACCCATGCGGAGGCCAGTTCCGCCAACATGAGGCGTACGGCCTTGATCCTGGTGGCATCCTTGGCGATGTTCGCCTCGGTCAGTTCGCGGTTAAAGTACACATAGAGCGAAAAGAGGTCTCGGGCTATGTCGCCGCCCGCATCAAAGTCGAGGCTTGCCATCAGCTCCGTAATGATGTCCTGCACCTTGCAGATGGCCTGGTTGATCTTTTCTATATTGGCCGGTCTCTTCTTGAGATCCGTATCCAGATATTCGACAGCGCGATCGCATTGTTTAACTGCTTCTTCATAGAGCATGACAACGAGCTGGCCTGGTCCGGCGGTCCGTACACGGGTTTCTCTGTATGCAGCGAGTGGATTCTGGGTCATCTCGTTCTCCCCCTCCTCTGAGCTTCTTCTTTATCTATCGGAACGGGAATCCCGAGCTTTAGGACAATATTCATTCGTCACCGAGGGTGCCGGTATCATGCCAGGTTTCCACGATACGGAATGCGTCATTGATACGGGCGCTGGTCTCCGTGGCGCGCTTCTGGGCATCGGGAGCTGAACCGTGTTTGTCTGGGTGGTGCTCCTTGAGCAGCCTCTTGTATGCCAGACGTACCTGATCGAACGGTGCGCCATAGGAGAGTCCCAGCGTTTTGTAGGCGGCCAGCAGCTTTGCGGGTAGCGCCGGTGCGGGTTTGGGAGGTGCCTTCGCCTGCTGCCAGGCGCGTTCCCTGGCTTCGCTCTCCCTGCGCAGGCGTTCCTGTTTTTCCTTGTCGTCATCAAGAAATGCATCAAGTTCAGCCATCGCCTCGTCGAGTATCGGGTCGCTGGTGAACAGCGAACCATGGTTACGGTCAGGATCCGAGAAGGGTTTGTCCCCTGACTGGGTCCAGGATCTGAGGAGGTTTCCAAATCGGTCGAAGAGTTGATCCACGCTTGACATACTGGATATACTGTACCTCAAGCTAGCCCGAGAGGCAAGCAGACCAGGGCCTGCAAGGAACCGGATGAAGCAGTACAAACCGGCGGTCGCCGTCTATGGCGGAGCCAATTTTGACATACAGGCGCGCTGCCGTGAGCCCTACCGGCCCGGCGACTCCAACCCGGGCACATCCTCCATGAGCTTTGGCGGGGTAGGACGGAACATAGCCGAGAATGTTGCCAAGCTCGGGCTGTCGACGGAGCTCGTTACGGTTTTCGGGGGTGACGAGATGGCCTCCCTGCTGGCGGACGGCTGCCGCGCCTCGGGGGTAGAGGTAGGCCGTTCCCTGATACTGCCCAACGAGGCGACATCGCGCTACATCTGCATAATCGATGAACAGGGCGGCCTCGTGGGAGCCGTCGCGGCCATGGATTGCCTGAACCTGTTCGGGCCGGACGAGCTGGCATCACGCTTCGGCCCCGGCGACGAGGCCGACGTGGTCGTCATCGACGCCAACCTGCCTCCCGAGACGATAGCCGCCGCGGCGTACCGCTGGAAGGACAAGCCGCTCATACTTGATACCGTCTCAGTCGCAAAAGCCTCGCGGGCCGCTCCCGTCGCAGGCCGCTTTTCCATGGTCAAGCCCAACCGCCGGGGAGCTCGCGCGTTGCTGGGGCTGGATCCTGATGCCATTGGCGATGCCAGTGGCCCTGCCGTTGATGGAGATTATTACGCTTCTTCTGCTTTGGCCCACGCGCTGCTGGCTCTGGGTGTCAGGGAGGTATTCCTGTCCCTCGGAGCGCAAGGGCTGCTGTGGGCGGACGCAAGTGGCATGGGCCGGACCAGCCCGCTGGACCTGCCCGTGGTCAATGTTTCAGGCGCAGGTGATGCCGCGACCGCGGCGCTGGCCTGGGCCACGGTTCAGGGCCTCGACTGCAGCACTAAAGCCACCTACGCCGTCGCGGCCGCTTCACTGTGCGCATCGTCTCCCGATGCTGTTGCCTCAGGCATGAATGCTGTTAGACTTGTTGAGTTGGCCAAAGGAGTACGCAATGAACGAATATCTTGACCTGAGCGAAGAAGTCAGCGAAGCCCTCTCCCGGGGCGCGCCCGTCGTCGCCCTGGAATCGACCATAATCTCCCACGGCATGCCCTTTCCACGGAACGCCGAGACGGCGCTGGCCGTTGAGGCCGAGATACGGGCCGCGGGTGCGGTTCCTGCTACCCTGGCCATCATTTCCGGCCGCCTCAAGGCTGGCCTCTCCGAGAGCCAGATTGGATTCCTCGGTGAACGGGGGCACCGCGTCGCCAAGGTCTCCAGGCGCGACGTAGCCCGCATCGTCGCAGCAGGAGCGGACGGAGCAACCACCGTGGCCGCAACGATGATCATCGCCGAGCTGGCCGGCATCAGCGTGTTCGCCACCGGCGGCATCGGCGGCGTGGACCGCGGGGTCGAGCGCACCCTGGACATTTCTGCCGACCTCGACGAACTCGGCCGCACCCCCGTGGCCGTCGTCAGCGCCGGCGCTAAAAGAAAACTCGACATTCCCCTGACCCTGGAGTACCTCGAAACCAAGGGCGTGCCCGTAATCGTGTACCGTGGCGTCGAGTTTCCGGACTTCATCACCTGCAGATCCTTTTCCTGTGCCTGTTCCTGATCCAGAGGAAGC
>CAXZAJ010000382.1:0-3216 GCA_964293355.1 uncultured bacterium
ACCTGGCGGACATCATAGGCTATCTTGAAGCTGGCAGATATGAAGAAGAACCGGATTACCAGGAGCCGGTAGTTCTTGAAGTCGATGTTTCTGGTGACGATGAAGTCGTGAGTGGGCTGGTGTTTGCTTCTCCGCTCGAGGATATAGCAGAAACGGTACAGGAACTCCATGAGATTTCCTCAGACGATGTCCAGTATCAAGACCTCGATGCAGAGGGTGAGGTTATGGAGGATCTACTTGATGAGGTTGAATTCGACCTCTTCTTGAGCTCCCTTGACCTTAGTGGACTCGAAGGGTACAGCGACGAAGATGGTTTCCTGGAGCTGGACGATGCGAGCTTCAACACGGACCTGCCTTCCGTGATACCTGAACCTGAATATTACGAAGAGGTTTCAAGCGATGAAATCTCGATGTTGACTGATGAACAACGGGAACGCATTGAAGAGTTGCAGGTTGTCACCCTTGATGATTCAGAAATTCTCGATGTCGAACCCCTTGAAGGTTCTGGCTACCGGCAAATCATCAGCGCTTTTTCACGTCGCAACCCTGAATGGTCCAAGGGGCAGCTGGAAGAATTGCCAGCAGTATCGGAAACTGAACCTTCAGATGCCCTTCCTCTCGATGAAAGTACTACAGGTGACATGATCGTGATGGTTGATGGCGTATATACGGTCAATCGTAGCGGTCTATCGGGTGCCCCAGCAGAAGACCGGAATCTGAAGGCCCTGGCTGATTCTGTGTTGCAGCATCGCGGCGCTTGACAGCGGCGCAGGCCGATCGTACTTTATCAACACATGAACCGAACCAACTATGTCTTTGTACTTGATTCCAGAAAACCAATAATCCTGCATCCATTCGAGACCGTCGAGGTATTCAAATCAGCCGAGACTGGCTCCATCATCGGCAGGTACAGTTCAGGCGACTCTCCCAGGGATGCAGATTCAATACGCACGGCCCTGTATGCCTCCATGGAGAAGGGTATCAGGCGTTATTACCTCAACAAGGGCTACTACCTCAGGCTCGCACTTACGACAGGTACCTTCATCATTGTGTATCTGTTCCTGTCCATTCTTGTCCGGGATCCCGTTCCGCTTATAGACGAGCTGCTGCTAGGCCTGCTCGCCGCCGCCGCCGTGTTTTTTGCAAGCGAACGTCGCGCGCTTTCGTCTCCGCGCCATCTGGAATCGGTGCTCAGGTTCAGGCGCGCCATCGATGGTGCATATTTTTCAGAAAGCCGGATCGTAGACTTGGTTGAAGCCTGGCGGGATGAAGCTGTCGCTCTCGGTCCGGCTGCGTTCTACAAGGCTGATTCCACGGAACCTGTTCTCAATGACGAAGAAAAGGAAGAAGCCCAGGCTTTGTGCGCGTTGCTGGCCAGACGCTGGAAGAGTAAACCAATTGTCTCTGAACTCTATGATGCCGCTGTTCGGGGTCGCGTTCCAGGTGCGTTGCTTGACAAGGCCGCCAAACGGCTGGGCAATGAAGAATGTGCTCTCGCACTGGCCTACATGCGCCTCATCCCTCTTGCCCTAAAGAGTGCGGAATGAAGACATTCCTGTCTCTTCCCATGCGCGTGCGCTCGGTTCTCAAAGGGGCTTTCCTTGGGCTTCTTTCAACGGGTCTGGTCATGGCAGCCGCTGCCGCGGTTGTATGGCCGTTATGGTATCTGGCTACGGCTCATACCCGAGTCTATACAGTCTTGATGCTGGTCGCTATAGCAGGTGCACTCATTGCAGTCGCCTACAGAAAAATCAGGCGTGCCAAAGCGGATACAGCCAACGTATCCATCAGTTCGTGAAACAAACCTTTTTCCCTTGCTGTGCAATCCTGTATATACTTGTGGCCGCACCTGTCCTGGCCGCACCCTCTGCATATCCCTCCATACAGCGACTATCGCCTCGTGATGTGCTTTTCGCGCAGATTCAGGATTCCGTGGCACAGAGTTACAAGGCGGAGATGACGGCTTCCCCCTATCCTGATTTTTTCATCTGCCAATGGACAGCCACTGGAGGCGAAGAGTTGCTTGCGGTGGCTGCACGACTGTCGATGCCCTATGAAACGCTGGCTACCCTCAATGGCTTCAGTAAAACCACGTCTTTCAGAGCTGGCGGGGTGGGACTGATACCATCCATCACCGGCGGGTTTGGACCCGACGTACCACGGAATGATCTGGACGTGCTGCTGTCCGCCCGACAGGCTTCGCAATCCGACCAGACGAAGCAGGTTGTCGTCATGATTGCCGGCATCGAGCGCCAATTCACTTTATATCCTGGTTCAAGGCTGTTCGCTACCGAGCGCTCGTTTTTTCTTGAGATCGGATTCAGGATGCCCTTGCCTGACAGTGTGTTGACCAGTAGATACGGTTTCAGGAGAAGCCCCATCGATGGACATGACCGGATGCACGACGGGGTGGATCTTGCCGCGCCTTTGGGAACCAGTGTAGTAGCAGCCCGTGATGGCATCGTAATCGCAGCCGGAGAGGATCCTGTGCTTGGTCTCCGAGTCATCGTCGAGCATGAAGGCGGCTTGCACACCATCTACGGCCACCTTTCCCGCATTGCCATCGTGTTGAACCAAATGGTCCGATCGGGTACAATGATAGGAGCGGTCGGGTCGACCGGCTTGTCAACCGGGCCGCATCTTCATTTTGAGATACGACTCGGCGGCAAAGCCAGGGATCCTTCTAGTTATATACCTGGATTGAAGCAATGAAACGTGTGCTGAGCCTCATCTTCCTGCTTTTGATCGCCTCCGCTGAGTTGGCCTTTTCACAAGGACTCAGGACGAATTTTGCCTCGACGGTCACGCTCTCATCGGAGAAGCCTGAAGGTGTGACCGTCACCATGCGATATAATGAAGCCGTAGCCGTGATTTTTCCATCTGATTCAACCTTCATCCAGGGTGTCGAGTTTGAATTGAGGATACCCAAGGCCGTCCAGGGTGCGGAGTCATCCATTTCTTGGTCAATCTTCACAAAGCTGAGTCCGCAACCGTCAACAGAGAAATTCGACTATACCGCTGAGCTTGTCGCAACACAGCCACTACCGGCAAGGGTTTCATTGAATCTCATCATTCCGATCATCGACAAGCACGGCATCAAGAACAATCCCTTTGCGAGCCTGGTTCCATCTGTGGCTGGAGAGGACCGTTTTCCAATCGTTTTCAAGCTTGCTCCTAAAGGCAAGGGCCTCTCAACATTGATTGAGAGCGCTGGTT
>CAXZAJ010000383.1:0-3206 GCA_964293355.1 uncultured bacterium
ACAGTAATCCCTCTCTGCTGACATTGATGAAGGACATCTCCACCATGTCATAGCGGTGATGCACGACCGAATATTCCAAAGGCGTCCCTCTTTCCAGGAACATGACTTTGCTGACTTCAAGGACCGGATCCTCATTGGAACAATGCAGATATTGCTTGTCGTTATCGTCCGGTTTGACCGCGCGGACTGTCTGCCGGTTGTCGCCGAAAACAATCCCCAAATCCCCTTGGAGATAATCATAGAGGGAGCGGTTCAGGATGTCCTTCGTGATGTTCGGGGCCAGCACGATCGGGATGATCGTATGCTCCAAAGAATAAGGCTTTTCGTCCAGGATCCGCAGCCGTTTGATGTCATAGACGGGCTCCTCCTGAGTGATGCTCAACTGGTTGCATTCTTCCTCATCCGGGAAGCGGACGTTGAAATCCAGCACTTCCGTCTTCAGCTCCAGTCGCTCACCGGCCGCAGCGGTCAAGCCGACATTCTGGCCGATTTGGATGCTCCGCTCGGCCAAATTGACCGCGTTTTTTTTCACATAGGTCCCCGAACCTTGGATTGTGTATACCAACCCGGCGACGCTCAGCATATCGAGCGCTTTTTTTACCGTCACGCGGCTGGTGCTGAACTCTTTCGCCAATGACTCCTGATCGGGAATTTTTTCTTCGGAATGATAGATTCCGCTTTTGATTCTTTTTCTGATTTCATTTGCGACTTCTTTGTATTTTGCCATACGCTTCACCACTTATCTACGTGATATGGAAATTTGTATTTACAAATCTCTCCTTGTTGATTATAACATAGACAACTGGCCATTATGCAATAGGGAAAACAAGGGTCACTTGTACGTGTGCTCCGCCACTTCAAGTCGCTTGCTTTGGATGAGATCCCGGTACCAATAGGCGGATTGTTTCAGGGAACGCTTCTTGTCGTCCTCCAGATCGATCCGCACAAGTCCGTAGCGGTTCTTGAAGGCATTCATAGGAGAGACGCAATCAGTGAAGGCCCACAGCATGTAGCCGTTGCAGTTCGCTCCGTCTTTGACTGCATCCAACAAGGAATTCAAATGTTCAGTGATATAAGCGATGCGGTAATCGTCCTGAATGGTGCCCTTGCTGTCCGCAAAGCGCTCCTCCTGCTCGATGCCCATCCCGCTTTCCGCGATGAACCACGGGATATTTCCGTATTCAGATTTCAGGCGCATGGCCATATCATACATGATTTGCGGGTAGATTTCCCAACCGCGCGAAGTGTTCATCCTTCTGCCCGGCAAGGAAAACTCTTCATAATAATATTCCGGATGGAAAGGCGTCTCCTTGTTCCACTCGTAACGCGGGGACCGGACCCGTTTCGGGAAATACAGATTGATTCCGAGATAGTCCACCGTATTTTCTTTGATGATGAGCAGTTCCTCTTCGGAATATTCAAACGGGATCTCGTGCTTTGTGTGCACATCAAACAACTCGTCGGGATACTCCCCCTTCACCAACGGATCCAAAAAAATGCGGTTATACAACAGGTCATACATCCGGGCGGCTTTTTGGTCAGCCGGTGATGAGGAACGCGCGTAGGTCACCTCCGGATTGAGGATGGCTCCGATCTGGCCGTTGTAGCCTTTTTCATGGAAAATTTGGACTGCCCGTGCCGTAGCGATCACCTTGTTGAAATTCCATTGCATCCATTTCGACGTATCCTGTTCATGCGGATAACGGATGGAATCGAGGTAGATGCGCGTCTGGATGACAACCGGTTCGTTGAAAGTGAACCAATTTTTGACGCGGTCGGCATAGCGTTCGAACGCTATTTCGGCATATTTCGCGTAGAGTTCGACGACATGCTTCGAGCTCCAGCCATCGTACTTCTCCATCAGATAGGCAGGGACTTCGTAATGCTCCAGGCACAGCATTGGCTCTACTCCAGCATCAAGCAGCGCATCCACAACATCGCTGATGTGCTGGGCATAATCTTCATCGACTACTGAATTTTCGTAATCCGTAAAGAAACGCGCCCAGTTGATCGACGTACGGTAATGGGTCAGACCGATTTCTTTCATCAAGGCCACATCTTCGTTGTAGCGGTCATAGAACGAGGTAGCTCCAGCCGGTCCATAGCCTTCATGCCATACGAAAGGCTCCTCTTTGTACCACATGTCCAGGTAGGAATCCTGCCCCTCTTTTTTGCCCTTCCAGCCCTCCGTCTGCCATGCAGAAGAAGATGCACCCAAGATGAATCCTTCTGGTATATTTTTTAACATTCCTCATTCCCCTTTCTGGTCAACTCTTTCATTATTCGATGGCTGACGCCACCTTTGCTTCCTTTTCGGTTTCTGGTTCCACTGCAAGCGCACGATTGCTGGCCTTCACGAACGGCAGATAGATCAACACCGAAACAGCGATACAAATCAGTTGCGTAGCGACCGCACCCAGGCTACCCGCTGTCGCAAGATAGCCGCTGATTAATGGTGGCGTTGTCCAAGGAACCATCACGACCGCCTTGCCGGCAAATCCGATTGCCGTCGCGAAGTAACCGATTGTACCTGTAACCAGAGGCGTCAAGATGAATGGGATCGCCATGATCGGATTCAGCATGATCGGCATCCCGAAAATAAGTGGTTCATTGATATTGAAGAGGCCAGGGCCTACAGACAGTTTGCCGATCTCCTTGAAGTCGGCTCGTTTCGAAACCAAGAAGACGGCGATCAAGAGACCGATCGTAACGCCGGATCCACCCATGCTCATGTACATATCCCAGAATGGCATGTTGATGATGTTCGGAGCTTCCTTGCCGGCTTCAAAAGCGGCTGTATTTTCGGCGATCGCAGCCAATAAAATAGGCTCGCGAATCGGTTTGATCATTTGGTTACCGTGGATCCCGATCACCCAAAAAATCTGCGAGACGAACATCAGCAACAGGATACCCGGCAAACCTTGAACGACTTTCGCAAGCGGCGCTTGGATGGTCGTATAGATGATGTCATACAAAGTCAATCCCGTGATCATGAAAATCAGATGGGCACCTGCCGCAATCAACGAAACCGTCAAAATAGTCGGAATCAAAGCAGAGAAACCGCGGGAAACATTCGTAGGTACCGTATCAGGCATGGTGATTTTCAGTTTATCCTGTTTGCTCAACCAGGTGTAAAGTTCAACGGATAAGATGGCGATGAACATACCCAGGAATAAGCCGCGTGACCCTGTATAATTGCTGGAAAG
>CAXZAJ010000384.1:0-3170 GCA_964293355.1 uncultured bacterium
TAGAGTATATACGGCATCCGAAGAACGACCTTAAGAGGCTGTACGGTTCTTTTGACGAGATACGGGACGGAAAAGCTGTATTGGAACGTATCGAGTGGAATCGAGTCCTCAGCAAGCCCCAGTACTGTACTTCTCTAAGAACCATGTTCAATTGGTGCATTCGATATATGAAGAACCATCCCGGCTACAATGAGTGGAGCGATGTTGCACGATTTTCAGCGCTCACGGAGAAGGAATTGTGGCCTGTAACGATGGGGCAGTAGTGTTAATCTACTATCTTAATCCTGTTCATCCTGTCTGACTCTTGGGTACAGAGCAAACAAAACCAGCCCGGCCCCTGTTCGTGCAGGGATTGGGTTTGACTACCACGTAGTAGTCGGCCCGGGTCTTGGTGCGCACGGTCCTGGCGGTTACCAGGTACGGCGAGGTCTTGTCGGAGTGGACGACGCGCTCAAGCTTGGCCATGGTGATCAGGCGGGCGGCCAGGGTGCGGTTGGGCCTGAAGTGCAGCTGCAGGTCATGGTTGCAGTTCTCGGCGCGCGGGGTAAACGGCTGGTCCGCGGTATCCAGGGTGCCGGAAGCGCTCAGGTAGAACGAAACCAACAGCGCCTGCACGAACTTGCCGTCGGCCACCAGCTTGAGGATGGTGTCTGCCATCACTTCCATGGCGCAGGCAAAATCAGCCCGCGACATGGTGCTCTTGGCCGCTGCCATGAAATCCAGGAGTTCGTCCATGCTCACTGTGTCGGCGCAGGCCGAGTGGATGACGAACGGAGCCTTGCACGCAGGCAAGGTAGTACGACGGAATGCTACTGACAAACTCATCAATAGTATCTCCTTGTAGGATGGCGTGGCCGCAGTACTTACGTGCAGCCATGATCCTGGCCCTCGTACTATGGGCGTTGGGTTCCTGTCCGGAATCGCACTCCTGCTCTCCGACGGATCACCATGTGTAAAGGATACGGGCGGCTTTAATAGGGGAGAAGAGGTCAGGGGGCGCCATGTTTTTGCATGCAGATGCCTGTGCCAGACGCGCCCCCAGCCGCGCACATGGTCGCGCGGCTCCCCGAAGAGCTGATTAGAAAGCAGTATCCGAGTCCACGATAAAGCTTTGCATTTAAAACGTAGTTTAGTATTTATTAGAAATAAATTCAATGACTTAAAATAAATTACTACAAGGACATAGCATGAAGAGAGCACTTATTACCGGTGTAACTGGGCAGGATGGAGCTTACCTTTCCGAGTTTCTTCTTAAAAAGGGATATGAGGTACACGGAATAAAGCGGCGGTCTTCAAGTTTCAATACCGAAAGAATTGATCATCTGTATCAGGATCCTCATGCAGAAAAAAAGAATTTTATTTTACATTACGGTGACCTGACCGATACTTCAAACCTAGTCAGGATAATTCAGGAAGTGCAACCCGACGAGATCTATAACCTTGGGGCGCAGAGCCACGTACAGGTGTCGTTTGAGGTACCGGAATATACTACCGATACAGACGGCATGGGTACGCTTCGTTTGCTTGAGGCTATACGTATTTTAAAAATGGAGAAGAAGGTC
The DNA here is from genome assembly GCA_964293355.1 of uncultured bacterium. Taxonomy (GTDB): domain Bacteria; phylum Spirochaetota; class Spirochaetia; order Treponematales; family UBA12059; genus SZUA-370. Next base: position 1,563 of record CAXZAJ010000384.1, read on the forward strand.
CGTTTTTATCAAGCTTCTACCAGCGAGTTATTTGGTAAAGTACAGGAAGTTCCACAGAAGGAAACCACTCCCTTCTATCCTCGAAGCCCGTACGCTGTTGCAAAACTGTATGCTTACTGGATTGTTGTCAACTATCGGGAATCGTATGGCATGTACGCTTGTAACGGTATCCTTTTTAACCACGAAAGTCCCATCCGGGGCGAGACATTTGTTACCCGTAAAGTAACCAGGGCTGTTGCGCGCATCAAAACAGGTCTCCAAGACAAGCTCTTTATGGGCAATATTGACTCAAAGCGGGATTGGGGTTTTGCGGGCGACTATGTTGAACTCATGTGGCTGATGATGCAGCAGGATCAGCCTGACGACTATGTGATGGCTACGGGTGTTACAACGACCGTACGCGATTTCATTACAATGGCCTTCAAGGAAGGTGGCATGAACCTTCGCTGGGAAGGCTCTGGAGTTAATGAAAAAGCCTTCGATACAGCGACTGGCAAGGTTCTTGTCGAAATAGATCCCCGCTATTTCCGTCCAGCTGAAGTAGAACTATTGATAGGCGATCCTACTAAAGCGACTACAAAGCTTGGATGGAAACCCAAAGTACAGTTACCGGAACTTGTAAGCATGATGGTAAAGAATGATATCCATCTCGCCGAGAAGGAAGTACACCTGCGCGAAGGTGGCTATGAGGTCAAGAACTACTTTGAATAAGCATGACAAAATATATGTAGCTGGTCACCGCGGTCTGGTCGGCGGAGCTGTGATGCGACGGCTGGCTGTGGGCGGATACGACAATATTGTTTTCCGAACACATTCTGAACTGGATCTAACCAAACAAACTGAAGTCGAACAATTTTTCGATGCTGAGAAGCCAGACTATGTGTTCCTGTGTGCCGCCAAAGTAGGTGGAATACTGGCAAACTCTACATACCCAGCGGAATTTATTTACCTGAATACCATGATTGGTTTCAATGTCGTGCAGGCTGCCTATACACAGGGAGTCAAGAAGCTTCTGAATTTGGGGTCTTCATGCATCTATCCCAAGATGGCGCCACAGCCACTCAAGGAAGAGTATCTTTTAACAGGACCGTTAGAACCAACCAATGATGCCTATGCCATTGCCAAGATTGCCGTGATAAAACTATGCGATGCTTATAATAGGCAATTTGGAACCAACTATCTTTCTGTAATGCCTACCAACTTATACGGGCCTGGTGACAACTATGACCTTAATGGAAGCCATGTGTTGCCAGCCATGATTCGCAAGTTTCATGAAGCAAAAGTCAGCGGTACCGATGTGGTAGAATTATGGGGAGACGGATCCCCATATCGAGAGTTTCTGTATAGTGATGATTTGGCTGATTCGGTTGTTTTCCTGATGGAAACAAAGAATGCTATTGACTTGGGTGAATTTATAAACATTGGTACAGGATTAGATCAATCGATTAAACAGCTTGCTGAGACAGTACGAGAGGTGGTCTATGCTGAGACAGCCGGACGAAATTGCGATATAAAATGGGATATGACGAAGCCAAATGGTACGCCAAGAAAATTGCTTGATATTTCAAGATTGAATACGTTTGGATGGAAAGCACAAGTGGATATTGT
>CAXZAJ010000385.1:0-3159 GCA_964293355.1 uncultured bacterium
CCGCAAGAACCGAGTCTCTGACTTTTATGGCATAGGATCCAGCTTCTTCAGCATGGGCGTACATCGTACCAAGCAGTGAGGCATGATACCGCGGTTCGAGCGTGTTCAATGCGAGCGCTGCCATATCGACGACGCAATCCTGACAGACGCAGATTCCTTCAGTTGCGGCGGTTTCAAGTTGCCGCCCCAGTTCATCAAGAACCATGCGCTCGGTGTTATTGACGAGGAAACTCAGGTCGTAGTTGCTTTCAAGATCCATGGTGCGGTCCTCCGTTGACTGAGTCTAATGCTCGGCATGTTCCTTTTCAAGCGATTCAAAACGTGTAATCTTGTTGAAGAACAGAAGGTCGACCTTTCCGACCGGACCGTTGCGATGCTTGGCAAGCAACAGATCGGTGGGTATGTACGGGGACCGTTCATCCTTGCGTTTGTCTATTTCACGGTCGCGGTGCAGGAACATGATAAGGTCGGCATCCTGTTCTATGGATCCTGATTCGCGCAGATCTGCCAGTGAAGGCGATTTGCCTTCCGCTTCCCGCTTGAGCTGCGAGAGTGCCACGACAGGGATGCGTAATTCGCGGGCCAGGGCTTTCAGTGAGCGCGATATGCTGGAGATCTGCTCCCAGCGGGGCAGATCCTGGTTTTCATGAGTTATGAGGGTGATGTAATCGATGAAAATTATCTTTACGTCCTTCTCACTTTTCATGCGTCGGGCGAGAGACCTGAGGTCGAGAAGCTTGATGTTTGGGACATCGACGATGTACATGGGAGCATCATAAATCCTGCTCGCGGCGTCCATGAGGCTCTGGATGTCGCTCGGCTTTATGAGGCCGCTCTTTACTTTCTCGGAATCGATCCTGGCTTCACTGGAAAGGATGCGGTAGGTAAGCGAGAGGTCGGACATTTCAAGCGAGAAGAAGCAGACTGGCAAGCGTTCGCGCAGGGCGACATGCGATGCGATGTTGAGCGCAAAGGCAGTCTTGCCTACGCTCGGCCTTGCTCCGATGATGATGAGCTCGGAATCCTGGAAGCCGCTGGTCATGCTGTCAAGCTGGGCATAGCCGCTCGGAACTCCTGTGTACTGATTCTTGTTCTTGGAGAGCTGCTCTATCATTTTCATGGCATCAGGAACAATTTCCCTGACGCTACGATAGGAAACAGTCTGACGATCCTGATTGACCTCGAAAATGGCTTCCTGCAATTCATCGAGCAGGACGCCGGTTTCTATGGATTCATCGTGGGCCTTCTGGCTGATGTCTGCCGCGAGCCTGAGCAGGTTCCGCCGGATTGAGCATTCCTGGACTATCTTGGCATAGTATTCCATGTTGGCACTGGAAGGTACCGCATCGGTCAATTTGGCTATGTAGGCTGGACCACCGGATCTATCGAGGAGCGTCAGCACCCTCATTTCATCGGCAAGCGTAATGAGGTCTGCTTTTTGTCCTTTTTCGAAGAGCGAGACTATGGCGGTAAATACGTTCTTGTTGGCGTTTACATAGAAGTCATCCGGACGCAGGTACTTCAGTATATGTGGTACTGCATCCGGATCAAGAAGAAGCGCGCCCAGCGCGGCCTGTTCGGCCTCCGCATTATGCGGAGGAACCTTGTCCTTGAGCTGGGCGGGTATCATTCGTTGTTCTTGTTACTCGGCGGCTTTTGCTTCGGGTGCGGCTTCAGGCTGAACCTGAGCTACGGGTTCTTCGTGCCGGCGGCGTTTGGGCTCCTGGGCGGGAGCCGACTGCTTTGCCTTCTCCACGTGTCCCTTGACGGAGAGGCGGACGATGGCTTCATCCTTCTCGTACAGGCGGACGGCGACCTTGTAGTTTCCGACGCTCTTGATGACGCGGCCGGGAACTTCAATCTTCTTGCGGTCTACCTGGATGCCCTTCTTGAGGAGTTCGTCAGCGATGGACGCATTGGAGACGGCACCGAAAAGCTTGCCGTTGACGCCGGCGGGCATGTCGAGTACGAGATCTTCAGCCTCGAGCCTCGTCTTGAGGTCGGCGCTGGATGCGCGTTTCTCGGCCTTGCGCTTTTCGATTTCAGCCTTGCGCTTCTCGAAGAGCGCGACCGTGGCGGGACTGTATGGGTATACGAGGCCGCGGGGCAAGAGGAAGTTGCGGGCATAACCGGCGGCGACGTCCTTCACGTCTCCGAGTTCGCCCAGGTTGGGGACATCGTTGTTCAGGATTACCTTCATGGTAATTCTCCTTTGGGTGCTGCTCGAAACGGAATCCAGGTCTCAAGGGTACCGAGCAAAGCCAGCATTCCGAGGGCTATGAAGCCGGCTATACCGCTCACGAGGAGCAGTATCAGCACGATCGGAGCGAGGATTCGCAAGGCAGGGGCCAGGCCGACGCGTTCGGCAAGCGCGCCGGCCACGGCGAGGCCCTGGACGCCGTAGCAGATCGATAAAGCTAAGGCCACGTTCAACGCGACCGCCGAGAGGACAAAAGAAGGAAAGAACCTGTTGAGAAGCAGGCCTGACCACGCAGCGAGCAAGGCCCATACAAAATGAGCCGGAACCCGATAGGTGGAAAGGGCTGGCGGCAATGCGGGTTTATCCTTTTCCGGAACCGCACTGTCGGCCTTCAAACGGAGGGAACCACCAAAACGTGAACCGCTCCACGCACTGAAGAACAGGAAAACAAACAGTATTGCGCCGTAACTTGAAGCCACCCCGGTTCTGAGCGCGGACCACAGGGTCTCGGCATCAAGAGAACCAGCCCCTATTGCGGAGCCAGCCATCTCGAAGGAATCGATGAACAATTTTCGGACACCGGGATCCTTGAGGGCAACGAAGATCGAGGGCAAGCTGATGGCTGAGGCCACCGCTGCCCCAAACAAGGTTCTGGAGGGAAACGAAAACCGGTTGAAACGAGGTATGGCCATGCAGACCAGCGCGATGGTCATTGCTGCCGGCGTGGAGATGCTCATCGCAAGCATACCGGCACTCGAGCCACCGGATCTTGACAACGCAATGGTCTGCCACACCGCGATGATGAACGACGAGGTACCCGCGCTGGTGATCATCGCCCTGAAGCCCTTCCTGACTCCTGCCATTTGCAGGGGAACGAGGAAAAGGGGCATGAAAGCCACCGTGGTGGAGCGCACGGCGGGCAACCCGCCCAACTCGGCTGGGGTGGAATATCGCGTGGG
>CAXZAJ010000386.1:0-3145 GCA_964293355.1 uncultured bacterium
GGCAGATATCTGCGCTCGATGTCTGCATCCCCGAACACGAACACTCTGGAACGCCAGGCGTTCTCTGGTGTTGCATCCAGCAATGCCTTTGAGCACTTGACCATGGTGCCCAGGGGATCAGCGTCCAGTTCGCCGGAATATATCCCGAGGGATGTGCCGACGATGCGCGGGTATCCCGCACTGGTGTACGCGCAGCCTTCCCTGAAGCCTCCCCGCGCGGCATACCTGAAATCGGTACGCAAAAATGGTTTGCCCCCAAGCACAGGTGCCTTGCAAGGCCCGGCACCAAAGGCCGCGGGAGAAAACCCGAGGTTTGTGGCCAGGGTTTCCTTGAGACTCATCGCAGCGGCGGTTGCCAAAGCTGCAGCAGTCTTGCTCCAGGTTTCCCTGGTGGCCGCATCTCCCGTTGGGCCTGGCAAGTGCCAGAACCCGCCAATCTTGCCTGCAACTGTCTCGGCCTTCCAGAAAAACCAGGGGCCATCCGTGTTCTGTGCACCCATTCCAGGGTCAGCCCCATGGCTGCCTTCCATACGCACTTCAATCCGCAGCGGCCTGACCCTGACCGGTACGCTGCCAACAGAAAAAGCCAATGGAAACAGAAAACCGATGGAAAGGCCATCCAGGGGATCATTAAATTCAAGTGCTGTCAGAGGCTCAGGCTTTCTGGCCTGGGGCATTTCTTCAACAGCTGGTTCGTTCCTGCGCGTGCCGAATCTGTCAAAAAAGCCTTTGATGCCCATGAAAGCCCCTTGGTTTGAATCAGTATTGTCGCCCGGGATCAACGAACCTGACTCGGGGGACTATTTCTTTCTTAAAAGAGCGGCAAAGGGATTGTAGGTATCGCTTTCCGCACTGCTTTCCAGATACTTTTGGGCTGTTGCATCTTCCTCGAGCGAGGAAGCCTGTTTCAGGGATATTCTTTTCCCAGCGATGTCGACGCCCAGGATTTTTACCGTAAGAAGCTGCCCCGGTTTTACCGTAACTCCCGAGTTGCCGTACTTGCCCTCGCTCCTCATCTCGGAGACATGGATGAGCCCATCAAGCCCGCTTTCAAGTGAAACAAACGCGCCAAAATCTGTAATGCGGACGACCTTGCCGGTATGCTTGGAGTCTACGGGGTATTTTTCGAGCGCCTGCTCCCAGGGATCCGCCTGCAGATTTTTCATGCTCAGAGAAATCCGCTCGTTTTTCCAGTCCAGTTTGAGGATCACAGCTTCGATTTCCTGCCCGACGGCCAGGACCGCATTGATGTCCTCGACGCGGGCCCTGCTGATCTCTGAAATGGGAAGCAGCGCCTGAATTCCATCGATGTCAACGAAGGCGCCAAATTCCTGGATTGACTTTATTGAACCTTTGACGAGCATCCCTTCCTTGAGCGTTTCTTTCAGTGCTTCGATTTTTTCTTTATGGGCTTCTTCATGTATCGCCCTGTTGGACACCAGAATCTTGCGGCCGTTTTCCTTGAATTCCTGGATTTTGAAGGTAAGGTGCTTGCCAACGTAGACTTCAGAGTTTTCTGTCCGCCTTTGACCCATCTGCGAGAAGGGGCAAAACGCCCTGGTTTCGCCAATTTTTACCTCGTAGCCACCCTTGATTTCCTTTTCAACGACACCCTCGACGGGGATTCCGTTCTTGTATGCGCTTTCCAGGATTGCCGGACCTGCTTTGTCTCCGCTGATCCTGGTGGTAAAATTCATTTCTCCGTTTTTTGAATTCAGGAAAAAGACCTTGACCGTGTCGCCTTCCTTTACGGACAGATTCCCGTCCTGGTCAGCCAGTTCAGCCCGTTCCAGCACGCCTTCGCTCTTGCCGCTCAGTTGCAGGAAGATCGAGTCCTTTGAAATTGAGACTATTTGCGTTTCCACCAGTTGCCCTGGCTGAAGCCGATCCATTTTGGTAAGCGTGCTTTCAAAAAGTGTCGCAAAATCGCTTGTGCTTGTATCTGCGTTGTATTGTTTCATGTCGTGTTCTCCCTGACCGCAAGCATTATAGCAGAAATGGGCTTGCGGGGTCAGACCCTCTGTCAGGAGGGGGAGCACGGGTGTCAACGTGGCGCTTCGCGTACCCATGCCCACGCGGCTCCCCCTGCCTCCGAAGTCCTCGCCCGTCTACGGGCTCCGGGCTTCTACGGCACCCCCACTCCCTGATGGTCCCGCCTCCCGCATAGCTGGACCTTGCAGTATGACAGAGTAATTATTATACTACTAACAAGGAGTATACTATGAAGGCTATCGGAATCAAGGCCCTGCAGACAAATCCGGCCCTGCTTACGCATTCCCTTGAACAAGAACCGTATACCCTTATAACCAGGCATGGTCAGCCTATAGGCATTGCGGCGGCTTTTGACGATGCAGCCCTGGACAAGGGATTCCGTCACTACCTGACGCTCCAGGCCTTCCGTAATGGCGATTTGAGCCTTGGTGAGCTGTCCAGGAGCCTCGGAAAGACAAAGGCTGAAACCATCCTGTTTCTAGGCGACCTTGGTATACCAGTAGCTGACTATCCCCTGGCCGAGGATATTTCGACCCTGGAGGGGATTGGACTTTGACCACTATCGTCAGTGACGCCACTGCCATGATTGTGCTCGCAAAACTGGGTCGGCTGGAACTTCTACGGCACATATTCACGGGTGTTGTCATCCCCCAAACCACTCTTGGAGAGATATGTGCCAAGGCTGATCATGATGCCACCGTGTGGCAGGATGCGATTTTTACCATCCTGCCTGATCCTCTCGACAGCCTTCAGAAGCATCTTGAAACAATTCTGGACCGGGGTGAAAGTGCCGCCCTGGCCTTGGCTCATTCCAGGGGGGTGCCGGTTCTGGTAGATGAAAAGAAAGGCCGCAGTCTGGCCCGGACTCTGGACATACCAGTCATCGGGTTTGCCGGAGTCATGCTTGCCTTGGTCAGGAAGGGTAGCATAGATGCCGGGATCATGGCCGCAATCCTTGATGAAGCAAGGGCAATCGGCTTCAGGTTGTCTGACAGGCTGCTTGAAGAACTGCTCGAAGCCGGTAAAGGAACCTTGCCATCAAGTGGCTGATGCCTATACGGCCACCCGCTCATGTGGATCTTCGTCTTGGCAAAAGGGGACCCCGCGCGGGACGCCTTCTTGAGTATAGTCCAGGAAGTTCCTGAATTAGTAA
>CAXZAJ010000387.1:0-3144 GCA_964293355.1 uncultured bacterium
TTTGTTGGCTATATGCTGCAGATTCCGACAGTGCATACCTACCACACCATGTACAAAGACTACGTGCATTACATTACCAAGGGCAAGCTGGTGCAGTTGAGCGAGGACATGGTTCGCTTGCTGAGCCGTAGATTCTGCAACGCCGACGATATGATAATCGCGCCTACCGACAAGGTCAGGAACGTACTCTTGTCGTATGGAGTCAAGCGCCCCATGAGGATAGTGCCGTCCGGAGTGGATCTGGCCAGATTCCAGCTTGCCGCTGCCGATCCGGAAACCAGAAACGCCGTACGCAAGGAAATGGGAATAACGGATTCAACGCCTCTCATCGTATTCATAGGCAGGATAGCCAAGGAAAAAAGCATCGACATGCTCATACGCGCCTTGTCGGTACTCAATAAAAAGCTGCCCGCAGCTAAATTGCTCATAGTCGGAGACGGTCCAGAAAAAGCTCCGCTAGAAAAACTGGCTTCTGAAATCTGCTCGAACGGAAGCGTCCTGTTCGCGGGATCACGACCGTGGGCAGACATACCCTCGTATTACAGGGCCGGAGACGCTTTCGTGAGCGCTTCAGTCACGGAAACCCAGGGTCACCCCATTCTCGAGGCTATGGCTGCCGAAGTCCCTGTCGTCGCCCGACAGGATCCCAGCTTTGCGGCTATGATAACGGACGGTGTGGACGGAAAACTCTTCTCAGGCGAGGAAGATTTACCCGAGGCGTTGTTCCAGATACTGTCGGATCATGAAAAAACTTCAAGCATCATCAGCGCCGCACGGGAGAAAGCCCTCCAGTTTTCAGCCGAGACATTCGGACAAAAACTTGAAGAGACCTATGCCGAAGTCATCGCCCTCCACAAACTCCGCTCAAGACACTTCCTCAGGCGCATACGAAGAATAATACTGACGCGAAAGATGGCACCACGCTGAGGACTTGCGACGAGGGGGTTACCCGGGAGCGTATGCCGAGCTTGCCCCCATCGTCATATTTCGTTCATACTCTGATCCGCAAGGAGGGGCCATGAAGGAACAGCTGATAGTCAAGAACCTTCCTTTCATAAAAATCCTGCCGTCCTGGGCTCAGGAACTTTCATACAAGTACTGCTCCAAGACAGCCAACCTCTACATAATGCACGGCAACATCCGCGACTACCTCCCGCATAAAATGAATGAAGGGGAGTTCAATTTCGTCAAGATCCAGGACTACGTCTCGGAAGTGCTGTTTGGCAACAGGGACATCATCGTGTTTTGGGACCGCTCCAGCGGTGTCAGTTTCTGCACCCCGGAAATGCAGCGCGACTACATCAGAACCATGAGGGAGCGTTTTCCTGACACCAGCGACGACGAACTGCTCTCGGCCGACCCTGGCGTGGCGTTCAGGACCCTGGAGCGATATTACCTGCTCAATATCCCACAGAAAAAGCGCATCGTAATGATCATCGACTACGCGGAGACCATACTGCCTGCCTCCGATCTGGCAAAGCTCGACGAGTCGGACCGCTACTGCTTTGTCACGCTCAACCGCTGGTCGCACGACCCAGTGTTCACCAGAGGCGATGTTTCAGTTCTGCTGCTGTCGGAAAACCTCTCCGACCTCAACCCGCGCATCATAGCGAGCCCATCAACCATCAAGGTGGAGATTCCCATTCCTGACGAGACCGTGCGCTCGTCGTTCCTGCAGTTTCTTGAAGACAAGGGGACGCTGCTGCTGGACAAGGGGCTGACCCCATCGGCGGTAGGCTCGATTACCTCGGGGCTCAACCTCGTAAACCTGAACCGCCTGGCAGCCGAGAGCTGGCAGGAAGACAAGCCCATCTCGATGGATTATCTCAAGGCAAAGAAGCGTGAAATAATCGAGAGCGAAGCAGGCGGGCTCCTGGAATTCCTTGATACCGAGCATGACCTGTCGTTCGTCTCCGGCCATGATTTCGTCAAGAAGCGCTTCAAGCATGCGGCCAGGGCCCTGAAACAGGGGCGGCTCGATGTGCTGCCTATGGGGTACCTGATTGCGGGACCCGTGGGTACGGGCAAGAGCTTCATGGTCAGCGCGTTCGCCGGTGAAATCGGCGTGCCTATGGTCAAATTCAAGAATTTCCGCTCCAAGTGGCAGGGCGTTACCGAGTCTAATCTTGAAAAGGTGCTGACCATCCTCAAGGCAATGTCTCCGGTTGCGGTGATGATAGATGAAGCTGACGCATTCCTGGGCAACCGCGACCAGGATGGCGATTCCGGCACATCCAACCGGATATTCGCGCAATTGGCAAGCTTCATGGGTAACACGGAGTTCCGCGGGAAAATAATATGGTTCCTTATAACCTGCCGTCCGGACCTGTTGCCGATAGACCTGAAACGCCAGGGCCGCGCCGAGGAGCACCTCGCCCTCTTCTACCCCGACAACGACCCCGACAAAGAAGCTCTGTACGAGGTGCTGGTGCGCAAACTCGACCTGTCTATACGAAAATTCCCCATTTCGGAGCTGTTCAAGCGCTTCAAGCACGAGTTTTCTGGAGCCGATCTCGAGGCTGTGCTGATACGGGCAAAGCTCAGGGCTACGATGGACGGGAGATCCTTCGTCACCAAGGAAGACCTGGAAGAGACCATGGGCGATTTCGTACCCCCGGCCTATCCGCACGAGATAGAACTGCAGAACCTCGTCGCCGTCGTGGAATGCACGAGCAAGGAAATGGTACCCCGACGGTTTCAGAATCTGGACAGGTCACGCCTCGTCAAGGATATCCAGGAACTCAAGGGCCTGCTTGGGGAGCACTGATCAGTGCGCACTGAGCAGGTGGGCAGACCACGCTATTTCAGGCGGATCTTCGCACTGTTCCTTGCAGCGGCCATGGCGCCTGCCGCTGCGGTGTCAATTGTATATACTTCACTCGCGGAATCAGCGCTCAGAAGGGAGGCCGAGTCCCGCCTGGCCTCCCAGGCTCAGGCCTTTGCCCGATCCGTTGCCTCGATCACCGATGCCTGCGCCAGGGACCTGGCTACCATAGCATCCGATCCGGCGGTACTTGCCGCACTGGAACACTCCAATCATGCCGACTCCGCAATCAAGGCCCGGGCCTTCAGGCGCATATTGTCAACGTTTCCACGATCAGGTGAACTGGCTGAAGCCAGCGTGCTTTCAGCGGACGGTGAGAT
>CAXZAJ010000388.1:0-3129 GCA_964293355.1 uncultured bacterium
TCCCGCAGGCCCGCTACGCCGAGGCTGCCGCCGATGACTCCTTCCTCCCACCGCTCCGTGATGTGTACGCCAAGTTCCAGGCCTACAAGAACGGCCAGGCATGGTACAAGGGCGACTACAAGGACTCCGTGGCCTATTTCTCCATGAAATACGGCATGGATTCGTCGCTGCCCATCTATTCCGGCGGCTTGGGCATCCTGTCCGGCGACCACATGAAGACCAGCTCCGACCTCGGCCTGCCGCTCGTCGGGGTAGGTCTTTTGTACCGGCAGGGCTACTTCAGGCAGTACCTGAATGCCGACGGCTACCAGCAGGAAGAGTATCCGGAGAACGACTGGTACAACATGCCGGTACGCCGCTGTGAAACGGACAAGGGTGATCCGGTCAAAATAACCGTAGAAATGGCCAGCGAACACATAGTTGCCCAGGTATGGGAAGTCAAGGTCGGCCGCTCGTCGCTGTACCTCCTCGACACGAATATTGAAGAAAACGCTCCTCACAACAGGATCATCACCGCGACCCTGTACGGCGGCGACAAGGAAGTCCGCATCAAGCAGGAGATACTGCTGGGCATTGGCGGCATCCGCGCGCTCAAGGCCGTGGGCATCAATCCTGTGGTCGCGCACATGAATGAAGGCCATGCGGCCTTCCTCAGCCTGGAACGCATCCGCGAGGTGATGAACGACAAGGGCTTGTCCTTCGGGCAGGCAGCGCAGGCGCTGTGGGCAACCAACATCTTTACGACGCACACGCCGGTGCCGGCGGGCAACGAGCGCTTCGGCATAGACCTCATGGAAAAATATTTCCATGGCTGGATAGGCCAGCTCGGCATTGACTGGAAGACCTTCCTGTCGCTCGGCCGGGAGCGCCCGCACGACGATACCGAGCCGTTCTGCATGACGGTGTTGGCCCTCAAGTTGTCGGCTTACGCAAATGGCGTCTCTGAACTCCATGGCCACGTGTCCCGCGACATGTGGAAGGCCATCTGGCCCGGCTTGCCCACCGACGAGGTGCCGATAGGCTACATAACCAACGGCGTGCATCCGCGCACCTGGATACCGTATACCCTGCTCGATGTGCTCGACCGGTATTTCGGGCCGCGCTTCTCCGAGGAACCCACCCACCTGGACACCTGGGACCGTATAAACAGGATCAGCGACGACGAGCTGTGGCGCACCCACGAACGCCGCCGCGAACGCCTGGTCGTCTTTGCCCGCGACCGGCTCAAGCGGCAGATGCGCCGCATGGGCGTCTCCGAAAAGGGCCTGGCGCATGCCGACGACGCGCTGTCTCCCGCTGCGCTGACCATCAGCTTCGCGCGCCGTTTTGCCACGTACAAGCGCGGCAACCTGCTCCTCTCCGACCCTGACCGCCTGCTGCGCCTGCTGACCGACAAGGAAAGGCCGCTGCAGATCATCTTTGCCGGCAAGGCCCATCCCCACGACATGCCCGGCAAGGAAATCATCAAGGAACTCGTCCATTTCTCGCGCCGAGACGACGTTGCCGGCCGCATCGTATTCCTTGAAGATTACGACATGACGATGGCGCGTTACATGACGAGCGGATCCGACGTCTGGCTGAACACGCCGCGCCGCCCGCTCGAGGCGTCCGGCACGAGCGGCATGAAGGCCGGCATGAACGGCGTGCTTAACTGCTCCGTGCTGGACGGATGGTGGGCAGAGGCCTATACGCCCGAGTGCGGCTGGGCGATAGGCAAGGGTGAAGAATACGCGGACACAGAGCTCCAGGACGAGATCGAGTCAAAGGCGCTGTATGACCTGCTGGAGCGTGAGATCATCCCCACCTTCTACGAGCGTGGTCGCGACGGTCTGCCCCGAGACTGGATAAAGATGATGAAGGCTTCCATCCATGACGTGGGCAAGGATTTCTGCTTTCACCGCACGCTGATGGAATATACCAACCGGTACTACCAGCCCGCGATGGAGAATGCCCGCAAGCTCAAGACTGACGGGTATGGCAAGGCCAAGGCCGCGGCCGACTACCTGGAACTTGCCCGCCGCGAATGGAACCACGTAGCCGTGGAGGATGTTGGATCCAATGCCAAGCCGGTGATGGAACGTGGAGACAAGGTCAGAGTCGAAGCCCGCGTCAAGCTGGGCGCACTCGATCCTGCCCAGGTACTCGTCGAGCTGTACCACGGTCCCGTGTCCAGCACCGGTGACATATACCAGCCGGTCCGCGTGGAGATGAAGGCCGGCGCTTCGCAGGGCGGAGCGTATGACTACTCGGTTGAGGTCGTATGCGAGACCACCGGCCAGCACGGCTATTCGGTACGCGTGCTGCCCCGGCATGAAGCTTTGGTGCACCCGTTCATTCCGGGCCTGGTACGCTGGGCATAAGTTTTTTGAGCCAAATATCCAGCATCTGGGGCGAGCGGCTGGACCGCTCGTCCCCCTTGCCAGAATATCCCCGGCCGGACCTGGTTCGAACCGACTGGCTGTCTCTCAATGGCCCCTGGGACTACGCGATCCGGCCGTCCGGAGCTGGATCGCTGTCCAGAGAGTCCGCACCGGCCCGATACGACGGGCAGATCGTCGTGCCGTTTGCCGTCGAGGCCGCACTGTCCGGTGTCGGGCGTGCTTTCGGACCCGACGAGACGCTCTGGTACCGCCGCACCATAACGGTACCAGCTGCCTGGGCTGGCCGCCGGATCATCATCAACTTTGAGGCAGTCGATTACTTGTCTGCAGTTTTTGCTGACGGTGTCCTGCTGGGCATGCATCGCGGCGGGTATCTGCCGTTTTCCTTTGAGCTACCCGTAGCCTTGACTGGGGCTGGAACCGGTGTCTACGATTCCTTTGAACTGGTTGTCGCCGTGCGCGACCCGAGCGACGCGGGTCTGCAGCAACGCGGGAAACAGGCGCTCCATCCCGCGGGCATACTGTACACAGCCACCAGCGGCATCTGGCAGACGGTGTGGCTGGAACCGCTGCCGGCCGGAAATGCCATAACCGGTTTGCTTACCGAAACGAGGGCCGACCTGAGAGGCGTCTCGATCGTCGTCGAGTCCGAGCGGCCTGCCAACGTTCAGCTGGTCGTCAGCCTGCCCGGCGGCGAGGAGCTTGCCGTCCGGGGCCGCTCGGGCGAACCGCTGGCAATCATGGTTCC
>CAXZAJ010000389.1:0-3124 GCA_964293355.1 uncultured bacterium
AGGCGCTTGTCGACTTCCTCGGCGGACCACATGAGGCGCATGGAGTTCTGGCCCATCTCGAGGCCGGAAGTTGCCACGCCGCCGGCATTGGCAGCCTTGCCGGGAGCGAACGGAATGTTCTTCTCGATGAAGAGCTTCCAGGCTTCCGGGGTGCAACCCATGTTGGAGACTTCTACGACGCACTGCACACCATTGCGCACGAGCGCGTGGGCATCTTCACCGGAAAGCTCGTTCTGGATAGCGCAGGGCATGGCGATGTCTACCTTCTGCTCCCACGGGCGCTTGCCTGCGAAGAATTTGGCGTTGGGATACTTCTTGACGTAGGTCTCGACGCTGTTGCGGTTGATGACGAGCATCTCTTCAAGATACTTGTGCTTTTCCGCCGTTGCGATGCCATCGGGATCGTAGACATAGCCATCCGGGCCGGAGATCGTCACAACCTTGGCGCCGAGTTCGGTAGCCTTGATGCAGGCGCCCCAGGCGACGTTGCCGAAACCGGAAACGGAGATGGTCTTGCCCTTGAGGCTCTCGTTCTTGAGCTTGAACATTTCCTCGGCAAAGTATACAGCGCCGAAACCGGTGGCTTCAGGACGAATGAGCGAGCCGCCGAAGGAGATGCCCTTGCCGGTGAGAACGCCGGTAAACTCGTCGCGGATGCGCTTGTACTGGCCGAACATGTAGCCTACTTCACGTCCGCCCACGCCGATGTCGCCGGCCGGAACGTCAGTGTCGGCACCGATGTACTTCTGGAGTTCGGTCATGAAGCTCTGGCAGAAGCGCATGATCTCGTTGTCGCTCTTGCCGTTGGAATCGAAATCGGCTCCGCCCTTGCCGCCGCCCATGGGAAGGCCGGTGAGGCTGTTCTTGAAGGTCTGCTCGAAACCGAGGAATTTAAGGGTAGAAAGCGTCACCTTGGGGTGGAAGCGGATGCCGCCCTTGTACGGGCCGATGGCGCTGTTGAACTGGACGCGGTAACCGCGGTTGATTACGTATTCACCCTTGTCGTTCATCCAGGGCACCTTGAACATGAAGGTGCGCTCCGGCTCGACGATGCGCTCGAGGATTTTCTGAGCCTTGTATTTGGGGTCCTTCTCGATGAGCGGGGCTATCGATTCCAGGACTTCTTCCGCGGCCTGCAGGAATTCAGATTCCCACGGTGCACGGGCTTTGAGGCCGTCCAGGACCTCACGGATATAAGCGTTCATATGCCCTCCTTTATCAGAGCTGCCAACGACGAAAATCGGTACGGGCTAGCCCGTCCGATTTGCAGTGTACACGTTGATTGCAGGTTGCGCAAGCCATTTTTTGATTATTGACCACTACGTTTCACATATAGAAACGAACTGTATCAATACAGGCTGCGCACGCGCTCGAAAAGGGCACTCCAGACATAGGTTGATGGCACGGTCTCCACAGTGGCAGCGGGCTTTGCCTTGTCACCTGAAGCAGCGGGTTCCACCTTTGGAGGCTCGCGGACTATCGTGTCCCGCGGATTGACCCTGTCGAAGAATCCGACGCGCTGTAACCGCCCCTCTGACAGTTCGTCGTCGAGCCGTTCAACAACGAATCTGGCCACGACGTCAGCTTCGTTCCACACAAGACCGGAAGCGTCTGGCTTGATGGAAACAGCTCCGCTCTTTATGACGAGGAACGCGTCACCTGTGTTGACGCCGTCCACGCGGCCAAGATCGACGAGAGCCAGCTCGCCTTTTCGTTCAAGCAAGGTTCCCCTGAGCTCCAGTTTCTGCTTGATTCCGTCTACCAGGCGGGCTACCGAAAGTGAAACGCGGTCATTGCCCGAGCGTGGAGCCTCGAAGCGGGCCGCGAGCGCACCGGTCCTGGCCGCCCTGAGTTCGGCCGAGACGACGATGTCGCGCTCGGTTTCCGCGACGCGCACCAGCACGAAATAGTCGGCACCGGATTCGCGGGCCAGCCTGTAGGCATCGGCGAACCTGGGTACCCGAGGAGCTCCGCGGTCCGGGGTAATGCCAGATTCGAACGCGAGCGCGTCTCGCAGGTACCTGGCAACTACCATGTCGCTGCCCGCATGGAAGGGCGTTCCGCCCGGTCCTGCCGAGAATACGGCGATCCTATACGGCTTGGACCCGGTCGTAGCAGTGGGAGCATTCCAGTCACGGCTCACCGAACCCTGGAGCAGGCTGTCGTATATCTCCATGGCATCGGCGAGCGCCCGGTCTGACTTGCCGAGATCTGCCAGAAAACGGAGTTCCGAAAGATATGAGGTGGGAAGCTTTGCTCCGCGCAGGAGTTCCGCATAACGGCGGCGTCCCTTGTTGGCATACGGATCTACGGCAAGGCCACGCTGGTACTCGGCGGCGGCTTTCTCATACAGCAAGCGGCGTTCAAAATCCGCAGCCCGGGAGAAACGCCAGGCCGCGAGCGCCGCTCGTGAAGGATCTTCAAAACCGGACACATCCATGACGAGGTTTTCCAGCGCGATGCGAGCAAGTTCGTCATCGGGGCGGAGGTTCACGAGCGTTGAAAAAGCGTATTCCGCTTCCGGGCGGTTGCCTTGAGCTGCTTCTATCAGGCCGAGCAGGAACCAGGCCTGTGGATCAGAGCGGTTGTAGCCAAGCGAGCCTTCTATGACGGTTCGTGCCTCATCGAGGATCCCGCTTTCGTAGTACAGCGACGCCAGCAACCCACGGGCTCCCGCGTGCGCCGGTTCCGCTGAAACGGCTGACCTGGCAAGACGAGCGGACTCGACTGCATCACCCTGTTCCGCAAACAGCACCGCCGCCGCGTAACTGGCATCGGCATCCCCGGATGTCCAGCGCAGCGCCTCTGCAAGATAGGCAGCTGTTTCTTGTGTACGCCCTTCTGCCTTTGCGATGAGCGCGAGGGACAGCAATGCCCGGGGGTCACCGGGAGCGGTCTTGAGTGAAGCTGAAAGCCGCGCCTTGGCATCCACAGGACGACCGGTGCTCAGGTCGAGCAGGGCCAACCCGAAGCGGGCATCCCGGTCGTTAGGCCTGCGCACGAGGGCTTCGTCGAAGAGGGTACGTGCCTCGGCCAGCTTGCCGAGGCCGATGGCGCCAAAGGCTTCCAGCGTTACGAACGGGGGAGAGCGCGGACCGAATGGCTTCGATATTGCTCTGGGTGC
>CAXZAJ010000390.1:0-3122 GCA_964293355.1 uncultured bacterium
GGAGCGTTACCAGACCCCCGGTCCCACTTCCCCCGGGCTTTGGGGGCCAATAGGGGCAAAAAAAGGGCCGAAGCCAGCTGGCTCCCTCCTTTATCGTCCCTGAGGGCGACTTATTTCTTGAACTTGACCTTGCCCTCGGCCAGAGCCATCTTGTAGGCGGTCTGGAGCTCGATGGAGTAATGCTGGAAGTCTGAATACGTAGCGCCGGAAACGGCATCTGCCACGACATACACGGAGTCATCGGCGGCGGTGTAATCGGGTACCTTGGCGGGGGCGTCAACAGCCCTGTCCTCTACCAGTGGAACCTTCATTTTCTTCATGGTGGCAGCGTAGTAGTTCGCCAGGGGGTTGGCCATGAAGAATGCGATGGTGGCCTTGTAGTTGTAGCGGTAGCCGATGCTGGATGCGTTCAGGGCCATGTAGTTGGCACGGGGATCTGCCTTGTTCATGTGGCCGTAGTGCACGGTCTCGGACGCCTTCTTGCCGACGGTCACCTTGAGGCCATCGATGGTAACGTTGACGAGGGTGTCATCACGGGCAGCCTGGGCGTAGGCGGCGGCGCGGATGGGGTTACCCATGAGGCCTTCAAAGTCACGCTCGTACTGGCGGGCGGGGCGGGCAAAGCCGTCCTTGCCGGGGGTGAACTGTGACCAGATGCCAACATTGTTCTGCACGTTGTAGATGTAGAACATGTAGCCCTTGATGGCCGGGTCGGCGTGGGTGGCGTTGGCGAGGGGATCGGGCACCCTGACGATGGCGCCATCGACGATAGACTTGCCGTCCTCAGAGTTGTTGGCTGCCCAACCGCCCGGTCCCTGCCATTCGGCGAAGGCTGCGCTGGCAACCTTGGTTCCCTTGACGGTGACGGTGGCTTCACCGATGTAGCCGCCCTGGTGGGCGACGTAGTACTTGGTCGCGGTCTGCGCGAATACGGCTGATGCGCGTATCACTGGCGCTTTGTGGATTACATACTTGGCGATTTTAGAAAATAAGTCAATATCTATATATAATACATTAAAAGAATGATATATAGCACCGGATCAATGAGACCAGGGAAAGAATAGTTGCTTGATGGTACGTTGTCCGAGAGCTTCAATATCATCGGCCAGCAGTTCATCCCAGGGTACGCGGCCCTTGGCAGTTCCGGATTGCTTCATCCAGTGCAGCTTGTAGCTCCGCAGTCGTACCGCCTCGCACGAAGCCAGCACGGCCGCCGCCGGACCGGGCAGCAGGAATGCCACCAGCGGTGAAACAGCCATGCAGATCAGACCGTCGATTGCCAAAAACAGCGAGAACAGCGGTGCATCCATGAAAAGCATGAATGATGCACGGAAAGATGACATGAAGCCGCCGCCATTCGCTGCCTGCCACGGCAGGAAATACTGCAGGGTCAGGAACAGGCACAGGAACAGCCAGAAGGCCAGGCTCGTCGCGAAGAGGCCCATGAAGTTTCCTATGGAGGAATAGAACGGAAACACTACGGAGGCCAGCACCGTGGCGACCGTAACGATGGCCCCGAACTGGAGCCCGGGCACGATTCCCGCGGAGAATGCCGCGCGCAGTTCCCCGAACCTGAACGAGCCGGAATTTGCTGCGGCTGTTAGCGCGTGCGCTGCGGTTGACCACCATACCGAGCCAGCCAGGAGCAGGAATACCAGACCGGCCACGCGTGCAACCGTACTCTCCATCGCCGCGGGTACCCAGAGGCCCAGTGCCACGAGCGCAAGAAGGGCTGCATTGAGTGCGGCGAGGGGAAACAGGTTGTCCCAGCCGTCATAGAAGCTTTTCCTCAGGAAGAAGGTGATCATGGAAAAAGATATAGCAGGGTACTGCCTGCTTGGCAAGTCGATGGACACGATGCGATGCCGCCCTTGCCAACAAAATGCCGGTTTCATGGCATTGCGTGTTGTCGGGATCACCCTGATCATCAAGACAGCCACAATCTACAAGCAAGCAATCCACAGGAGGATGCCATGAAACGTTTTACGGCAATGGTACTCGCGATCACCGTTGCAGCATCTGTGTTCGCCCAGGCTCCGACCGTCTCTGCCCTCAAGGGCAAGAAGGTTGAAGTCGTCATCTGGACTCACGAGGACACAGCCAGGACAGCCCTTGAGAAACGTCTGATCGACGAGTTCACCAAGGCTAACCCGACTGTCACCGTCAAGTACGTTACCTATCCGTCAGGCAAGATCAAGGACATCGTGGTAGCCGGTTTTGCTGCCAACGCAGGTCCGGACATCTTCAACCTGGAGATATTCGACGAGTACCAGTTCATATCGAACGGTCGCGTCGCCCCGGTTGATTATAAATCCGCGGGCTTCAAGAGCCTCAAGGACATGCAGGCCAAGTACATGGCCGGCATGCTCGACCCGGTAACCGAGGATGGCAAGATCTACGGCATGCCCCTCGAACTGACCAACTGGGCCATCTACCTCAACAAGAAAATCTTCAGGGATGCCGGCCTTGATCCCATGAAGGATTACCCGAAGACCTGGGAAGACGTGATGGCCGTCTCGGAGAAGATTGTGCTTCGGGAAGGTCAGATCATCAAACGTCGCGGTTTTGACTTCCGCTATCCGTACTACCTCACCTCGGTCGTTCCGATGGTCGAGCAGCTCGGTGGCGTGCTCGTTGCAAAGGATGGCAAGAGCTCCATCACCGGCGACGCGGCCTGGCTCAAGGTGCTCAACTACTTCAAGGAATTCGGACCCAACGGCAAAAACCTGGGTTCGCCGACCTATTCACAGCCACGCAAGCTTTTTGACAACGACAAGAACGAGATTGCCATGTCACTGTCTGGCCTGTATCAGGAAGCCAGGATGCGTGACGCCAACCCCACGTTCTACAACTCGGGCGAGTGGATGGTCATTCCCTATCCCCAGTGGAAAGACGCCGTCAAAAAGGTACCGAACAACTATTACGGCCACTACTACATGGTCAACGCGCAGAAATCCAAGTTGAGCCAGCAGGCCTCCTGGGCGCTCCTGGGTTATATGCTCAGCCACGGGCAGGAATACCTTGAGAAGGTAGCCATCGTGCAGCCCACCAAGGCCCTGTTCGAGTCCCAGGCCTTCAAGTCGACGCCGTATTCCGACGTGTTCGCCAATGACATGGCTGCC
>CAXZAJ010000391.1:0-3118 GCA_964293355.1 uncultured bacterium
TGGGCCGCATCGTCTCCGTAGCAAGGGCGATGCGGACCTGCTGGTAGCCAACGTAGCCGAGCATGCGTACGAACCTGAACAGGGTCGATTGCGACACGCCTATGCGCTCGGCTAGTTCCTCGATGCTCGGGTGCACCGCATCGATCGGCGAGGCCGTTATAAAGTCGGCGATGCGCTGTTCCTTGGCGCTCATCCCTTCCCGGGCGGCATGGATCTCGAAGATGCAACTCTTGTTCTGCATGGTGTGCCTCGAAGCAGAGTATATCGTGAAAAAAAAAATCTTTCAATGAAATAAATTTTCATTTCATGATTGACGTCTTCAATTTCCTGCACATATAGTATCAACAAGTCTCATATGCAAATTTATTCAGGAGGTACCATGCGAAAGTTACTTACGGTCCTTGCAGCTGTCGTTCTCGTCAGCGCCGCTTCGGCCCAGACGAAGGAGATCCGGGTGTTGCTCGCCAACCACCCCTACGGCGAACTGCTCAAGAGCGCAATTCCCGAGTTCGAGCAGTCCAGCGGCATCAAGGTTATCGTGGAGAGTCTCCAGGAGAGCCAGCTCACAACCAAACTGACCACCGAATTCGCCACTGGTTCCTCGAGCGTCGACGTCTTCATGACCCGCCCGCTCCAGGAAGGCAAGATGTTCTACAAGAACGGCTGGTATGCACCGCTTACCGGGTACGACTTCGCTGATTTCCCCAAGAACAGCCTCAGCGTGGTCACCTTCGGCACCAAGACTTACGTAGTGCCGATCGTCACCGAGTGGCAGGTCCTGTACTACAGGAAAGACCTGATGAAGAAAGCGGGCATCAAGGTTCCGACGACCCTCGTCGAGCTTGAGGCCGCAGCCAAGGCTCTCAACAGCGCTGACGTTGCCGGATTCGCTTCCCGCGGCAAGGGAGCCGCCGCGGTAACCCAGCTTTCTTCATACGTCTACAATTATGGTGGTCTCTATCTGGACAAGGGCAAGGCCGTGTTCAATTCCAAGCCAGCCCTCGATGCCGTCAGGTATTATGGCAGGATACTGGGCAATTACGGCCCGCAGGGTGCCACCTCCATGTCGTGGGAGAACATCATGCCGCTGTTCCAGGCCGGCAAGGTAGCCATGTGGACCGACGCCTCGGTGTTCTATGGCCAGATTGTAGACCCGGCCAAGTCACAGGTTCCCGCAGCCGACATCGGCATAGCCAACCTGCCGGCGGGCGCCAAGGGCAGCCAGCCTTTCATCGTCGTTTCCTGGGGCATGGCTATCGCCAAGAAAACCAAGAACCTGGAATCCGCACAGAAGTTCCTCGACTGGGCAACCAGCAAGCAACTCGCCAGCCGCGCCCTCACCGCCAACATCACCATGGCCCGCGACTCCGCCTGGGCTGACAAGGCAGTGCTTGCCACGGTCAATCCCGACCTGGTCAGCACCCGCGCCTTCGCGGCCAAGAACGGTTACCCGCTCGACCGCCCGTACATGAGCGCCGTAGGTGAAGCCCGCGACCGCATCGGCGAGCTCGTCATCGAATCGATCAACACCAAGGGCACCTCCACCAAGCTGGAAACCCTGGCTGGTGATATGGTCCGCAAGGTCAACGAACTGCTCGAAGACACCGGAGAGTACGGAGTCTACTGATCAACGTTTCCCGGCCCCGGAGGGTCGGGAACGCTACTTCCGCTCATTCCGCGGGTTTTTACACTCCTGTACGGGGTTGAAAACCCGCGGCCTTTCCTTCAATAAAACCCAGGAGGACGCTTCATGGTTAAAACCGGGTTCGTAGAGAAAAACCTGAGAATCCTGTTTCCGCTTCCAGCCATAACGTTCGTCATGGTGATGATGATCTTCCCGGTCGCCTACACGGTCTTCCTCAGTTTTACCAACTGGAACCTGACGTCTGGTCAGCCGCTCAACCTGGTCGGCCTCCGCAGCTACGTCCGCGTGTTCGGCGAGCCGCGTTTCCTCATGGCGATAGGCAGGACGTTCCTGTTCACCGTTCTGGCCGTCGGTTTCGAAGCGGTGCTCGGCACCATCGTGGCCCTGTTCCTGCACCGCGAATTCTTCGGCAAGGGCCTCATGAAGCTGCTTTTATTGTTGCCTCTCGTCGCGACTCCGGTAGCCATCGGCATCGTATGGAACCTGTTCTACGATCCTACCATCGGCCTCGCCAACTATGTCCTTACCCTTATCGGGTTGCCTAAAAGCGCCTGGGTATCGGATGCCAGCACGGTCATCGGTGCGCTCGTGGTCGTTGATGTCTGGCAGTGGACTCCCATGGTGTCGTTGATCGTTCTGGCAGGCCTGGCCGGGCTCTCGCACGAACCCTACGAGGCCGCCCGCGTAGATGGCGCAACAGAGCGCCAGATCCTCTGGGGCATCACGCTCCCCATGGTCATGCCCACCATACTGACGGCTATGATCCTCCGGACCGTCGACGCACTTAAAACGTTCGACATAATCTTTGCCATGACGGGCGGAGGACCGGGCTACGCGTCCGAGACGCTCAACGTCCTGGGTTTCAAATATTCCTTCGAGTATTTCAAGATGGGCCAGGCCTCGGTCATCCTCGTGGTCCTGTTCCTCATCGTCCTCGGCAGTAGCGTCCTCATCATGAAGGCGCGTGACCGGGCCCAAGTCTGAAGAGGCATGACGACATGAAAAAGGCACACCTTGCTGATCTGGTCTTCTATCTGGTCATCATCTCGATGGCCATGGTCGTACTCTTCCCCTTCCTGTGGATGCTCAGCTCATCGTTCAAGACGCAGGTGGACATCATCGCCTGGCCTCCACGGTTCGTGTTCAAGCCGACGCTGCAGAATTACTCGCGGGTGTTCGGAGAACAGGATTTCTTCAAGTACTTCATCAATTCCTCCATCGTGGGAATCTCCGCGGTAGGCCTGTCATTGCTGATAGGGTTGCCGGCAGCGTACTCAATAGCCAGGTTCGCGCAGAAGCGGCTGTCCGTGTTCATTCTGGTAGCCCGTCTCATGCCCGGAATCTCGTTTCTCTTGCCGTGGTATATAATTTTTTCCAGGATAGGACTTATGGACAGCTACGCCGCGCTGACCCTGTCCCACATGCTGATAGCGCTGCCGGACATCGTGTGGATCATGTCCAGCTACTTCGAGG
>CAXZAJ010000392.1:0-3118 GCA_964293355.1 uncultured bacterium
TTGACGTCTTCGAAGGCTGCCTGGACACCGGCTGGCGGAACGATGTTCTGCAGTTTGACCGCGATGATCTCGACGCCAAGGCCATAGCCCTTGAGCGTGCTGTTCATCAGCTGGATGCCGGCCTGTTCTATGGCTACGCGCTGGGCGCCCATGACATCCAGGATGGTCATGTCTCCTACGAGCATGTTGATGACTGACTGGCTGATGTCGCGTATGGTCTTCTGTTTGTCTTCAAGGTTGACGAGCCACGCCTTGGGGTCAACGATGCGGTACTGGATGATCCACTCCACGTCGACGATGTTGAGGTCGCCCGTCAGCATGGTGGACTCTTCCGGATACGTGCGCTGCTCGTACCGTGTCTGTAAGCCGGCTTGCTCGGTCCTGAAACCGAACTGTTCTGTCTGTACAACCCTCGTCTTGATGTTGTAGTTGCGCTGGATGCCCAGCGGCCACTTGAAGTGCAATCCGGGCTCTGCGATGGTGGTGAATTTTCCGAGCGTCAGGACTACGGCTTGTTCCGTCTGGTCAACGACGAAAAAACTGGTAGAAAAAAGCGCTATTACGCCCACAGCAATCACAATCAAAACAATTGTTGCTGCCTTGATCGGTCCGCGCATCGGTGTTACGTTCCTGTCTGACATGAACCCTCCTCTAAGGTTTTAGGGTACCGCCGCAGGCTCCCTTAATCAAGTGAATCGATACTTTATCTTCCAGAGCTTCCTGATCAAGGCACCATTCCGGGTGCCAGACACTGAAAAAGACCATCACCGAACAGTTCACTGAGTCTCCGTATGGATTCATCCGGTAATGGTGCCGACACGGCCAGTTTGACCGGACCGCACAGGCCCGGTGGCAATCCCAGACTGGTGCAGTGCAGCAGGTATCCTCCCGCCAACGGGCGACCACCGTACTTGAGGTCGCCTGCCAGGGCATGACCATGGGCCGCTGCCTGGACCCTGATCTGATGCGTTCGGCCCGTGCCCAGACGGATGGATGCTAGGGTATATCCAGACCGGTACAGCAGGGGCCGTGCAAAAGCTTCAGCATGTTTACCACTCTGCTGAATACTCGATACACCGTTCTCCGAGTCTCGTGACAACAGATCGATCCAGGTTTCTTCAGCCCGCAGTTCTCCCTCAAGCAATGCCAGGTAGGTCTTTTCCATCAGGCCCGCCCGTAGCGCGGCACTGAAAGCCACTGCTCCCGCCAGGCTGGCAGACACCGCCAATGCGCCTGAAGTGTTCCTGTCCAGCCGGTGAAGCGGTGCCGGGATAAAGGCAATCGATGCTCCCCCCCGTTCCCGGTAGTATGCCGCCGCAGCCTCGTCCACGCCCCCTTGACCATGCGTCAGCATGCCTCGTGGCTTGTTGATGATTGCCAGATCCGCCGTCTCCATCAGGATCATTGATGCGAAAGACCGGGCCGCATCCTTTTTTTTCCCCTCGTGCGGTGATTTTCCGACCATATCCGGTTCTGCGCCTGAAAGGTCTCCGGAAGGCAGCCTGATTTCAACCAGATCACCTTCTTTTGTCCGGTAGGAGCCTTCAACCTTTTTTCCGGAGACACGGACATTGCCATCCCTGAACATCCTGTATATGGCCGAGAGTGGTACTCCTCCCAGCAATGACCTGACAATGCGGTCCATGCGTCTGTCCGAGTCGTTCGGACCGAGTACGAATGCTTTCTTTGTATACGGCATGGTGCAATTCCTGGCGGAGAGTCGATGATGGCTTGACAAGAAAGCACATTATAACAGAAATTCTTTCAATGAATACTGTTGGAGCGCCTGGCTTTTCAGCGCTGTTGAGGAACAATGTGTTCCTGGCTGCAGCGTTGAGCCTTTTCATGGCGCAATTCGCCAAAGCGTTGATAGTCCTGTTGACCAGGCGCAAGGCTGGCATAAAAGAAGTCTTCTCGACCCTCTTGTGGAAGACCGGAGGCATGCCTTCAAGCCATGCAGCGCTCGTCATTTCCATCACGACCTCAATCGCCTTTTCCAGCGGTGTGGCTTCCGATGTTTTTGCGCTGTCATTTTTCTTCGCGCTGGTCGTCATCCGCGATGCGATGGGGGTGAGACGGGCCGCCGGAATGCAGGCCAAAGCCCTGAACACGCTCGGGATGAGGCTCTCAAAACGAATGCACATTCCATTCAAGCCAGTGAAGGAAATCCACGGTCACACGTTTCCTCAGGTCGTCGTTGGAAGCCTCATGGGGTTCTTCATCGCCCTTGCGGTGTATACATTGTAATTACGTGACTGATATACGACGCATCTCATCCGTAGGCATCGTACTTGTAGCAGCAATGGCAATCGTACTGGCGGGTAGCTCGATCCTTGCTTTACGCGGGGTTGGTTCCGGAGCCAGGATGATTGCCTTTCCTGCACAGGTGGAGGAGGCCACCGTGCTCGCCAGGTTGGCCCTCGGGGGCATTGACGATGCCGTGGGAGCCTCCTCCGCGCTGGTTCCATTGAGCAATTTTTCCCGTATCCTCGCTGTCACCTTCCAGAATGCCACCCAGCGAGTGCTTCCGGGAGATCCCAGGCGCACTCCATTTCTGGATGAGCTCACGCTCAGGTTTTCAGTACCAGGCCCCGATGATACGCTCTGGACCGTCATCTACCTTTCAGCACCGTCTCGAACTCATGACGTGGTGATAGCCCGTGTACTCACGGGCCTGAGTCCGGACTGGGCCTGGGACGGAGCCGGGCATACGGTCAAAACCGCACGTGAGGGCGGGCCCTGGTGGATCGTACTCCCACCGATACTCTGGGCGCTCTGGCTCGTCCTCCGGAATCCCCGGCGCGAGAGGCTCCAGCGCCTGCTTTGGGTTATTGCATCGGTGCCGCTGCTCCTGGGGGCGAAGCCTGGTGGCTCGCTCTTGTTCATCATTTTAACGGCGGCCTGTACGCTCGCCACCCGGTATGTGCTTTCGGGAGCCGCGTCACGATTGGTGTTGCTCCTCTGGCCGTATGCAATCACTACGCTTGCCGTGCTCACCTACGAACCAGCTTCGGCACCTTTTTTTGCTGTTTCCCTCATGCTCTCGGGTGTCACTGTCTACCTCAGCCCCAGGCTGGAACGACTGGCTGATAGAACACTGCTGCACGCCCCCCCCGCA
>CAXZAJ010000393.1:0-3097 GCA_964293355.1 uncultured bacterium
TGCCTACGTCGTCATCGGCGAAGACGCCTCGAACACGAATGCCGCCCTGCTTGACGAGTATTTCCTCAAGGAAGGCCTGCCTTGCGCGGTGCTCGGTGTACCCAAGACCATAGACGGCGACCTCAAGAACGATTACATCGAGGCTTCGTTCGGCTTCGACACCGCCACCAAGACCTACGCCGAGCTCATAGGCAACATCGAGCGCGACGCGGCCAGCGCGCGCAAGTATTGGCACTTCATAAAGTTGATGGGCCGCTCCGCGAGCCACATAGCGCTTGAATGCGCACTGCAGTGCCGCCCCAACGTCGCCCTCGTCTCGGAGGAAGTCGAGGCAAAGGGCCAGACGCTTGCGCAGGTAACCGAGACCGTCGTGTCGTCAATAACCGCCAGGGCCGCCAAAGGCATGAACTTCGGCGTGGTGCTCATCCCCGAGGGCCTCATCGAGTTCATACCGGACTTCAAGGTGCTGATCGCGGAACTCAACGATATGATGGCTGCCAAAGGCGACGAGTTCAAGGCGCAGAAGGACGATGACGCGAAGGTTGCCTTCGTGGTCAGGTCACTCGCCGGAGCGTCGGCCACGCTGTATGCCAGCCTGCCGGTGGACATCAAGCGCCAGCTGATCATGGACCGCGACCCCCACGGCAACGTGCAGGTGTCGCGCATAGACACTGAAAAGTTGCTCATCGCCATGGTTGAAAAGCGGCTCGCAGCACTGAAAGCAGCGGGTACCTATGCAGGCGCTTTCAGCTCGCAAGCCCACTTCTTCGGCTACGAAGGCCGTTGCGCCTTTCCGTCCAACTTTGACGCTGACTATTGCTACGCGCTGGGCTACTCGGCCTTCGTGCTGGCGGCCAACGGCTTTACCGGCTACCTGTCATCAATACGCAACCTGTCGGCACCGGCCGCCGAGTGGATAGCCGGCGGCGTACCGCTGACGATGATGATGAACCTTGAGCGCCGCCACGGCTCCGACAAGCCGGTGATAAAGAAGGCCCTCGTCGAGCTGGACGGAACTCCGTTCAAAGCCTTTACCGCAGCCCGCGCAGATTGGGCAGTGGAGACCCGCTACCGTTTCCCCGGTGCCATTCAGTACTACGGCCCCACCACGGTCTGCGACCGCCCCACCGAGACGCTCCTCCTGGAACGCCCCAGGAAATAACAGACCATAGCAGGCAGTAAAGGACTAAAAAGACCGGCTCGACCATTGTGGTTCGAGCCGTTTTTTGTTGTGGGTCAAAACTGCGTTGCTGTTGTTATCGTTTGACGCGGGCGTTGCCCTGCCAGATGCTCCAGATCTGCTCTTCGTCGGCCGGCTGGCCATAATCGCTCAGGCTTGTGGCTACGAGCGCGCCTGAAGCCCAGCCAAACTGCGTACACCGCTCGCTGTCCCAGCCGCGGAGTATGCCGTACAGCAAGCCGCCGACGAAGCCGTCTCCGCCGCCTATGCGGTCAAGCACCGGTATTTCACGCGGCTCGATGACATGCCAGTCCTCGCCTGACAGCACAACAGCGCCCCAGAGATGCCTGTTGGCATTTTCCACCTGCCTGAGGGTCGTCGCGAGCATTGAAGCCTTGGGGAACACCGCACGAACCCGATTCAGCATGTCCTTGAAACCGTCAATCTGGCCGGTCAGCTTGTGGCCGCCGGCCTTCGGACCCTCGATGCCTAGGCACAGCTGAAAATCTTCCTCGTTGCCGACGAGGATGTCCGTGAGGCTCGCGATCTCGGTAAACAGGACGCGCAGTTCCTTCTCGCGGTCCTTCCAGAACGAGGCCCGGTAGTTCAGGTCAAAGGAGATGAGCGTTCCATGCTTTTTAGCCGCCCTGGCCATGGCCAGGCAGAATTCACCGGTTTCCTTGGACAATGATCCAATCATGCCCGAGAGGTGAATGATGCCTACGCCTTCTTTTCCGAACAGCCGCTCGAGGTCAAAATCCTTGACATTGAGCGTGCGTCCTACCTCGCCCGCCCGATCGTTCTGCACCCGGGGGCCGCGGGCACCGAAGCCTGAATCGGCAATGTTGAACTGGTGCCGGTAACCCCAGGGGCCGCCCTGCGGAACTTCAGGGCCTTCATATACGATGTTGCGGGAGCGTAGATCGCTCTTTATGAAGGCGGCGATGGGGCTGTCCTTGACGAAGGTTGTCAGGATCTTGACCGGCAATTCCAGATACGAAGCGATGCTGACGAGATTCGTTTCAACGCTGGTGGCCTGCATCGTAAAATCATGGGATACGTGTACGGGCTGCCCGTTTCCTGGCGTCAGCCTGACGCCCATGCTGGTGGGTACCACGAGGGACCACATCGTTTCTTTTTTTGGTTCAAGGCTCAAGGTTCTCTCCTTATACGTTGTATTGGCCTGCGGCTACATGCCCGCCAGCGCCGGTCCAGTTCGTGTGGAAAAATTGCCCGCGGGGTTTGTCCGTGCGTTCATAGGTATGGGCGCCAAAATAATCCCGCAGCGCCTGCAGCATGTTTGCAGGCAATCGGGCCGTGCGGTAGCCGTCGAAAAATGCCAGCGCGCTACCCATAGCCGGTAGCGGAATCCCTGATCCGACGCCAGCAGCCACGATACGGCGCCACGCTGTCTGCGAATCGAGCATCACTCCGCTGAACCAGTCATCGAGCAGCAGGTTTTCCAGCCTCGGCGCCTTCTCAAATGCTGCCGTTATTCGCTCCAGGAACACCGAGCGTATGATGCAACCACCGCGCCACAACTTCGCGATGGCTCCATAATCAAGGGTCCAGCCATATTCCGTGGCTGCTTCCCGCAGGAGCATGTAGCCCTGCGCGTAGGATACGAGTTTGGCTGCCAGCAAGGCTTTGCCGAGATCTTCAGCAAAAGCCGCCGCGTTACCATGGAATTCCGCCAGCCCCTGGATGGCAAGAATCGACGAGGCGCGCGTTCGCTCGTCCTTGATGGCTGACAGGCAACGCGCGTACACGGCTTCGCCTATCAGCGTCACCGGCACGCCCAGGTCGAGGGACTCCACCGCGGTCCACTTGCCCGTACCCTTCTGACCCGCGGTGTCCAGGATCTTCTCCAGCAGGGGCGAGCCGTCTTCATCCTTGAACCCGAGTACTTCAGCGGCA
>CAXZAJ010000394.1:0-3097 GCA_964293355.1 uncultured bacterium
AAGGTTCCGTCCTTGCCGGTACCGTTGGTCAGCGTGAACGCAACGCTCGTGCCCGCCGCGGTGGGAATCCTGTCGGTGAACGTCTTTTTCTCGGCTGGAATCACGAATCCTATATCGACGATGGCAACTTCGGCCGGAGCCGGTTTTGCGGCAGGGGCTACGCTGCCAGGCTTGGTGGCTGCCGGTTTTGTTGCAGGAGCCGGAGTGACAGCCGCCGCAGGCCTGGCAGAGGCGGGAGTGCCGCTTGTCTGTGCTACACCAGCAGCCAGGAAGGAGCGCGCGGCGATGAGCCGCGGTTCCCAGTAGCGGTCGGTCATCGGAGACAGTATCACGCCGGTCTTTGGCCCATCAGACACGGCGTGGATGACCGTGCCATCGCCGACGGCTATGGATACGTGGCTGGGAGCTCCTCCAACGGTATCGTAAATGAAGACATCGCCCATTTTCGCCGCTTTCCAGTCTATCGGGGTACCGGCGGAATAGAATCCGCGGGCGCTCCTCGGCAATTCGATGCCGAACGCCTCTCGATAGACGAACCGCACAAAACCGGAACAATCGAAGGCTTTGGGTGATTCGGCGCCGTACACGTACGGCACGCCGCGGTACTTGAAGGCGACTTCGACGAGCTTCTTCCGGGAGGCTTCTTCGGAAGGTTGTCCGAACGCCAGGGAAGCAACCAAGGCGACCAGTGTAATGAGCAAGAGTCTTCTCATAACATGACTATCCCGCTGCCGCACCGAGTGGTCAAGACACAATTCCAGTTTCTACTGAATAACTCCATCGCTTTGGCTCCGCCTGCGCTATTATTTAAAGCACTAACCATAGTGGTTGTGGACAGCGGCAGGGATTCGCCGACCGGAGGGAGCTACCATGAAAAAGTTGATGGCAAGCATCATCATGACCTGCCTGCTGGGAACAGGTGCGTTTGCCCAGGGATTACCAGCCAGGTCCGGAACTAGCGATCCGCAATTTGCCTTGTCAATCCTGAGCGAATATTTTGAAAAAGACGAGCGTGCGAACAGGGTTGGTGGCGTGATTTTTACCAGCACAGGCGGCGTGTTGCTCGCGGGCGGTATCGCGGGAGCACTATATTCCATGACACCCCCTGTGGCCGGGGGCATGTATGAAGACGCCAACGGCCAGATGCTCGTCCGCGGCCTGTCCATCGGCGTTGGTAGCACTGGCCTCATTCTCGGAGGCATCGGCATCGGCTTGCTGTCAAAACCTGATGATGCCTACAAGCGGGAATATGCATACCTGTATGCTGAAACAGATCCAGTCATCCAGGAATCGATGGCCTATGGTGTGATGAAGAACCTGGCGGACGACGCCAGGCGCAGTCGCATCGTGGGGGGACTCATCAATATAACAACACCCTTGGCAATGGCGGGAGGATACGCCATCGAGGCGGCTGTTACTGATGACTGGGCCGAGTTTGACAACAACGTGCTTGGCGCGCTGAGCTGGACCCTGCCAAGCCTCATTTCCGGCATCATAACGCTGGCTAGCGACAGATCCGATGAAGAGCGCATGCTCGATTCGTACAGGGCCATGAGCGCCAGCTTCGTGTCGGGCAAACAGTGATGACGGTCGGAACAAGCCACGGACCCTGACAGGATTCCTTTCAGGCCGAGCTGGATAACTCCGGGGGCAGATCCGCCAGGCGTGAAGCGCCTGGCGCGTCGCCACAGGCCGCCACAACGCACATTTCCTCGTATCCTACGAGGAAATCTACGATGGCGCCATAGCGCTCCGCGGGTTCGAGGCCGTTGCCGGCAACGCGTTCATAGAGGCCCGTCATGTACCCGAGCGCTTCGTTGCGGCGCGCTTCGGAAATGTCGTCGTCGTCCTTGAAAAGTTCAGAAAGGAACAATCTGGCTTCTGCCTCGTCGTAGCTCGGCAGGATGACCGACAGCATGGACAGGGCCGTGGGGATGCAGTTTACGCTGTGCTGGCGCACATAGAGGATCGATTCGGTTATGGCCAGGGCGCGTGCCTTTACTGCGTCAAGTTCAGGCTTGAAGAGTTCCAGATCGTCCCTCGCGCGGAGCAGGCCTTCCAGCTTCTTGTACGTGTAGCAAACGACCAGAACATGCAGGCTGGGTACGCAGAACAGGTGCGGGTCGACGGCATAGACGAAGGCGAAGCGCAGGCCTGGCGCCAGTGCCGGCCGTTTCGTAGTAGAGAGGCACTGGCCGTACACGCTGGACGCGTCAAGGTAGCAGCGGCGGAGTCCGGTAAGGAAATCAATGAAGTCGGCATTGAAGGATACCCCCAGGCAGCGGCGCAGGTAACTTATGGAGGAAATCCAGAGCTGTATGAAGGTCAGGTACAGGCCTATGGTCTCGTAACGCACCGGAATGGTCGCATCGAGCGGATGCTCTACATTCCGGAGTTGGGGTTTGTTGGTGGAACGGGGACGCAACCTGAAACGGTAAATAAACTGGTCAAAGAAAAAGCGTCTGAAGACTGTTCCGAGAAAAGAAAGCAGGGCCCACAGGAGCCTGGGACTACCGAGTACGACCAAGATGAGGTACAGCGTACTACCCCTGAGAACGGGCTGCTCTGAAGTGGAGGCGTTTTCCTGGCTGGTTTCGGGCGTAGTCGTTCCCCTCATCCTAGGCTTGTTTCTTCTCTATCTTGGCCCAGGAATCGCGCAGCGATACCGAGCGGTTAAAAACGAGAGCCCCTGGTTTTGAATCGGTGTCACAGCAGAAGTAACCCAGGCGCTCGAACTGGTAGGAGGCTCCCGGCTGGACCGCGGCGAGGCAGGGTTCCGCGAAGGCGCCTGCCAGAATTTCACGGGAATCCTTGTTGACCGTGGTTACCCAGTCTACGCCCTCTGGCACGTCCATCGGGCGCTCGGCGAGGAACAGCTTGTCGAAGAGCCGGGCCTCGAGGGGAACGGCATGGGCGGCCGAGACCCAGTGGATGGTGCCCTTGACCTTGCGGTTGTCAGGTGCGTTGCCGCCCCGGGTCTCCGGGTCGTAGGTACAACGGACGGCGGTAATCTCGCCAGAAACCGGATCCTTGTCAAAACCGGTGCAGGTAACGATGTAACCATAGCGCAGGCGGACGGAATTGCCGGGAAAGAGCC
>CAXZAJ010000395.1:0-3091 GCA_964293355.1 uncultured bacterium
CAAAAACTCAAGGAGGGCGTATGAGCCTCGGAATCGTATTGGCCAATCTGGCGTTCGCAATTTTTCTGGTATCCGCGGCCGTTCAGGTTTTCTTCCTCTTCAAACGCACCTCAAGCCCCGATGCGATTGGCCCCTGGGCCCTGTTAGCAGCGGCGGTACTCATCCTCGTCGTTCTGGGCATGAGGAGCTTTGAAGTAGGATTTGTAGCGCTGACAAGCATGTCCGAGCCGCTCGCCTTCTGGGCCGCCGTTACCGGCATCGTGGCGTTCATGTACCGCCACCAGAAGCGTTTGCCGTACAAACCGGCCCTGGTTTTCGGCGCGACGATGCTCGCGGTCATCATGCTGGCCATCGCCAGTTCACCCCTGATTCCCAAGGAAGCGCTACCGCCCATACCGGCCCTGCGTTCAGGCTGGCTTATACTCCACGTGAGTTTTACTTTTGTGGGCGAGGCCTTCTTCGTGGCCAGTTTCGTTGCAGCCCTCATGTTCCTGGCTACCAAAGACGGAGACCGCAAGCTGGAGCTTGACCGCCTGACCTATACCGCGGTAGCCGTAGGATACCCGTTCTTTACCGCCGGAGCGCTCGTGTTCGGCGCAATCTGGGCGGAACAGGCGTGGGGACGCTGGTGGAGCTGGGATCCCAAGGAAACCTGGGCGCTCGTAACCTGGCTCGTCTACACCGGATACCTGCATGTACGACTCGTGATGAAACGCAAGGATTCCTGGCCGGCCATATTGGCGGTCGCCGGATTCCTGTGCACACTGTTCACGTTCTTCGGCGTCAATTACCTGTTGCCGGGGTTGCACAGTTACGGTTGATGCTTCTTTGCAGGCGGCACCAGTATCGTGATTTCCGAGCCGCCGGCTTCGGGAATCGCGAGGCTGAGCGAGCCGCCTATCTGATCTACCAGAGCGTTGATTATCGTATAGCCCATCCCGCCGTCACCCGTTGCCGCGTTGAAACCCACTGGAAAACCATGGCCATTATCGGAAACGACGAGCGAAACCATTCCTTCCCCGGATTGGGATAACGACACGCTGATGGTTCCCGAGTCTCCTGGCCGGAACGCGTACTTGAAGGCGTTCGTGGCCAGTTCGTTGACGATCAACCCCATGGGGACGGCCCGCTCCAGCTCCAGTGCCGTTTTATCGGCTTTTACGGAGACCCGTATCCAGCGATCGGACCGTGCCCAGCTCGATTCGAGGCCGGTCATCAGGTCAGACAGGTATTCCGCCGCAGGGATGGACGTGAAATCCTTTGAGCGGTACAGCTGGTCATGCACCGCCGACATGGCGCGGATCCGGCCCTGGCTCTCTATGAATAACTCCTTGTCGTATTCGTCCCGTACTTTTGACGATTGCATCGACAACAGGCTGGACACGATCTGCATGTTGTTCTTGACCCGGTGATGAATCTCCTTGAGCAAGGCTTCCTTCTCGCGTATCGATGTGTCCTTCATCGCTTCTATGTCCCGGCGTTCGGTGATGTCCCGGCTGAGGCTCAACGCCCTGCCTTCATCCAGCTTGACGATGCGGGCCTCGTAGCGCTTGCCCGGCGCAACGGACGGAATCTCGTACTCGAATATCTGCATGCCTTCACCCGCAAGGGCTCGGCTGATGGCGTCTACAGCCAGATCGTGGTAGAGCTTTTCACCAAATACTTCAAAACTGTTTTTGCCCAGGAATTGCTCGGGGGGCACGGCGAAGCTTGCAATGTCATTGGTCATGTATCCTATGAAACGTGCCTCGGAGTCGTAGGTGAAGATGAGGTCGGGCAAGGCCCGCAGCACGGCGTCCTGGTTGGCATTCATCGTGTGAATCCGTGCGCTTGCCGACTCAAGCGCCTCATGCTGCTCGGAAATGCGCCTCTGCAGTATCCATGCGGAGATGCCGGAACTGATCGCGGCGCTGCTGGCCAGTATGGCGAACAGGATGATGACGCTGGTTACCCGAGGATCATTCAGGCTGGTTATCGGCTGGGTATACTGGATTGCCGGGGGCTGCGGTGTTGTAGTAAACCGGAGCCCGGCAAAGGATCCCCGTGCAGCGTGCAACGTTATCAGGGCTATCAGCGAGCCGGTAATGATGATGATCTTCTTGGTGCGTGATTTCATGGAGAGCCGATGATACTTGAGGAACGGCTACTCCACAAGCTTGAAATTTAAGGCAGGCGCGTGGTTGCCAGAATCCTGCCGCCATGGCAGGATTGATTCATGAATGAAGCAAACACCAGCATCAGGGTACCCTTTCCGTGCCTGACCATAGACCTGAACCAGATCGAGGCCAATGTGCAATCCGTAACGGCACTCTGCAAGGCGCAGGGCATACACGTGGCTGGCGTGGTAAAAGGTGCAGGAGGCCTGGCGCCTGTAGCCACCGCGATGGTTCGCGGCGGCGTTGCATCGCTTGCGAGTTCCAGGCTTGCCCAGCTCAAGGCGCTCCGCGAAGCCAGCCTCGATGGAGCCGCCCGCAGGTACGCCACCGGAATTCCCTCGGGCTTGCCCCTCGGTCTGCTGCGTATACCCGCCCCCGGCGAGATTGAAGCCACAGTCGCGCTGGCCGAATGGAGCCTTCAGTCGGATTCCACGGCGCTCAGGTTGATGGCCGCAGCATCAAAAAAAGCTGGTCGCAGGCATGGCGTCGTGCTGATGCTGGACCTGGGAGACCTGCGTGAAGGCTGGTTTGATGAAGACGAATTGTTCGAGCAGGCCGTGCACGTCGAGCGTGACCTGACCTCACTCCACCTGCGGGGCATAGGCACCAATCTGGGCTGTTACGGCTCCATCCTGCCGACAGCGGACAACCTGGGCCGGCTCGTGGCACTGGCGCGCCGTATCGAGGCGGCCATCGGCAGGCCGCTGGAAGTCGTATCCGGCGGTGCCACGACCAGCCTGCCTTTGCTTCTGCGCGGCGGCATGCCCGCTGGCATTACCGAACTGCGGATCGGCGAGGCCGTACTCTGCGCCGGCGACCTGCCGCGCTATCACGGCGTTTCGGTGCCCGGTGTACGCATCGACGCGTTTACGCTCTGTGCTGAAATAATCGAAGCGCGGCGCAAGCCAAGCCTGCCTGTCGGCGAGCGAGTCATA
>CAXZAJ010000396.1:0-3063 GCA_964293355.1 uncultured bacterium
CATACTACTGTATGTCGAGGGACGAATCCGAGGAAGCGACGCCGCAGACGCCCCGTTATGCCAGGTCTTTTGCTTGAATCGGGGATGGATGCAAGGAGCGACGAGAGAAGAGGACCGAAGGCATACTACTGTATGTCGAGGGACGAATCCGAGGAAGCGACGCCGCAGACGCCCCGATTCAAGCAAAAGAAAACCGCTCCGGTGGGGGAGCGGTTTTCAGGAGCACCTGTGTAAAAAACCTCAGCTGAAGTCGCTAGGTCTTCGCTCGGTGCGCTTGCATTTCTCGCATTCAGCTACGTTCTTGACGCGGCCGTCATCGAAGAGGGTCTTCATTTTTACTTCACCGCCGCAAGGGCAGTAAAAATGATGCGTGGTACTCGATGTACGAGAGTTCTTACTAACTTGTCCCATAACGAACTCCTTGGGTATTCAGCCGGCCAGAATGCGGCTACCCGTTCGGCTGCGCTATAAAGCACACCGGTATTGGATGGCGGACGGCGATTTGAGTGGCGCCCGCGGCTATATGCCGTATTGTCAAAATAACTTGAAAGTAAAGCTAGTGTCAATCGCGACGGGCCAAAGGCCATGCTGCCATGTTGCATCCTGCATAAAAGACCGCCGGGTTTCGTGAGAAGCCCGGCGGATCACCACGGAAAGGAGGAACATGGCACGATCAACGATCGACCCATGTCAATGGTTCAACAATCCATGTCGTTTGCGGTTACAAAAAAACCGAATTCAGCTGGATTGTGCGGATTTTTTCAGCAATTCCTGTAGTTGTTCCTTGTGATACAGTTCTACGGACCTGTTTTCAGCGAATTCTATGGCGGCCCTGTTGAATGTTGAACTTGTAACGACGATTCCCCTGACGATGCCCAGCTTTTTCATGTTGTCCAGAAGCGAGCGTATCGTGGAGTCATCAAGCGGTTCAGATACGCGGAGGAAACGTAACAGGTTCGGCTTTTTTTTGGTTCCCATCCATTTGTCGGATTCATTTTCAACGGTGATGAAATCTACGCCGTTCTGCGTGGCAATGACGTCCCTTACTGACAGGCTCAGCCCGTTTGACGCGATTTTTTTGCAGAGTTCAACGAATTCGTCCTGGCCACAGGTCAGGAAGTCCTTTATGTGATCATCAGTCCTGTATTCCTGGTACTGTGTCAGCTTTTCCGCAACATCCTTGAACTGCGGTTTTTTGGAATAGATTTTTTCCCATTGCTCGATGGCTTTGTCGATGTTCTTCATTTTTTCATAGCACAGCGACAAGAAATATCTGGCATACAGGGCTTCCTGGCCATTTTCGTCTTTGCAGAGTTTTATGGCCCTTTCAAGCTCTATCGTGGCGTTTTCATAGGATCCCTGGTTCATGTACGTGCCGCCACGTTCCACCAACGCCTTGATCTTGAAGGCGGGACTTTTCTGGGCCCGCTCAAAGGCAAGGAGCGCTCCCGTGTTGTCGTTGGATTCCTTCAAAAGCTTGCCCAGGTAGTAATACGTGTCATAATTGGACGGATCAAATTTGAGTCCAAGCTCGAATTCGGCTTTTGCTTCCAGTGGATGCTTTGTCTTGAAGAGTATGATACCCAGCATAAAATGAGCCTTGCCATGCCGTGGATCAAGCTCAACAGCCTTGCGGGCATATTTGGTTGCAACTTCAGCTTTGCCCCGGCCATCGAAAATCCTGGCGCAGTGGTAGTAATAGTCCGCGTTGCCCGGATCGGTCTTGACCAGGAGTATGTACTCTTTGAGGGCTTCTTCAAGTTGGCCAAAGCGCTCGAAGAGGTCCGCTATGAGGCGGCGGAATTCGGCTTCCGGAATCTCATGATCGAACTGACCTATTTCTCCAACGGTTTTCAGTTCCATGAGAGCCAGTTCTGCTTTGTTCTCGGCAAGGTATATTTTTCCAAGGTAATAATGGGCCGCAGCATTTCTTGGTTCTCTGGCCAGAATGTTCTTGACGACCTTGTTTGCCGCCTGGCTTCTTCCTTGTTTGAGGAGTTCAGCGACCGCGGACAGGCGTTTGGGCATTATTATCATCTTGATAAGGAAATAGCTCAGAATACCTACCGCAACGCCGAAAAATATAATGAGGACTATGGTGAACGACATTGGGCCGCCTCGTTTTATGGTATGTGGAAGGGTTTGGCTTGCTTTAAACCAGACGCCTGCCGTGGTATCCTCATCTATGGTATACGAGTTTTCAGTGAATTTCCAGAGATTCCTTGCAGGGATTTACGAGGGGTTTATGAACACAATGGAGGAGGAACGATGCGATCCGGCCTGACGACAGGGCACTCTTCCGCCCGGGCGGTATGTATCCTCTGTTTTGCGGCACTTCTTGGCCTGAATCCACAGGTGGCGCTTGCTTCTGAATTTTCAGAGCGCGGCATAAAGCTCTTCATGGAAAACAAGCCACAGGAGGCCGTAGCGGTACTCGAGGCTGCCACGAAGGAGCCGGGAGCTGACGAAAAACTGTTCCTGTATCTCGGGATAGCCTACCAGCAACTGGGTAAATGGGATGAATCCATAGCTTCGTTCCGCAAGGGATTGGCCAAGGCGTCAACCTACAAACACCAGTTCCTGTTCAACATTGCAAATTCATTTTATGCGCAGGGGCGCAACGCGTTCGCGCTCGAGTACTATGACCAGGCTCTCGTGGAGCGGAGTGATTATGCCCAGGCTTACCTTAACAGGGCCAATGCGAAGATGCGCCTCGGTGACCACGGCGGTGCCGTTGCTGATTATTCGCTGTATCTCAGTCTGGATCCGGGTTCGACACAGGCTGCTGAAATTCGCCGCCTCATCGAGTTGCTGGGTACCAGGGCCGCCGAAGCGGATCGTCAGAAGGCAGAAGCAGAAGCCCGGAAGCTCGCTGAAGAGCAGGCCAGACAGGCTCTCCTGGACGAGGTTACCAGGTCTCTCCTCGAGGCTGCTGAAGCCACGACCAATCTGTCCGCTGGTTCAGGTGACGTGCAGGGCTATGATACCGACTTGTCTCTTGACGATTGATCCATGCAACTATTTCCTGGAAGGAATGACTCGTGACTGAACTAAACAAGAAGA
>CAXZAJ010000397.1:0-3040 GCA_964293355.1 uncultured bacterium
TGGCTGAACGCTGCCGGCTCCCCGATTTACCATCCTGCTTCGCCCGCGGCGGCGAGCAGCTCGTCAGCCCTGTTCCTGTCGACGACGGCGACCATGCCGATGCCCATGTTGAAGACGCGGTACATCTCGTCTGGCTCGATGCCGCCGGTTTTTTGGATAAGGCCATAGAGTGGTGGAACCGGCCACGAACCGCGTTGTATCACGGCCTCTATGCCGGCTGGCAGGATGCGCGGGATGTTCTCGATGAAGCCGCCGCCGGTGATGTGCGCCAGCGCCTTGATGAGGCCTGGGCGCTCTGAGAGCAACGGCCACAAAAGCGGCAGGTAGGACCGGTGTGGCACAAGCAGCACCTGCCCGAGTGGCTTGCCGAGTTCAGGATACACGGTCCCCAGGTCTACGCCTTCGAAGACCTTCCGGACGAGCGAGTAGCCGTTGGTGTGCGGGCTGTCCGAGCGGAATCCGACGAGCACGTCGCCGTGGCCGATGTTCGACGCGGGCAGGATGGAACCGCGTTCGACGACGCCGATGATGGTGCCCGCTATGTCGAATTCACCGCCCTGGTAGACGCCGGGCATCTCGGCGGTCTCGCCGCCTATGAGCACGCAGCCGGAAGCCTTGCAGGCAGCGGCCATGCCGCCGACTGCCTTTGCCACCATGCCGGGTTGCAGCTTTGAGCTGGCAAAGTAGTCCAGGAACATGAGGGGGCGCGCGCCTTGCACGAGTATGTCGTCTATGCAGTGGTTGACGATATCCATGCCGATGGATTCGTAGCTGCCAGCTGCTGCGGCGAGTTTTACTTTTGTGCCGACGCCATCGGTGGAGGCGACGAGTACCGGCGCGTCCATCGCCTTGATGCCGGCCGCGTCGTACAACCCGCCGAACGAACCGATGCCGGCAAGCACCGCGTCGGTGTAGGTCTCCTTGACCGCCCTGGACATCAGCTTGACCGCCTGGTTGCCCGCGTCGATGTCGACTCCGGAACTGGCGTACGCGGATTGTTTTGCCGCGGGTGCCGCGCCTTTGCTGGCCTGCACCTTCTTGACGACTTTGGCTATCCGCGCAAGTTCGGCCAGCCCGCGCTCGCCGATGTCCCGCCTGAACCTTGCGCCCGGGAACCCTATGGCGTCCACCTTGGCGTACGCGGCGTCGAGCGCGCTCTTCAGGTCAGCCCCGTAGGCCGTAACCCCGATGACGCGGCCCGGCCGTGACATGATGCGGTTGCCTTCCCGCCGTGTACCGGCGTGAAGTACCACCGCCTGTCCGTCGCCTTCCAGCCCGGTCAGCGTTACGTCCTTGCGCGGCGAGCCTCCGCGCGGCGCATCCGGATAGCCTTCACTGGCCATCACGACGCAGGCTGCCGCTCCCGGCTTCCAGGCCGGGGGCGCAGCGCGCAGGTCTCCACGCGCGCAGGCTTGGAACGTCGCCGCCAGGTCGCCGTCGAACAGCGCGAGCAGGGCCTGCGCCTCGGGGTCGCCAAAGCGGCAGTTATATTCCAGTACGCGCGGGCCGTTCCTGGTCATCATGATGCCGGCGTACACGACGCCCCTGAACGGAGTGCCGCGCGCTGCCAGGTCGGCCACGACCGGTTCAATCGCGAGTCGAGCGTATTCCTCCGCGAGTTCGGGCGGGCAGACCGGCGCGGGAGCATAGGCTCCCA
The DNA here is from genome assembly GCA_964293355.1 of uncultured bacterium. Lineage (GTDB taxonomy): Bacteria > Spirochaetota > Spirochaetia > Treponematales > UBA12059 > SZUA-370. Next base: position 1,658 of record CAXZAJ010000397.1, read on the forward strand.
TGCCACCGGTGTTGGGGCCGCGGTCTCCGTCCAGTAGCCGCTTGTGATCCTGCGAGCTTGGCATCAGCGCGATGCGGGTGCCGTCGCAGAATGCCATTACCGATACTTCTTCGCCTTCGAGCCGTTCTTCGATGATTATTTCATTGCCGGCTTCGCCGCAATTGTTCCCGGACATGAGGTCGTGGAGCACGCCGATCGCCTCGTGCCTGGACTCCGGCAGGAACACGCCTTTGCCCGAGGCCAGGCCCGAGGCCTTGATGACGATGGGATGCAGGGCCGCTTCAACAAAATCGACGGCATGCTTGAAGTCCGAGAACGAACCGTAGGCGGCCGTGGGGATGCCCAGCCTGGTCATCATCGCCTTGGAGAACACCTTTGACGATTCCAGCAATGCGGCGGCGCGGGTCGGACCGAAGCACAGGATCTCGCGCCCGGCAGTTTTTGAAGCAGCCGCCAGTTCATCAGCGAGTCCCAGCGACAGCGGCAGTTCGGGGCCGACGACGACGAGGTCGATGGATTCGTGTACCGCGAAGTCAACGAGGCCTGCGATGTCGGTAACCGCGATGGCAACATTGTGCCCGACGGATTCCGTGCCCGCGTTGCCTGGAGCTATGAACAGCTCCTCGAGCAGGGGAGACTCCGCAAGCTTGAGCGCTATCGCGTGCTCCCGTCCGCCAGAACCAATCAATAACACGTTCATATAACCTCGAATCCGTTCTTGCCGGCCGCGCCTTCTATGTCCAGCGGATAGTCGCCCGAGAAGCAGGCCTTGCAGAAGCCGCCCGTTCCGCCTGCTTCTGCCAGCGCTTGCATCATGCCATCGAGCGAGAGATAGGCCAGGCTATCCGCCCCGACCGCCTTCCTGATTTCTTCTATTGACAAGCGGTGCGCGATCAGGCCGTCGCGGCCGCCCATGTCCACGCCCATGTAGCAGGGGTGCCTGATGGGCGGGCATGATATGCGCACGTGCACCGATGCCGCTCCTGCTTCGCGAAGCAGTCTGACCAGGGGGCCGGTCGTCGTGCCGCGCACGATGCTGTCGTCAACGACTACCACGCGTTTGCCGCGAACCGTGCCGGGCATCGCGTTGAACTTGAGCGCTACGCCTTGTTCCCGGAGCGCCTGCGTTGGCTGGATGAAGGTCCTGCCGATGTAGCGGTTCTTGGCGAAGCCTTCATCGTATGGCAGGCCCGATGCCTGCGAATAACCGATGGCGGCCGATATGGACGAGTCGGGCACCGCGATGACTACGTCCGCCTCGGCCGGTGCCTCGCGGGCCAGTGCGGACCCGAAGCGCCTGCGCGCCTCGTGTACCTGGGCCCTGTTCCAGACGCTGTCGGGCCGGGAGAAGTACACGTATTCGAACACGCAGGGGTAGAGGCA
>CAXZAJ010000398.1:0-3038 GCA_964293355.1 uncultured bacterium
CGCCCCCCCGCCCACGGCGCCCCCCCCCCCACCCGCTTTTCAGCGATACCCGCCCCCATCCGCGAGGCGCACTACCGCGCCTCCCTCGTCGGAAAGGAGTCGCTTGACGCCGACGACATCATCGAGGCGGAACGCGTCCGCAACTGGCTCTCCGACCTGCCCGAGGAAAAAATCACCGACATGATAGTCTCGGGCGAGATAATCCTGGAGGCTGAAGGCACCCGCATCGGCCGCGTCAACGGCCTCGCCGTCCACGACCGCGGTTACTACGCGTTTGGCCTGCCCGCCGTCATTTCCGCCCAGGTGTCCCCCGGCGAGTCCGGCGTCATCAACATCGAGGGAGAATCGGGCCTCTCCGGCGAAATCTACGACAAGGCCGTGATGATCGTGGAAGGCTTCGTGCGCAGCCGCTACGCGCGCTCCATACCGCTCGCCGTCTCCGCCAGCATCTGCTTTGAGCAGTCGTATTCCGCCATAGAAGGCGACTCCGCCTCGTCCACCGCCGTGTACGCACTCCTGTCCGCTATCTCGGGCGTGCCGCTCCGTCAGGACATCGCGGTAACCGGTTCCATGAACCAGATGGGCCAGATCCAGCCCGTCGGCGGCGTCGCCGAAAAGGTGGAAGGCTTCTTCCGCATCTGCAAACGCGCGGGCCTCTCGGGCACCCAGGGCGTCATGATCCCCCGCCAGAACGTCATCAACCTGACGCTCTCCAAAGAAGTCCAGGACGCCATCCGCGCCGGCACCTTCAATATATACGCCGTCTCCACCATCGACGAAGGCATAGCGGTGCTGGCTGACCGGGCGCCCGGCGACATGGACGCCAAGGGTCATTTTCCCAAGGGCAGCTTCAACGGGCTCGTGGCCGACGAACTCCTGCGCATGGCCGAGACGATAAAGGAATACAGGGAATGAGATCGACGAAAGGTCCGTGGAACCACGCAACCCGCCCGGCACTCGCACTGCTCACTGCGATGTTGCTGGCTTCAGCACTGTCGTGCGGCGGAACCAGATTGACGTCCGGAGATGTCACCGCCGCCCAACAGGCTCCGTCCGCCGCCTCCGGCTCCCAGCAGCCCGTTCCAGCTCCGGCAGCCACCGCTGAGGCAGCCCCCGGAGCGGCCCCGACGGCACCGTCAACCACGGCCCAGCCCGCTGCCGCCGCTCCGGCTGTTCCAGCAGCACAAGCCGCGGGAACGGCACCGGCAGGCCCAGAGGCTCCAGCAACCCCGCCAGCCGCAGTAGCAACGCCTGCAACCGGCGCGGCAACCGCTCCAGCCGCCGCTCCTCAGCCGGTTCCCGCAGGAGCGCAGCGGCAGCTCGGCGAGATCGTCTTCGCCGAAGGCAGCGTCAGCATCCAGCGCGCAGGGGCACAGGCCGAGCGCGCCGACATCGGGGATATCGTCCGCGCCTACGACGTGCTGATAACCGGGCCAAAGAGCCGCGCCGAAGTGGACCTGGGTTCCGGCAGCGCGGGCGGAGCCACGGTCAAGCTCGCGGCCAACACCGCATTCTACTTTGATACCAAGGAGCTGAGCGACGCCCAGCGCAAGACCGTGCTGCAGCTGCTCTCCGGCGCACTCGCCGTCAAGGTGGACAGGCTAGCCAACGGCACCTTCCAGATAGGCACCGACGATGCCGTGCTGGGCGTGCGCGGCACGGTGTTCATCGTGGACACGGTGCCGGACGGCTCGCTGCTCGTCACCTGCGAATCAGGCGCCGTCGCGGTAACAGAAGGCGGCCAGACCACCACGGCCAAGCCCGGCGGCGTCGTCGAACTGACTGAAACCGGCGGCCTCAAGCTGCTGGCCGTGCAGCCGGAAGACCTGGGCAGCTACCGCGGCACCTGGACGGCGGATGCCTACAAGAGCTTCGGCTCGCGAGCCCTTACCTATACCTCCACCTACGCGGCGGCCCTCGACGCGGGCAAGCCGGGCTTCAATGCGGCCTTGGCAAAGCTGCAGGCCCAGAAACCGGCCCTGGACGCGTGGCGCACGGCGCGCGCCTCCGGCAGGGAGCCTCGCTTTACAGACTGGATCACGGAGAAAAAGGCTGTCGCCCCGGTGCTCTTCGACTGCCTCAAGGCGCTCTTTACCCTGGAACGGCCCTATTACCGGCTGTTGGAACTCAAGACCCTGCACGAAGCGGGCACCGGCATCGGCGCGCTCAAGGATGGCCGCTCAAGCGCCACCTACTTCTCCGGCTTCAACGCGTCAAACGCCAGCCTTGCGCTCGGCATGGCCAGCGTGCGCGAAGCCTTGCTGCTGTTCTCATGGGTATCCGCCGGCAGTCCCCTCGGGGAATTCTTCGGTGCAAAGGCCGCGAGCCTGGGCACGGGGAGCCTGCTTCTGGAGGAGTGAAGCCAGACCGGGAACGGGCGGCAACCCGGGTCCCGGCTCGGCCCACGCACTCTATCGCGGCGACACGATCTCCACGGTAACCATCGAGGTACCAACAACAACGGGTTCGCCGGTCGCACCTCCGTACCACACAGACAGCGCTTCGGATCGCACGCACTCGAGGTAGTACACGCCAGGCCGCAACCCGTAAAACCTGAAGGAACCGTCATCACCGGTGAGCATGGTGCTGACTTTGATTCGCCTGGAATCGTAGAGCAGAACCCGCACGGAATCCATGAGGCTGCCATCATGAGCCATGAATACGCCCTGTATTCCAGGAAGGCCAGGTTCTTCGTCGACGGCGAGGACAGGAACGAGGCATGCCAGCATACATGCCAATCCGATGATCATTTTATGAGCTTTCAAAATTTTTTCCTCGGTACTTTGATATTTTCTTTGATGCTCGACTATGGTGCATGAACGAATTGACAGAAAAAGCTTTTCATACCTCCTATGTTCAAAGGCTGCGAAGGTCAGGCACCGATGCTATCAGGCGCCCGACGACGGATCAGCGGTACCGGCAGATGTACGCGACGTCGGCCTTTGCCTCGACATCGAACGATGCACCCGATGCAACGACAAAACCTTCACCCGCTACGAACAGCTTCCAGTCACTGCCCGGCAGGCGCACCTTCATGG
>CAXZAJ010000399.1:0-3031 GCA_964293355.1 uncultured bacterium
CTCAACATAATACCTATTCAATACATAAGAACCACCTCTAGTAGTTGTCTTATCTATACCAGCAACCATTTGAGCATAATTAGCTAATACATGCTTCTCTGGTAATTCAAACCAGATAAACATATAAGCAGGAGTCATGGGGGACATGGCAAGGCCCATACTGATTCCAGCCATGGCAACGTTTGCTGCATCGATGGCCCGTGATGCCGGTTCGCTAGCCGCCATAGGTGCTGCAAGCGCGACACTAGAAAAGCGTGCAAAACGACTCGCGGAACTTGCCGGAGAAGTGTACGACGAAACTGACAGGCTGGAGCGGGTCCTCGTCGATGCGCAGGAAATAGCTGACGGCCTGCCGCAGGCAAAAGCCTATCGTGAAAAGGTTGTGCCGCAAATGTCGGTTCTGAGGACAAAAGTCGACACGGCTGAAAAGCTTGTTGAAAAGAAAGCCTGGCCCCTGCCCACCTACGAAGAGCTGCTGTTCAAGCTTTGATCGAACGCGGGGCCAGAACTCCAGACTGAACTCGCGGGCTGGGATCCGCGGGTTCAGTCCTCGAGGTCGAGCCTCTTGGCCCTGCGCTTTTCCTGCCCCTTGGCCAGAAGTATGGACAACTCGAAGAGCAGCATCATGGGCACGCCCAGGAGTATCTGGGAAACCACATCGGGCGGGGTGATGATCGCAGCCGCTATGAAGATGAGCAGGATGCCTATGCCGCGTACCCGTGCTAGCCCCGTGCCCGTAACGATGCCGAGCCCTGCCAGTATCGATATGACGATGGGCAACTCGAAGGCAGCACCGAACGACAGCACCATGGAACTGACGAACCCGATGTATTCGGAGAAGGAAAACATGGCCTTTATGGCGTCGTTCTGGTACTGCAGAAAAAACCTGATGGTAAACGGAACGATGACGAAGAACGAGAAGGCCGCGCCGGCCACGAAAAAGATGACGCCGAACAACAGTCCGACGATCAGGGAAAAGCGTTCCCTGCCCGAGAGGCCCGGGCGCACGAACAGCCATATCTGGAAGAGGATCACCGGTGACGCGAGCACGAGCCCGCCAAGCAAAGCAATTTTCACATAGGACATGAAAAGCTCAGGCGGTGACAGGTAGATGAACTGCATGTCACCGACCGGCTTCATGATGAATCTGCCCGCCGGTCCAACGAAGAAGAAGCAGGCTATCATGCCTGCGATGAGGGCAACTGCCGAGACGAGAAGTCGCGTGCGCAGTTCAGCCACGTGCTCCCAGAAGGTCATGGTCTTTTCTTGCATTGGTTTGCGGTGTCCATTCAATGCCCCACGCCTGGATTCTATTCCGGGTGTGGGGCTGATTTTTCTGGCAGGCTGCTCAGGACTTCTTCTTGGTGACAGGGTCTTCCTTGGACTTCTTGGCGCTCTCTATCTTGGGCTCTTCGTTGGCGCCCGATACGGCTTCCTCAAGATCATCGGATACCTTGCTCGAGTGCTTCTTGAATTCCCTGATGGCGTTGCCAACGGCCTTGCCGATTTCAGGCAGCTTCTTTGGCCCAAAAATGATCAGGGCGATAACGAGGATGAGGATGAGCTCCATGGGCCCTATTCTTCCAAACATGACAATTCCTTCCCGGGTACCCTTTATGCGGTAACACCCGTTTCTTCCATTATAACCGGATTCTGTCCGGACTCGTATACACGAAAGGAGCTTCATCGCCGATACGGCCGACGATGGTCACCCCCGCGCTTTGTGCTATTTCAAATGCGGTCGTTGTAGGTATGCTGCGAGAGACGACGACCGGCACGCGCGCTGCCACGGCCTTGAGGATCATGTCGGCGGCGATGCGTCCGCTCGTCAGGATGCATGCCGACGAAAAGTCCGCCCGGTCCCTGAAGCCGCGGCCTATGACCTTGTCCACGGCGTTGTGCCGGCCAACGTCTTCCCGGACCACGAAATACGAGGATCCTGGAGGTACGTTTTCCATGGAAAGCTCCGCGGCTGGCCCCGTGGGCAGGGCGGCTCCAGCGGGCAACGCAAGCGATGCGCAATGCATGCCGCCGGTCTGGCGGTACAGTACCGCCGCCTTGAACATGGCGCGTGACCAGGTTTTCAGGTCATCGAGCGCAACGCTGAAACCTGGTGGAACTGTACCGAGCGCTGCGGCCTCGGCCAGAACCGACCCCGAGCCACAACCCGAGGCTATCACCTGGCCGAGGCCGAACCTGTCAGCCGTCAGCGCTCCCGGTGCCGTAACCGACATCACGCGCAAGTCTGCGCAGGCGCCTATGGAGAGCACCCGATCGGGATCGGTAAGCATGCCACGGGTAAAAAGGTGCCCTGCGGCCAGATCATCCAGGTTCTGGGGCGTGCACATGAGCACCGCGATGCGCTGGCCGTTGGCGACCAGCTCCACGGGAGTTTCCTGCGCGAGTGGGTATCCGTTTTCGCTCACGGATTTTCCTTCTCGCCCACAGAGGCCCATTCGGGGAGTCCTGACGCATGGGCTTCGGACAGGTAGGTGGTTGAATACAGGTAGGCATCACCATTGGATGCGTGTACGGTGCGGATGTCGGCATATTCCGGGTCGAATGCCATTTTTGAGATGGCGGCGTTTATTTCCAGGCTGGTCATTGAAAACGGGGAATCATCAAACGTCGATACAGGAGTCGGCCGGGGATAAGTCTTGGACTCGTCGCGTGTGGTATCCGCTATGAGCCGTACCGGATCCTTCTCCGCGAGTCGATACAGATGCCTGGCATACGACTCGGTCATCGAGAACTCGCTGAAATAGTAACGGTCGCGGGTACCCCGCATCATCTTGATGTCGGCTTCGGCGCTTTCCTCGAGCAGGGCAACCGAATCGGTTCCGTCAGGCACCAGCGATGCCAGATCTGCGGCCGGAGTCAGTGCCGTGCGTGCGGAATCATCACGTATCTTATCCAGAAGGGCGGCAACCAGCCCCGGTTCATCGGCCATTATGTCTCCGTTGGAAAGTGCGGGGCTGCGGTCGCGGGGGGCGTCCCCGATAACAATTGTTGCTGGCCGGGGGGGCGGACC
>CAXZAJ010000400.1:0-3028 GCA_964293355.1 uncultured bacterium
AAGGGCAAAAATACAAGCTATTTTTATTCTAAATCAGATAAACCGGACAGCAGTGTACCTTTTTGATAAATACAATTGGCATGGTATAGTATACTCACAACGATGAGCAAAAATACTACCATCCAACCTGAAGTCGCTCTCCCGGACAGGATCCTCACCCGCGGCGACACATCGCTTTCACTTCTATTTATCGGTGCTGGCAACGCATTTACAAAGAAATTCTATCAAAACAACGCTCTGATAGTAAAAGGCAATGATCATGTGCTCATAGACTGTGGATCCAGGACTCCGGAAGCCCTGGCCGCCCTCGGCCTCTCAGTCGTCAACATCCACACCTACCTCATCACCCACTCGCATGCCGACCACATCGGCGGCCTCGAGGAAGTGATGCTGATCAACCGCTACATGGCCAAACGTAAAACGACGATGGTCGCGCCGCCGGCTTACCGGAAATTCCTCTGGAAACATTCGCTGAAAGGCGGGGCTTCATATAACGAGCGTGTAGACGGAAAGTACCTGCGCTTCGATGATTTCTGGGAATCCGCGGAGATGGTTCCCGTAGCCGGCGCCGACAGGCAACTATGCGAGACCCGGATCGGGTCCGTCAAGCTAGCCATGTTCAGGACAAAACACATACCCGATTCCGCTCCGACCTGGCGCTCGTCATCGCCAAGTTATGGCGTCGTCATCGACGACCGGATCCTGTTTACGAGCGACACCCGCTTCGACCCCGACATGTTCGATTTTCTGGCACAGCATTACACCCTGGACGCCATATTCCACGACTGCCAGCTGTACACGGGTGGCGTCCATGCGTCCCTTGAGGAACTGAAGCAGCTACCCGAGCCACTCAAGGCCATCACCTACCTGATGCACTACGGCGACAAGGTTGAAGACTACACCGCAAAGGCGCTGGAATACGGCTTCAGGGGCTTTGTCCAGCAGGGTACGCCGTATGTCTTTGAGAGCAAGCCGCGCTGAAAGACAGTCACCGCGCACTTGCCGACGAGGCTCGTTCTTCGTTACATTCACCCTAAACTTCATCCTTATCACCCACGGGAGATTCTCCGATGGCCGTACACCAGTTTCAGGCAGAAGTAACACAGCTTCTGCAACTCATCATCCACTCGCTCTATTCGCACCGCGAGATATTCCTGCGCGAGCTCGTCTCCAACGCTTCAGACGCCATAGACAAGCTCAAGTACCTGACCGTCTCCGACGACGCGTACAAGTCCATAGCATTCGAACCCTCCATAGCCATCAGCTTTGACGCGGAAGCCGGTACCCTGACCATTGCCGACAACGGCATAGGCATGGACGAGGTTGACCTCGTGGAGAACCTCGGAACCATCGCCCGCTCCGGCACCAAGCGCTTTCTGGAAGCCATGGCCGAGGACAAGCGCAGGGACTCCAACCTGATCGGCCGCTTCGGCGTGGGCTTCTACGCCAGCTACATGGTGGCCGACGGCGTCGTCGTTACGAGCCGCAAGGCTGGCCAGGACGGTGCCTGGGTCTGGAAGAGCGACGGCAAGGGCTCCTACGAGCTCGAGCCCGGCACCCGCGACGGCCACGGCACCACGCTCGTCCTCACGATGAACGACGACGGCCGCGAATTCCTCAGCCGCTGGCGCCTCGAGGAACTGGTCAAGAAGTACTCCAACCACGTGGCCTACCCCATACGCCTCTCCTACGACGAGGACGAGTACGACGACAAGGGCAAGAAAAAGGACAGCAAGATCCACAAGGACGAGCAGATCAACAGCGCGCAGGCCCTGTGGCGCCGGTCCAAGTCCGACCTCAAGAGCGAAGACTACATCGAATTCTACAAGAACATATCCGACAGCGAAGAAGACCCGCTGTTCTGGATGCACACCAAGGCTGAAGGCACCATCGAGTACACGACGCTGTTCTACATACCGGCCAAGGCTCCCTTCGACCTGTTCCATGCAGACTACAAGCCCGGCGTAAAGCTCTATGTCCGCCGCGTGTTCATAACCGACGACGACAAGGAACTGCTGCCGGTATACCTGCGCTTCGTCCGCGGCGTCATAGACTCGGAAGACCTGCCCCTCAACGTCAGCCGCGAAATACTCCAGCAGAACCGCGTGATGAGCTCCATCCGCAACGCCTCGGTCAAGAAGGTCCTCTCCGAGCTCAAGGACCTGTCCACCAGCGACAAGGACAAGTACGCCGCGTTCATAACCGAGTTCAACCGCCCGCTCAAGGAAGGCCTCTACGGCGACTACGCCAACCGCGAAGCGCTCATGGACCTGGTGCGCTTCAAGAGCAGCTCGGTTGACGGCTGGACCTCGTTCGCCGACTACAAGTCACGGATGGGCAGCGAACAGAAGGCCATCTACTTCATCGCCGGCGACTCCGAGGACAGGCTGCGCAAGTCGCCGCTCCTGGAGATGTACCGCAAGCAGGGCGTCGAGGTGCTCCTCTGCCCCGACGAGATAGACGAACTGGTCATGCCGATGGTGGGCAAGTACGGCGACCTGGAACTCAAGGCCGTCAACCGCGCCGGCGCCGAGAAGGAATTCGAAGGAAAGCGCGACGAGAAAAAGGACAAGGACTTGGCGCCCGTCATCGAGCGGCTCAAGAAAGCCCTCGGAGACGAGGTCAAGGACGTCAGGCTCTCGGCCAGGCTCACCGACAGCCCGTCATGCATCGTCGTGGATGCGGATGACCCGAGCCTGCAGCTGCAGCAGTTCATGAAGAGCATGGGCCGCGCTGGCGACTTTGACGTCAAGCCGATACTCGAGGTCAATGGCGACCACTCGCTGGTGACCAGGCTCGCGGCCTCCGATGACGAGGCGCTCGCCGCCGACGTTGCCCGCGTACTCCTGGACCAGGCCCTGCTTGTGGAAGGCGCGCCGCTCAAGGATCCCGCAGACTTCGTCGTCAGAATTAACAGACTGATCGGCTAGATCGCGGGCTCTTGACCGCGCATGGGTGCGCGGCTCTATACAATCCCCTCCCCTCCCCCGGGGCGGGACGGCAAGGTCGGGGGGGCGCGGTCTCGGAA
>CAXZAJ010000401.1:0-3013 GCA_964293355.1 uncultured bacterium
ACCCCCCATTCTTGGCCCAAAAGCCGTGCCCATAGACCTGCGCATGCCGGCCGGCGCGCGCACGCTCATAGTCACCGGTCCCAATACCGGCGGAAAGACGGTATCCCTCAAGACAGCAGGCCTCTTTGCGCTGATGAACCAGTTTGGACTGGCTATTCCGGCCTCCTATGGCTCAGCGTTACCGGTTTTTGACGGCGTATGGGCGGACATTGGCGACGAGCAGTCCATGGACCAGTCGCGGTCAACATTCTCCGGACACATGAAAGCCATTTCGGCAATCGTCGAGGGAGCCACAGGCGGCAGCCTCGTCCTTCTGGACGAGTTGGGTTCGGGCACCGACCCGGAAGAAGGCTGTGCCATAGCCATGGCCCTGTTGGACCTGTTCATCGACCGAGGCGCACTGACCCTCGTCACGACGCACCACGGTATTCTGAAGAATTTCGGGTACACAAAAGAAGGCGTACTCAATGCCTCGGTTGACTTTGACAAGGACACGCTCTCTCCGACGTACCGCATACTCATGGGCATACCAGGCGAGAGCCGCGCCCTCGACATCGCGCGAAAAAATGGCGTAGCGGACGAGGTTGTTGACGGAGCCGGGAAATATCTCCGCGAAGAACGCACCGACATTTCCGCGCTCATCCGCGGCTTGTCAGACAAGCACCGCGAGCTTGATTCGCTCCGCGACGAAGAAAAACGCAGGCTCCGCGATGCGATGGAGGAACAGCGCAAGGCTGACCTCAAGGAACTCCAGCTCAAGCAGAAGGAATCCGAGCTACGGACGCAGGGTGTGTACGAACTCAAGACGCTCCTGGCAGAGAGCCGGAAAACCCTGGAAAACCTGGTTCGGGAAGTACGAGAAGGCGAATTGACCAAGGCAAAAACCCAGGAAGTCAAAGAGTTCCTGGCAGACCTTGAGGTCCGGGTAGAGGCTGCCGACCGCAACGCGAGGCTTCAGCAACGTGATCTGAAAGCAGGTTCCAGGCCCTTGGCGGCCATCGCCGAAGGCTCGGCGGTGCTCGTACTGCCGGCCCGGAGGCGGGGCAGGGTGCTTCGCGCGGTCAAGGGTGGCAAATGGCTCGTGGAGACCGATGCGCTCCGACTGACTGTAGATGAAGCTGATCTCGAGTCAACCGTAGAACTCGAACAGAAAGCTCCGACCGTATCGATAGAATCCAGTTCCAGCCGATCCAACCGCGCGGTCATAGAACTGGACCTGCGTGGGTTCAGATTGCTCGAGGCCATAGCGGCACTCGAGCGCCAACTGGACGCAGCCACCATGGAGGGGCTGACAGGATTTTCCATAATCCACGGTACGGGCGAGGGCGTATTGCAGCAAGGCGTCAAAGAAACGCTGGCACGGTATCCTGGAATAAAGGATTTCCACTATGCCCGCCCGGAAGAGGGCGGGCACGGCAAAACCATAGTCGTTTTTGGCTGAGCTGGTTTGCTCGAGAAGCTACCCGCGGTTTAGAAATCCCCCAGGTCGGCCCATTCCACACCTTCACCGTCGGGAATGTCGCGGGATGCATGACGCCCGAGCACGACCGAAAGGTGACGTGGTTCCAGCCCAGGCCTGAGTATCTTTTCTGTGCGCAGTATGGCCAGATTGTCAGCGCTGAAGATTTCTCCTCGCGCGATGTGTCGCCTCGCATGAATTGAACGGTTGGTTCGCGTGTAATTGGCAGCTTCGCTCGGCGCGAGTCGCTTGCATCCATCCCCAAGGACCGCTTCAACCCTGGCAGTACCGTATTCGTTTCCAAGCGCATTGATGGTGGCAGCAGAACCGATTTCATCAACCAGTCGCGACGTATGACGCACAACCGTGGCCATATGCCTGAAATCATGGGGAGGAAGCGCGATCGGGTCATCCAGGCCATCGTCGTTACGCGAGAGGCAGAAATGCTTTTCCAGGATGCAGGCACCGCTGGCTACCGCCAGAGACGGGACGATACGTGGATCAACGGAGTGGTCCGAGACCCCTACCGGCATACCGAACAACATTGACAAGGCCTCGAGCACACGCAGATTGTAGTCGGCTTCAGGTGCCGGATATGCGGTAACGCAATGCAGCAGTGCCGTGGGGATTCCGGCCCGACTGAAAGGTCCAAACGCGTTCTCGATGTCTGCGAGTCTGGAGACACCGCTCGAAAGGATGGTTGGCAGACCGTACGACGCCAGTTCATCGATCAATTGGGCATAGTTCAGTTCTGGGCTGGCGATCTTCATGGCATGAACACCGATATCCCTCAATTCCCGTGCACTCTTCAATCCAAAAGGGGTACAGAGAAAAAGTGCTCCCAGAGATTCCACCCGCTCCTTGAGTCGCGCCATGAAATCCGGACCGGTTTCAAGAGCCTTGAAGGTGTCGTACAGGCGAGTAAGCCCACCCGGGAGTGGAACGAGTCCGGTTGCCGTATGAATTATCTCAGCTGCATACACATGCTGGAATTTGACGCAATCAGCTCCGGACTCCACGGCGGCATCGATCAGGTCACAGGCTTTTACCACGTCTCCGCCATGTCCCGTGCCAATTTCGGCAATTATGAGCACGCTGGATGATCCATACGTGATTGCATCTATGCAGAATCCAGACTTGTTCAAGGCGCCTCCGTTTCATGCCGCACACGCTATTCCACTCGACAATACAATCCGTATACTATAGAATCATAATCATCGACCGCAATCGAGGAGATCCAGTATGAAGCATTTGTTCTGCGATGTCTGCAAGAAAGAAGTATTAGACCCGTATCCTTCGAGGACTTTTTTTCACATACGAGAATTCGATCTATGCGAAGCTTGCCGCGATGATCTGGAATCGGCTGTAAAGTATACTGTCCGGAGCAAAAAGCCTTTTGACTTCATGTGGTACGACAAACTGCGTGTTGACCTCATCCAGGAAGGCATCAAGAAAAACAGGATTGTCATCTCCAAGGCCTAGTCCTGATAGCATCCAGTGAAAACAGAAGCCCCTGTCGAACAGACGGGGGCTTCTTCGTGCAAGGGAACACAA
>CAXZAJ010000402.1:0-3004 GCA_964293355.1 uncultured bacterium
CCCGCGGTGGCCTCGGCTATAGCGCGGGCCAAGGGCCACGAAGGCACCCTGCACGTGGCCCACGTGGGTACGGCAGAAGCGGCCGAGGCGCTGGCCGCGGCTGGAGCCACCAGCGAGACTTGCCCGCACTACCTCGCGTTTTCCCGCGATGACTTTGCGGACAAGGGTCCAGCGCTCAAGACGGCTCCACCCGTCAAGGCCAGGGGCCAGAGTGAAAAACTGTGGCGCATTATGGCACCCGCGGCAATAGTGTATGTAACCAGCGACCATGCGCCGGCTCCCGTGGAGGAGAAACACACGGGGTCGATCTGGAGCGACTACGGTGGCATACCCGGCACGGGCACGCTGTTTCCGTACCTGTATTCAGATGGCTACAAGACAGGCCGGCTGGGGCTGAAAGCGTTTCTCAGGGCCACGAGCGGCGGTGCCGCAAAACGGTTTGGGCTCGACGGGCGAAAAGGCGCCATCAGGGTCGGCATGGACGCGGACCTGGTATTCGTCGATCCGCGCGGTCGCTACACCGTCAAGGGAACAGAACTGCTGAGCAAGGGCAAGATAACGCCGTTCGAGGGCATGACCCTGAGCGGTGCCGTTACCCGGACCATGGTGCGGGGCAAGACAGTATGGAACGAGGCCTCCGGCATCACCGCCGAGGCAGGATACGGAAAACAACTACGATGGGGGTACCGGTGAGCAAGATCATGAAAGCACTGCCGATGAGCGAGCTGATGGCTCGGATCGTTGGCGAATGGGCCGCGAGGGACGGCGCCTACGATATTCCTGGAGCCCTGGTCAGGCGGGTACTCGACATCGAGGCGCGCTCTCCCGGCTTCAAGGTCAACGGAGCGACCATAGGACTGCCCGTCGGCCCCGCTGCCGGCCCGCATACACAGATCGCACCCAACATCGTGGCCGCATGGCTGGCCGGCTCCAGGGTATTCGAGCTGAAGACCGTGCAGGAGAACGACAGGCTGGACATCGAGAAGCCCTGCATCGACGCCCTCGATGAAGGCCACAACGTGGAGTGGTCCACCGAGCTGTTGCTCGACGAGGCACGTGCCGAATACCTGCGCGCCTGGATCGCGGTGCAGATACTCCGTGCCGCCCTCTGCGAGAAGCCCGGCGAGCTGATGTTCAACATGTCCCTGGGCTACACGCTCGACGGCATCAAGGGTGCCAGGATGGACGCGTTCATAGAAGGCATGCGCTCGCCCGCTGGCACTCCGATCTGGGAAACCGCTCTGGCCGAAGCGAAACTGGCCGTTGACGCGCAGTCCTTCCAGACTGCCTTCGGCGCTGCCGGGGCTGCCCGCGCCCGAGCGGCCGTTCGGGCCATGCCGACGGCCCCGATACACTCGGTTACACTGTCAACCATGCACGGTTGCCCACCTGCCGAGATAGAGCGGATCGGTGCCTATTTAATAGAAGAAAAAGGTTTCGACGCGTACGTAAAACTCAATCCGACACTCCTTGGATACGACGAAGTGCGCGGCATCCTGGACACCACCGGCTGGCAGCGCATCATCGTAAAGCGCCCCACCTTTGAGCACGACCTGCAGTTTGACGCGGCGCTGGGCCTCGTAGCCTCGCTCCGGGGCAAGGCCGCGGCCAAGGGCGTGCGCTTCGGCGTCAAACTTTCCAACACGCTGGCCAACGTCAACGACGGCGGCCGCATGCCAGGCGGCGAGCGCTACATGTCCGGTCGCGCGCTGTTCCCGATAACCACCCGCCTCGCGGCAAAACTCGCCGCGGCCATGCCCAACCCGCCGGCCTTCTCGTACTGCGGCGGCGCGAGCGCCCACAACGCGTTCGACTGCCTCGCTGCCGGCCTCGGCCCGCTGACGGTCGCCACCGACATACTCAAGCCGGGCGGATACCTGCGCCTGGAGCCGATGGCCCGCGAAGCCGTCCGAGCCCTCGACGCAGGAGTTCCGGCCAGCCCGGATCCAGCCCGTCTCGCGGCCCTGCACGAAGCCGCCCTCAAGGACCCGGCGTACCGCGGCGACTACAAGAAAGGCGAGACGCGCATCAAGAAGAGCCTCCCGCTGACGGACTGCTTCTCCGCGCCCTGCATCGAGGCCTGCCCCGCCGGCCAGAAGCCGCCGGCCTACATGAAGGCGCTCGCCGCCGGTGACGCAAAAAAAGCCCTGTCGATCGTATTGGCTGACAATCCGCTGCCGCACATCACAGGAGTTCTCTGCGACCACCAGTGCATGTACGTCTGTTCCCGCGTGGACTACGAGGGCTCGGTTGAAATACGCGACATGAAGCTGGCCTGCGCCCGCGCCGCGACGATACCGGCAACGAAAAAGCAGACTATAGCCGGCAAGGGCAAGGCTGCCGTATTCGGCGCCGGCCCCGCGGGCCTGGCCGCCGCGCACTACCTGGCGCTCGAGGGCTACCCGGTTACGGTGTTCGACACCGCATCCGGTCCCGGCGGCGTGCCGGCCAACGTGATTCCGGCCTTCCGCATTTCCCGCGAGGACATCGCCAAGGACATAGACAGGATCAAGGCGCTGGGAGCCGAGTTCAAATTCGGGCACTCCGGCACGGTGGACCTCGCCGCGCTGAAGAAAGATGGCTACAGTTCCGTAATCATAGCAACCGGATCTCCGGTGCCGCGCGACCTGCCGCTTGAAGGCTCCGGCATCCGCGTTGCGGACGCCCTGGAATTCCTTGGCGCCGCGCACGAAGGCACGGGCGAATACGACGGCTTCAAGTCGGTGGTGATAACCGGCGGCGGCAATACCGCCATGGACGCCGCCCGCGTGGCCGCCCGCTTGCCCGGCAAGCCAAAAGTCAGCATCCTGTACCGCCGTACGCTTGCCGAGATGCCCGCAGACCGCGAGGAGTTCGAGGCGGCCCTGGCAGACGGCGCTGACTATGCCGAGCTGTCGCTGCCCGAACGCATGACACCCGGCTCGGGCGGCGAACTGCCCGTGCTGCGCGTCCGCGAGATGACGCTCGGAGAGCCCGATGCTTCCGGCAGACGCGCTCCGGTTGC
>CAXZAJ010000403.1:0-3003 GCA_964293355.1 uncultured bacterium
GAGGGTTCTTCAGTAGCGCATCACGCTCGTCGGAACTCTCTTGCCCCGTATATCGCGCAAAACTCACAGCAGCTTTCTCATTCCCTGGCGACAGGAACTTCTGCAACTCTCCGAGTTGGCTGTTGGCCAAAGCGTTCATCGGGTAGACGACGATAGCCTTGATACCCTTTCCAGTGCCACTCCGCAGGATGTGATCGACGATGGGGATAATGTACGCAAGACTTTTCCCTGACCCGGTACCGGTCGTAAGCACATAGCTTACGCCTTTGCGGGCGATGCGGATGGCCTCGTCCTGGTGCCGGTGAAGGCGCATGGTTCTTCCGGTGGGATTCTCGCTTGTCTTGCCTCCGCGGAATATCGATCGGCAAGCCACATCGAGAACACCTTCATCAACCAGTTCATCGATGGTACCGCCAGCCTCGAAGCTGGGGTTGAGCTGCAGCAGCGGCTCCGGCCAGAGCTCGCCTTCCTCAAAGTGCATCGCCACCTTCTCGCTTATCCGTGGATCAGCGACCTCGACGAAACTCTGCACATATTTCCTGTAATCAGCGACTAGTTCTTTTCTGGTCTCAAAAATATTCATGATGACCTCGGTACGATTGAAATGAGATTGACTACAAAACCAATGAGCACAGTTCCTGCAGCACAGGATTTATAGAATTATCAAGAGTGAGTATCACCGCGTAATCCATTGCACGCGTGATTGAAACATACAAAAGGTTTCTCTGGAGCAACCGTATGCTGCGTTCATCATATTCGTCCGCATCGATGAGTGTCGGAACGAACACCATGGTCACCGGGAATTCGATTCCCTTGCTCGAGTGCATGGTAGCCAGCCGGACGATTCCCGGCTTGCTGAATTCAAAATCATCATCGCGTATGCCTACCGACTCTATGCCAACCCGGCTGAGGCTATCCTTGATCCGGTCAAGCGTTGCATTCGACGGGGCGAGTATACCAATGTTCTCAGGATCATAGCCGAGCCGCCCCGTAGCCAACTGGACATACCGCACGAGCGCTGCGAGGAGTGCCTGCTCGGTGGCAGCCTTCACCACTTCGGGAACCGGCCCTTCCCGGGAAGAAGAAGAATCCTTGCGTTCCATCATGGTTCCCGCAATGCCTGAGTCCGATGTCTGGTTGAACGCGAGTAGGCGTTCGGCGAACTCATGCACCTGGCGTGTATTCCTGAAGTTCACCTTGAGGGTCCTGGTATGTCCGGCTACCATCAAACCAGCCCGCAAATATGGAGATCCTACCTTGTATATTGACTGGCCATCGTCAACGGCGAGAACAAGCCCGAAGCGCGACCTCAGCTTCATCAGCCGTACCATCGCGGTGGGAAGATCCTGAGCCTCATCTATGTAAATCCTGTCTACGTTGGCTGAAGCGGACGGATTTTGCTCATTTCCGGCTCGTGAGACCAGTTCCATGGCCGCAAGATTCCGTGAGAGCTTCTTCGAAGCAACTAGCGCATCGCGCAGCCGAATCTGGATTGCCCATACGATTTCCCGTTGCTGCCTGCCGAGCGGCTGTTTCATTCCCTTCCTGAGGATATGCTTCTCCAGATACTCCTCGCGACTCACAAGGTTGCCCCATATCACTTCTTCTATCTCGACGGCGAGTTCATCATCGGAGAAAAACGAAGTCGTGTTGTACCCTGAAATGATGTTGCGGGGAGCGTTGAAGTCGATTGAGGCTCCAGGTATTTCCGAGCGCAACAATCCAAGGAGATACGAATCAGCCGTTGCCACGTGGGGAACCGCACCATGCCGACCCACTATTCCAGACAGGTAACGGCTGTACTTGACGAGCGTGTTCGTATACGTAAGAAGGATTACCTTGCCATGCGTTTCCTGCTGAGGAGAACCAGCCTCCTCCATGTGATGCTCCAAGGCATGCAGCAATACGAGCGTTTTTCCGGTTCCGGCACTGCCCCGTATCGCGTAATCACCACGATCACGTATCGCATGGACGGCATCTGCTTGTTCCTGGCTGAGCAACAGAACGCTCCGCTCGTAATCCAAGCGGGTTCGCGTATACGCAGTAAACCGCTCGAGATACTCTATGTATGTGCCCAGATCCTTGTAACCTTCGAGTTCAGCAAGCACCTTGTCGCGTTCTCGTGCAGTGTCGTTCAACCGCTTCCTGAGCTCATCGACCTTTACATCCCGCTTTGAAGCCGTCTCCCTCGATCGAGCCAGCTCGCGCTCGGCTTCATCGGCTGTCAGGCTGATCTCCCGAAGCCTTCGCTCCACGTCTGCAAAGGCAGCCAGCTGGTCCTGCAGCGCGAGCTCGCTCCGCTCCTTGCCAGCCAGCAATGATCGCGTTTTCTCAAGTTCACGGATGATTTCTATCGGAGCCGAGCGCTTTTCCCACAACCCCTGTGCGGCTTTCAGTTCAGCCAACCCTGGATCGCTTATTGAAAACGCTGCACAAAATCCGAGGAAGTTATGCGTTGCGGCAATGGCTTCATCCGCTGTCAGCACGCTGAACTGGTGCCTGACCCTGTTTCCGAGGTCATGCTCCTTGGCCAGCCTGATCAGCGAGCGCCGCCCATCCGCCTGGAGCCCACCCCTGCGCTCAAGCTGCTCAAGAAGGAAATCTATGACCTCGTTGAAGTTGGCGTAATAGGTAAAACCCGGCTTTAGGGAATTGCAGAAGCCTTCCACAAATGCATGCAAGGCCAAGACATAGAACCCCTCATCTGTTCCACCGAGGGCTACAAGTCTTTTAATTGCTTCATTATATGCTTTTTGAATCATGGGCGTTATTTTACGTGCTGAACAAGCAGAACGCAAGCTAATTAGGAGTCCGGCCGAACACAAAAGAGACAGGCGTCAATTACGGCATGGGAACCTTCATAGCCTAGCGCTGCACTTCCTACCCAACGTAAAAACCTGAACTGATCCGTCAAGGCACCACAGTCCCCCTGAGACGACTATGCCTGTGGGGGGCCGCGGGATCGGCGCGGGGGGGGGCTCCGCCCCGCGGGAGCCCCCGGCA
>CAXZAJ010000404.1:0-2989 GCA_964293355.1 uncultured bacterium
CATGGGCGTCACGGAACGATCCTCGGTGGCCTTGAGGAGCTTGGCCTGCAGGTCCATGGACAGGTCGCCCACCTCGTCCAGGAACAGTGTGCCGCCCTGCGCCGCGCGGAACTTGCCGGAGCGTGCCTTCTCCGCTCCCGTGAACGCGCCACGGACGTGCCCGAACAGTTCGCTCTCCGCCATGCTCTCCGGAATCGCCGAGCAGTTCACCTCGACGAAGGGGCCTGCCGCGCGGGCACCGCCTTGATGGATGCGCCGGGCCAGCATGGTCTTGCCGGTACCCGTCTCGCCGAGCATCAGAACCGGGTCGTCGTACCGCGCCGCGGACAGCGCCTTGCGGAGCGCCTCCGCGAACGCGGGCGAAGCTACGACCGGCCCCGCGTCAGCCATTTCAGTTTCAGGCTGGCTGTAGACCACTATCGGTTCGTGGATCGTGATATCGAACGGCGAGGGGCCAGGTTGCCTGGATAGACGTATCTCGGGGATGCCGTCCAGCCTGACCTCGCGCGTCTTGTAGGTGCCGCCGGCGAACCTGGCGGGTATGCCCTGCACCAGCGTAGCAGGAAAGAGACCGGAGCGGGCAGCCAGGAACAGCCCCGTCTTCATCTGCGGCGTGCCGGAATCCAGGAGGAACACCCAGTCGCGCTCGATGGAGCCCGCACGCTCCTTGATTGAATCGAGGCCATGGCCAAGCTGGCCCCAGATCTCCGCGTAGTCGATGACGTCTTTTACCGTAAAATCTACCGGGTAGAAGCGCGTCGCTATACCCTCGTCGCGTGCCTCGCGCTCCAGGTCGCGCGCGCGTTCCAGGAAGGTGCCGCCTGAGCACAGGAGCCAGGCTTCGTCATACCCCTGCCCGCCCTTGTCGGCGGCCAGCAGCAACGACAGCAGCGGCCCCGCTTCGTCATCACCCTCGGGGTATGGATCCCTCATGCCCGTAAACGCTATCAATGATTTTATTTTTGCCATAGCGACCATAGTACCCCTCCACCCGAAGCCGTGCAAGTTACCCTTGAACATGCAGGAAGCGTGCCGAGGCATGGTGAATCGGAAAACTGGCATCGCACATAATCATCACTTTACTTTTATAGTATATGCGCATACACTATAAACATACCTTGCAAAGGAGTTTGTATGAGTACCATCTACAATACCAGTGCATCAAAGAAACCAACCAACCTCACGGTCAACAAGGATCTGCTTGATCAGGCCAAGAAGCTCAACATCAACATCTCGTCAGTGCTGGAAAAGGCTCTGGAGTCCAAGGTCAAGGAAGTGCTGCAGGCTGCGTGGAGCGACCAGAATGCCGATTCAATCGCCGCGTACAACAGTTTCATCGATGAAAACGGCTGCTACGGCGATGCTGAAAGAACCTTCTGATGCCGCAATTTTCGGCGCATGCCAACACGAACACCGCTACAAAATCATCGTACCCGTATCTGCTCGATGTGCAGTCTCCGCTCCTTGAAACCCTGGGAACCCGCCTGGTAATACCCCTTGCACCTCGTTCCCTGCTTGATGGAAAACTGATCCACAACCTGACCCCGGTGGTCATGGTCAAGGGCGCAGAGTATCTGGTGATGACGCCGCAGATGGCGGCCATCAGCAGGAAGCACCTCGGCCCGCTGATGGCGGACTGCTCGGCGCACCGGAACGACATTGTAGCGGCGATAGATTTTCTGGTAACCGGGTTTTAGCCTCAACTCCCCCACTCGACTCCTACCCAAATCCACCCGACATCACCAATCCGTAACAAAAGTTCCGTAACCGCGGAACAGTTGTTACGCCAATAAGACTCCATGACACGGTTGTAAGCGACTGCAATCGACTGCAAGTGGCGCAAACGGCAGAATCTCGAGTTGGCACGGTTTGTGCTTAGTAAACTCCAGTTAGTAAAACCATTCAAATCGTTGATGCCAAAACAATGTAAAAAATGTTTTTTTTAATCGAACAGGAGGCTCTCATGAAGATTACAAATCCCCTAACCAGAACCGTGGTTGGTATCCGATTCAGATGGTGATGCAAGCAAAATAATCCTTTTCAAACTGCAGCTTCCATTCTAGAATGATGGTGTTCATTTTAATTAATTTTAAAACCGGAGGCCTTGATGGGCAGTTCCGAACCCGCGGCTGTAATCCAGTCGTCCATCATCTTTCATGTACCGCACTCCTCAACCCGGTTCCCCTCACGCGAGGGCTGCATCCGCCTGGACCTGATTCCAGGCGAGGTGGAGAAGCTCACCGACTGGTACACCGACCAGATATTTACCGTACCCGGAATCGAAACGCTGCGCGCGGACTTCTCCCGCGTGTTCTGCGACGTGGAACGGTTCTGCCCGGACGAAGCGGAGCCGATGGCGGCAAAGGGCATGGGCTTCTACTACACCCATACCGATGGCGGCGAGCGGTTCCGTGAAGATTCAGCCTTCAAGGACAAGGTCAGGGAGCAGTACTACGACACGCACCAGCGACGACTTGCCGAACTTGTTGACAGCAGTCTGGAATCAACGGGTCAGTGCTGCCTGATAGACGGCCATTCCTTTACTGACGCCCCTTGCCTCTGCGAGGAATGCCAGGATCCCAACCGACCCGACATCTGCATCGGTACCGACCCTTTTCATACACCGGAATGGCTTGCCGCGACTATCGTGCAGGTATACCGAAGCGCCGGTTATGACGTCAGGGTAAACTGGCCCTACAGCGGCACCATGGTTCCCGCCGCACACTACCAAAAAGACGAACGCGTGTGGTCTGTGATGGTGGAGATCAACCGCAGGCTGTACTTGAGGCAAGGCGCGGTCATCCCCGGCTCCCTGGCCAGGCTCAGGGCCATGACAGAGCGTGTGGTAGCGGCTATTGCGGGTAGAACATGGGGAGATGGCCAAGCCTGATGGCGACTGATTGATGCGGCGAATCGCGGAATGATTCCCGGGGAGGCGCAGGATCGCAGCTCCGCGATCGCGGAGAGGTGCAGCCCGCGGCAGGGGGGG
>CAXZAJ010000405.1:0-2984 GCA_964293355.1 uncultured bacterium
CCGCGCCGACAGCGTATGCAGCATACCCAGCGCTTCGCCCTGGAACTCGAACAAGGCGCGCCGGAGCGCCATGCGGAACACGGTGGTGTCCATGTCGTTGCGGCTGCGGGCCGTGTGGAGGAAGGCCGCGTCCTCAGGCCCGATCCGTACGCCGAGTTCCCGCTCGTAGACGAAATATAGGTCTTCGACGCTCGCCGGAATCGTAGCCGGGTACGAAAAATCCGCTTCCATGGCCTCGATCGCGCCGGCTATGCGCTTGCCGCGTTCCTCCGGGATTATGTGCTGCGCGACGAGGCCCAGAAGGTGGGCCTTGTGCACGGCAATGAGGTCTTTGGCATACAGGGCCTTCCAGTTGCGGTAGGCCGGTTCGAGCACCCGCCCGGTATAGACTGGCGAAAACATGGCAGCTCCTTGATCCAGTGCGCTGTGTGAAGCCTGTTCAGGCTATCCCGAGCAGTCCGGCTATGTTCCGGTACAGTACCTGGTCGACCTCGTCCTCGTTGAACCCGTTGTCGTACATCTCACGCACCTGGATGTCCAGGTAGGCGTCGGTAAAGCCCCGCGGGAACCAGCTGGAATCGGTGCCGAAGATGATGCGCGAAGCGCCTATCGTGTCATGGTACTTGCGGAACAATAAGGCCAGGTCCACCGGGTACGGCATCCAGCGCATCCACTGGTTGGAGCCGGAGGTATCGACGAACACGTTGGGGCAGGCCCAGCACAGGTTCAGCGTCTCGAAGACGTAGCCGCAACCAAAATGCGGTATGACGATGGGCAGCGCGGGAAAGCGCTTGGCCACGTCATGGATGATGATGGGGTTGATGTTGACGTGGTTAGCTATGCCGCCCGCGCCTCCCATAATGCCGAAATGCACGAGCACCGGGATGCCAGCTGCCGCGGCTACTTCCCAGAGGGGATTGAAGGACGGGTCGTTGAGCGGCTTGTCGATTTTGGGACCGAGGAGCTTGTAGCCCTTGAGGCCCTGCTGCTTGATGGCCTTTTCCAGACGCTGCGCGGCATCGGGCAGCAGCGGGTCGTGATGGGCATATCCGTAGAAGGCTCCGGGGTTCCTGCCGACCAGTTCCGATGCAAAGTCGTTGCTGCCGGCGGTCACGAACACGACGGCCTTCAGGTATTCCCTCTTCTCCACTTCCGCTCGCCACAGGCGCTCGCCGGCGGCGCGGTCAACCGTAACGGCGGCCGGAAAGCGCCAGGCAGCCTCCCAGCGCGCCTTTTCGGCGTCTATCCAGGGATGAAGGCTCGCCCCCGAGCGGCCACTGGAATAGCCGGTCTGCTTTTTGGCGGCGATATCAGTGGGCAGGGGCGTGCCGTCGTCGATAATACGCTCTTCAGGAAAATGTATGTGTGAATCTATGACGCGCATGGTTTCAGCCTTTCAGCCCGGTCATGGCTATGCCCCGGACGATCTGTTTCTGGAATATGAGGAAGATGATGATGAGCGGCAGCATCGATACGGTAGCGCCGGTCATGATGAGGTGCCAGTCGCTGCCGGCCTCGCCCGAGAAATTGGCCAGCCCTACAGGCAGGGTAAACATCCTTGGCTTGGAGGCGATGATCAGCGGCCAGAGGAAGGCGTTCCAGTTGCCTATGAAGTTGAATATGGCCAGGGTCGCGAGCGCCGGGCTCACGAGCGGCAGGACTATCTTGGTGAATATGCGCAGTTCGCCCATACCGTCGATGCGGGCGGCGTCGAGGAGGTCGTTGGGTATGGTCGTCATGAACTGGCGCATCAGGAATACGCCGAAGGCGCTTATCATGCCGGGGAACATGATGCCCCAGTAGGTGTTGCCCCACTTCATGGCGCGGGCCATGGCATACCAGGGAATGACGAGCATCTCGGTGGGTATCATCAGCGTGCTGATGATCAGCAGGAAAATGATCTTCTTGCCCGGAAAGTCGAACTTGGCGAGCGTGTAGCCCAAAAGCGAGTCGAAGAACAGCACCGATGCGGTGGTGCAGACGGCGACGATAGCGCTGTTCAGGAACCATTGGGGAAAGCGGGTGTTGCCGGAAAAGAGGATGTTGACGTAATTGTCCAGCGTCGGCTTCGTGGGGAACATGGCCGTCTGGAAAATCTGTGTGGCGTCCTTGAACGAGGAGAGGAGCATCCAGAAGAACGGGAATATCATCGTGACCGAGAGCAGCGTGAGCGCCAGGTACGCGCCGACCGTGCCGATTTTTCGTTCTATGGTCATGACTGGCCCTCCGTGGATTTCTTGTCGAAGAACTTGAGCTGCAGGAGGGTGATGGCCATGATGATGGCGAACAGCACCAGGCTCGCGGCGGCGGCGCGGCCCATCTCGAACTGGGTAAACGCGGTCTGGTAGATGTACAGCGCCGCCGATTTCGTGGAATCGAGGGGGCCGCCCATGGCCTGCGCCGACATGTTGTAGACCGGCGTAAAGATGCGCAGGAACTGGATGCCCTGCATGATCATCAGGAACAGCGTTATGGGCATGAGGAGCGGCAGAATAATGCCGAAGAGCACCTGCCGGCTGGAGGCTCCATCGATTCGGGCCGCCTCGATGCAATCCATCGGGATGGTCTGGATGCCCGCCAGGAACACGGTGGTGCAGTAGCCCAGCTCCACCCAGATATTGACCGCCACGATCGAGTACAGGGCCTGGTCGGGGCTCAGGAGAAAATCCGCGGCCGGTAGCCCGAGCGCCGAGAACAGGGCGTTGAGTATGCCCAGGGGCGGGGTCTGGTACATCCAGCGCCATACCCAGCTCACCGCGACGATGGGCGTGATGTACGGCAGGATGTAGATGAGCCTGAACAGGCCCCGCGCATGGACGACGCGGTTGAGCAGCAGGGCTATGCCCAAACTAAGTACTATGACGATGGGCGCTCCCACGACCGCGTAGCGCAGGGTGTTTCCCAGCGAGGTGATGAAGACCTCGTCGCCCAGCACCGCCTTGAAGTTGTCGAGGCCTATGAACTGGTTGGTCTTGCGGAGCAGG
>CAXZAJ010000406.1:0-2969 GCA_964293355.1 uncultured bacterium
TGAACAGCCAGGCCACCGAGGAGCGGGCAAAGGCGGAGGGCGGAGGCGTTCCTTGTTTATTCTTCCCCCCCCCCCGGCCCCGGGCGGGGGGCGTTTCTTCTTGAAATAACTCCGCATAGCCCTCTATAATGCCCGGCCATGAAGTACCTGCTCGTGCGGCATGGCCCGCCTGCCACCCCCTACAATTTTGAAGCCGATCTGGCCGCGGCCGGACACCGTGCCGATACCACGCTGTTCTCCGAAGGCCACAGCCCGGCCGATCCCGGCTCGTATGACGGCGTCGTCGTGTTCGGCGGCTACATGTACGCAACCGAAGACGACAAGTATCCCTGGATACTCGACGAGCTCCGCTACATGGAAGCCACAATGAAGGCGGGAACCCCGCTCCTGGGCATCTGCCTGGGCGGCCAGCTGTTGGCGCGGCTCCTGGGCGCTCGCGTGTACAAGACGCCGGTGCCGGAGTTCGGCTACTGGAACATGGAGCTCAACGCGGCAGGCGAGAAGTCCCCGCTGTTCGCCGGTATGGAGCGGCCGCTCCTGGGGTTCCTGTGGCACAACTACGCCTTCGACCTGCCCGCGGGAGCCGTACGCCTGGCCAGCACGCCCGAATGCCCCAACCAGGCCTTCTCGTACGGCGACCGCACGTTCGGGCTGCAGTTCCACCTGGAGTTCTCGGGAGCGCAGATCCGCTCCATGGTTACCGATGACGCGGACTCCCTGCCCACGCCGAGCGCCGCCTGGCAGGATCCGGCAGCGGTTGCCGCAAACGAGACAGGCCATGCGGCCGTCAAGGCGTCGATGCTCACGGCCCTGGCCAACCTGGTCCGCCTGTAACTGAAGCGTAGTTTTACACCGTGATACGCGTGCTACAATCGTCATTGACCGAGGAGTACCCATGACCAGCATCACCAGGCGACTGTACGGCAAGGTTTCGCTCTCGATCATCGTGATATCGCTCGTCACGCTCGCGCTCGGTGAAGTCTTCGGCAGCGTGTTCAACATCACCATCGACGCAAGCCCGTTGGCCCGCACTGCCATGGCGCTTGGAAAGCCCGTCGTCTTCGGCATGGCCCTGGTGCTGCAGCTCCTCATGATCGTATCGGTCAGGCAGGTGCTCAAACCCCTGTTCCGCTACCTCGACGACCCGGCGGCACAGGATGAAACACTGTACGCCGCCGCCCGCAAGGCCGCCCTCGGCGTGCCGTGGACCCTGATCGTCGTTACCGTGGCGTTCTGGACGGCCGGCACCCTGGTCTTCTACGGCATGAACGACTGGAAAGGACCCGGCGGCACGCCCTTCCTCTGGTCGCTGACTTTCAAGATAACTGAAGGCCTCGTCTCGGCGACGCTCAACGCGCTCCTGATAGACGGCTACCTTCTGGAATCCAAGAAAGCGCTGCGCATGGAACGGATCCGGCAAGGAGAACGCGACAGGTTCGCGGAAGTCAGGGACTACATCGTCATGGTGTCCATCATGGCCGCCGCGATCGTCCATCTGGCCTTCGTTGCCCGGTACTTCGCGCTCCGCGACCCCGCCTTCAGCGGCCTCGTGCAGCATGTTCCCTCCATGCTCGCAACAGGAGGCTTCTTTGCCGTCATCGGTACCTGGATGCTCTACGTCTCGCGCCGCGCGGACCGCGTGCAGACGGCCATACTGCGGGACCGCATCAAGGAACTGACCGCCCGCGGCGACGTGGACCTGGGAGCCCGCGCCTACATGCTCAGCTTCGATTCCATAGGAACGCTTTCAGACGTATTCAACGGTTATACCGAATCGCTGCACAGCATGGTCACTGAAATCGGCACCTCCATGACTACCCTCGACCAAACCTGTTCCGCCCTCTCAGGCGGAACCGAAGGCATGCGCGCGTCCATCCAGGGAATAGGCAGCTCCATCACGAGCATAGGCTCCAGCTTCGAGGAAGAGTCACGCTCGGTGGCGGAATCCAGCGCGTCGATCGAGCAGATTGGCGGATCCATAGAGAGCCTGCACAAGGCCATAGACGAGCAGTCCACCATGATCTCGGAATCCAGCGCGGGCATCGAACAGATGATAGGCAACATCAGGTCCGTGGCCACCCACGTGGAGCAGGTTGACGGCCAGTATGCCGGGCTCATGGCCGCGGCTGAATCCGGCAAGCAGAAAATAGCCGCCGCCAACGCCATGGTGGACAAGGCCCAGGAAATGTCCAGCCTGCTCCTGGGCGCCAACAAGACCATAGCGGCCATCGCGGCGCAGACCAATCTCCTGGCAATGAACGCGGCCATAGAAGCTGCCCACGCCGGTGAATCAGGCGCGGGTTTCTCCGTCGTAGCGGACGAGATACGCGCACTGGCTGAGAAATCTGCACTGCAGTCCCGCGAGGTGAGCCAGCGGCTCGCCGAAGTGAAGAAAGCCATAGAGTCGGCGGCGTTCTCCGCGGGCGAGGCCTCCACCGGCTTCGACGAGGTGTCATCACGCATCAAGGCGGTGAGCCAGCACCAGGACGAGATACGCAACGCCCTGCTCGAACAGGCTGACGGCTCGAAGCTGGTACTCGAAGCCCTCGCATCGATGCACCAGGTTACGGGAACCGTCGAGACAGGCGCGCGGGAAATGACCGATGCCGCCAAGACCCTCATCGCGGGCATGCGCCGCCTGAGCGAACTGTCCACGCGCATCAAGGACGAGACGCGGCACATCGGTGACGACGCTCGACGGATGGACGAATCGTTTCGCGCCGTCAGCCTGAGCGTGGACACCAACGTGGGCGCCATTGCCCGCGTGACCGGCCAGATAGGCCGGTTCAAGCTTTAGCTCGCCATTAGCCCCGCACGAAGTGGGGCATGTCCGGCGGCAGCACGAGGGACAGTTCGACGAGACCGGCCACCGCGCCTGATTCGTCGCGCCAGGCGCTCTGGTAGATCAGCTTCTTCTGCCCGGCCTTGTCTATCGTGTAGACGGTCTGCCCGCCCTGCACCACCGCGCC
>CAXZAJ010000407.1:0-2947 GCA_964293355.1 uncultured bacterium
AGGGGTCCAACGCCTTCTATGCGAAGGCCACCATGGTGTTCTCCGAAGGCTGGCCCGGTTCCGAGCACTTTATATTGCAGAAGGGCTCGGTCAAGATTACCAAAATCGTTGAGAATACAGAAGTGTTGCTCGCGGTGCTCAAGGCCGGCGACATATTTGGCGAGATGGCCCTCCTGGAGAACAAGCCCCGTTCGGCCAGCGCCATAGCCTACGAGGATGCCTACCTGCTGGCGGTGAACAAGCAGAACTTCGAGCGCATGGTCCAGGCTCAGCCCCAGATAGTAACGCGGTTGACGCAACTGCTCGCTGAACGTATATGGTTCATATACAAGCAATTGGCTAATACCCTGATATCAGATCCACTCGGGCGCATGTACGATGCCCTGCACATACAGCTTGAGAAGAACCGGGTTCCCATAAAAAACGGAGCTTCGCACGCGTTTGAGTTCGGGCCCAAGGAACTGATCAACATGGTCGGCCTGCCCATCAACGAGGGCAATATGGTGGTGCAGCAATTGCTGTCCAACAAGCTGTTCAGGCTGATAGACAACAAGATCGTCGTGCAGGACATGAGCGAGATCGTCAAGCAGGCTGAATACTACCGCAAGATGCAGAAGATAGAGAAATCCCGCAAAGACGCCCAGGCGGTTCGTTGAGCCCCGACTCCAGCGCCAACGCCATCGGGGCGGCTTTTCATTCCATAGGCTTGCCTGTCCATGCTGTCATCAACCACAAGGCACTCGAAGAACTGGCCCTCGTCGCGGATGCTGCCGCAGTAGACCGTTATAGTCTGCTGCAATCCTCCGGCGCTGTCGTCGTCGCGTTTCCGTATGATCCGCGCACCAAAGATGACGCTGTCGCAAGCGACCCGACGGTTCACGACCCTGAGTCTGGTACGTCGCCATTCGTGCGGATAGGCGCATTTGCGGCATGGAACCGGTATGCGGCGCTCACACGGTTGCTCCTCGGGGCGGGCCGGCTGCTCGCGGCGGAATCGGGGTTGCCTGCCAAGGGCTTCAGGGCCATAGTCAACTCCAGGCTGCCAGAAAAACGCCTTGCCGTGATGGCTGGACTGGGCTTTCTTGGCCGCTCCAGCCTTGTGGTGACGAAAGCCTATGGACCCTCGTGCCTGCTTGGCGCGCTCCTTCTACCAACTGATTTTGCTTTGCCAACTAGCGTGCCCATACCGGAAGTGGCTCGTACTGAAACCGCTCTGGTGCCGGGTTCCGGATGCGGCACCTGCACCGATTGTGTGCAGGCTTGCCCTGGAAGCGCGATCGCAACTGACGGCAGCGGAATACGGCTGGACAGCTGCCTCCAGTACTGGACGACCAGGGCCGGCGAAGTGCCGGAACGGCTCCGGGCTGTCTGGGGCCAGCGCCTGTACGGCTGCGATGCCTGTGTAGCTGCCTGCCCGCATTCCCGCCGTGCCTGGTCCCTTGACGAATCGGGCACCAGCCCTGCCCAGCGCGCTGAAGCACTGTTCCTGCCCCTGGAGAAGCGGCCTGGCCGTCTCGTGCCGGCTTCTTTTCTTGAAACTGCGACCGACGATGAATTCAAGGCCTTTTTTAGAAAAACGGCGCTTGGCCTCTCATGGATACGAGTGGACGAGCTCAGGCGGAATGCCCGTCTGGCCAGAGGCGCGCCGAGCATTGGCATTTGACGATGCGGCATTAGAGCGCTACAGTAACCGTAGGAGACCGCCCGATGATAGACAGCACCTTCAACCAGTACGTGACGTTTACCCTCAATGAAGAGCAGTATGCGGTGGCCGTCCGCAAAGTGCGAGAGGTTCTGGAATACACCCGGATAACCAAGCTGCCGCGCACCGCCGACTTCATGAAGGGTATAATAAACCTCCGCGGTGCCGGCGTTCCGGTGATCGACCTGAGGCTGAAGTTCGGGATGGAAGAAACGCCCGTCGGCAAGGAGACCGCCATCATCGTGCTGGATGTTGACAGCCGCGCCGGCCCCGTCGTCGTGGGCGTACTGGCGGATTCAGTGCATGAGGTCGTCGAGATAGCTCCCGACAAGGTAGAACCGGCACCGCGCTTTGGCACCAGCCTCTCCACGGAGTTCATCCAGGGCGTCGGCAAGAGTGACGCTGGCTTCATCATAATCCTGGACATAGACCATATCTTCAACAGCGATGAAGTGCTGATGCTCAAATCCCAGGAAAACGCCGTGGAGACGGAACCGGCCCGCTGAAGTACCTGCGGCAGGAGCACACCTTGCCCGACAGCCTCCGCTCGCGTAGTATGGTTCATACATGAAGCCATACGATATATACGTCAACAAGACCGTACCGTTGAAATTCAAAGGCGTCGACATGACCTTCGAGTTGTCGCACGCGCTGTTCAGTTCCTTTGACATAGACGCGGGTTCCCGATTGTTGCTCAAGGCAGTCGCGAAAAACGTTCCGGCGGAAACGACCGGATCGATCGTGGACATCGGCTCGGGGGTAGGGGTGCTCGGCATCGCCTGCGCCAGAGGCTATCCGGGAGCAACCCTGAAGATGCGCGATCGCGATGCGCTCGCCTGCGTGTTCAGTGAACGGAACGCCAAGCGCAACAAGGTTGCTCCCCTGGCCGTGGACCATGCGCTGTTCCTTGACGGCCTCGAGGCTGAGCGTTTCGATCTGGTGCTGTGCAACGTGCCCGCCAAGGCCGGTACGCCGGTGCTGGACCGCTTCCTGCGCGACCTGCCGGGTATCGTCTCGGAGCGCGGCCGCGGCGCCATCGTCGTCGTCCAGCCCATCGCGGAGGCCGCGCTCGCCTCGCTGCGTGCCTCCGGCGCTGAAATTTGCCATCAGGAGCGCAGTGCCGGCCATACCGCCTATGTGTTCACCCGCGGCACCGCAGCCGCTGTTGATCCGGATGCTGGCGCCTGCTGGCAGGTGCTGGAGCGCTCTCTACAGAAACTGCAGGCGGGCAGGGCAAACTACCGC
>CAXZAJ010000408.1:0-2939 GCA_964293355.1 uncultured bacterium
GGCGATGAGACACTTTTCCTTAAGCCTGGTGGATCAGCGATTCATGTAGCGGATGAAGTGGGCGGATTCATCTATGAACAGGTAGACGGTAACCGAACCATAGCCGACATACTTGATGCACTGCTGATTGATTTTGAAGTCGATCCAAGTATTGCCCGGGTAGATCTGTATAACTTCCTTGCCGAAATGGTCAGGCAGGAAATTCTGGAAATTCGAT
The DNA here is from genome assembly GCA_964293355.1 of uncultured bacterium. Lineage (GTDB taxonomy): Bacteria > Spirochaetota > Spirochaetia > Treponematales > UBA12059 > SZUA-370. The sequence goes on from CAXZAJ010000408.1 coordinate 218, forward strand.
CATGACCAAACTGCTGGAATCAGTCTACAAAAAATATCACGACAATAGCACATTGAATTCAGTGATGTTTGAATTGACGTACAGGTGTAATTGCCGTTGCATACACTGTTATCTTGATAACAATGATAAACATGAACTTGCAACAGGTGAAGTACTTGAAATTCTACATCAATTGCAAACCGAAGGGGTGTTTAATCTTGGTTTAACGGGCGGAGAAGCATTCTTAAGGAAAGACCTTGCAGTTATTTTACAGGAAGCCAAAGCCTGTGAATTTTTTACATTTTTGCTTACAAATGGAATACTCATCGATCAAGCTGCCGCCGATCTGCTGTGGGCAAGCAAACTGCACCATGTAGAAATTTCTTTGATGGGTGCAACGGCGGAAACCCATGATGCGATCATGCGTCATTCCGGAGCTTTTAATAAAACTGTGCATGCTGTGAAGCTATTGCGGGAACGTGGGATTCCAGTAGTGCTGAAAAGTTCAATACTCAGACAGAATGTCCATGAACTTGCATCGATGCCCGACCTCGCAGCTTCGTTGGATGCATTTTTTAATGCGAGCTTGAGCATACTGCCCAGCATGAGTGGTGATCCGGCACCGCTAGCATATGCACTGGATTACGAAACAGCAAAAAACTTGCACGGATCATACATAAACGGCGGTTTGCTGCCTGGTGACGAAGTAGCAGGAGGAGCTATCCTTCAGTGCAATGCCGGGATTACAAATTGTGGAATTTCACCTTCTGGTGATCTGTATCCATGCCTGATCTGGCGAAGGCCCGTAGGAAACTTGCGAACGAATTCATTGAAGGAATTATGGCATGACCATCCAGACGAATATCTAGAAAAAATAAGGGTATCCAAGAAGGAGAATATGCGTGAATGCGTTGCGTGCGAGTATGCCAACGCCTGTCATCGCTGTCCGGGTATGGCATTCGCGGAAATGGGTGATTTTGAAAAGGAAGTAACATCAGCATGCCTGCTGGCAGGAAAAGAAAGGGGTTGAACGCAATCGTCCAACCCACTTTCAGGATACTCAGTTGCAGCACAGTCCGAAAAGCGGATTGAGTACTGCGATCGGGCCGACCGAGCCGCCGCCATACTGACCGAATACGCCGATTTCGACTTTTTCAGTCTTGAGCTGCGGAGTCTTATACGCTTTCTTCATCGTACATCACCTCCTTTTCGTTACACGCTTGAATTAAGTGTAGCTTTGGCATAAAAAATTTGCCATTATAAAAAAGTATTAAAATATCATCATTCAATGGTTGCCTGATAATACTTTTGCAGTATCAATGATTCATCTCGGTGAGTCGGGCATCGAGTTCAACAACCTTTTTCATTGTTTTAGCATCTGGAAATACCGTGAGCAGGTTGGTAAGACTGGCGCGAGCTTTGATGAAATTGCCCTTTTCGAAATTCTTTACAGCATTCCGATACAGTGCTTCTGCCACACTCGGCAAGACCATCGCGGTATCTCCTCCAAGACGCATGGCCACCTTGTCTTTAAGTACCCCGACTGTTTCAAGGCCTGGATCCAGCTTCATGGCTTGTTCAAGGATAGACAGGATTCCTTTAAACTCTGAAAATTGCCCTTTGTCAAAAATATTCTGAGCGTTTTTCACCATTCTTTTGGCGTTTGCTTTTTCTCCTGGATCCGGAGGTGGAGGTTTCAATCCTGTGAGGATAGCCGCTTTTTCAATGAGGGATGAAAGACCAGGATAGTTCGGATCGATGGATTCTATGATTTTGAGGTCATTATACGCAGTAACCAGTTCGCTGCTTGTTTCAACTCGGCTTTTAGCGCTGCTCAAAATATTTTTCAGCTTTTTGTTGAAGACAGCACGATCAGTCAGTTTATCAATTTCAAGTTCCAGACGCAACGCTTCCTCATTGGATGGAGAGACTGATTTTACTTTCTCTAGGTACAGCATTGCTTGTTTGAATGAACTGATTGCCGCAGGTTTGTCCTTTTTGGAAAGATAGGCTGAACCTTCCTCGTAGTATTGTGTTGCCATCGCGAGGTGGTTGCTCACTTCAGTGTATGCAGATGATGTAGCAGACATGGTTCCGTCTGCCCGAATTGTCAGCGCAGTTTTAACCATTGTAAGCCAGTACTCAATTTCAAAATCAGGTTTTGAATTGGTTGTAGCCCAAGTCATCCGAGCTTGGAGCAATGCGGATTCAGCTTGTTCATACTCCCCTTGAAGATACAGGTCTTTGCTCCTGTCCAGGAACAAACGGGAGTCTGATACCACAAGGTCGTTCTCCGATTTCCTGATTTCAGATGCGATTCCATCGAGTGCCTGGTCAGAAATAAGACGGAGCTGCTCATCATACTCAAATTCAAGAGAAATCTGATAACGTTCACGAGCAAGATTGAGGCGATCTTTTGCCGCGATGAAGTTTTTGGAATCAAGCGCTACCTTCAGTTCGGCTATACGTGTTTCCGCTTCTCTTTTATTATAATCAGCCAGGTTCTTCTGATCCTTGGCCATCACATACAATTTCTTTGCCTCGCCTTGATTTATTTTTGTTCTTGATGCTAGTGAATCTGCAAGCATTGACCATCTGATTACATCCTGAGACTCCGAGATAAAATCAGGATAGGATGCGTACCGATTGTGATAGGTATCAAAATCATCAAGAATTTCAATTTCCAGTGCTTCAACAGCGTTGAATAGAGTCATAGCCTTAACAGGGTACCGGAATAAAAAGT
>CAXZAJ010000409.1:0-2896 GCA_964293355.1 uncultured bacterium
AGCCATTGATTTATTTATATTTGTTTTAACTATAGTTAATAATGTTTTCAAGCTATTTTCTGCATCTTTAAGATCGATTTCTTGATCATTAATTGCCTTTTCAAGAATATCAATCAATTCATGAAACAGCTCATTTAATCGTGATTCAGATTTATATTTCTGATAAATTCCTTCAAAATCAAAATCACCATTAATTCCACCAAGCTCCCAACTATGGCTATCAATTAATGGCTTAATACTAGTAATAAACTCAAAGAATTGCTTACGCAAAGTAAGGTCATTAATATTTCTCCTAACGGTATCACATTGCTGTAGTATCTGTTTTACCCAGTCAGGGGTATCAGGACTACTTAAATCCAGTAAGTTCTGTACAGTAGATGCTAACTCATTTACTTTATTCGTTTTCTCTGCTGGATTATCTAATAGAAATATATCTTTGCAACTGACAATCAGTTTTGATATTGATCTTTGTGAAATGTTTAATTTCTTTTTATAATTTTGATATGCTTGATCCATAAATAAATCCTTTCGCGCCGAAGGCTCCAACCTAACATACGTTTATACCGCCACGCCAATTTCCATAAATACTGTTTCTTTGCCCTATAAGCCTTGCTTGAAAAATTAAGCCCAACTCCAGTTTGTATTCATTATGGATCGGTATAACCACGCAATATTGACTAAAACATGTCTGGAATCACTGAGGCATTTGTAGATTCCATTACTGGTTCGTTTGTATGACGAAGCGTGGTGCTTGCGATGGAACTTATGAAATCAAACATGGATTATGTCTCCTGATGATTCTTAATGTTCGCATTGTACGGCTATCTGGAGCTTTCTGCAAGGAAAAGCGACTGTCCCCTAGCGCGAGGGATCGCAGAGGGTAGCCCGGACCGTCCGCGTAGTCATCCATGACGTACCCGAGGCGGGGGCGCGCATCCATGCGCGCGTTATGCGGACGGGAGGACTACTCGCGAAGAGCCCGGTCCGGAAGCGCGTACCCGCGCTGCCGGACGCGCCCATCACAAATCAGGCTTGCTTCTCGCGTTTTTTCTTGGCGTCTTCTGCCTTGCGGGAGATGCGGTTCCACACGGCGGAGATGCCCATGGCTTTCTTGGCGGCGGTGAGGGTGGCGCGGGCTTCTTCGCGCATGCGCATGGTGCCGTCGTAGACCACTTCGTCGGCGAGGCCTGACTGGGTTTCGTAGTGGGCGCGGCGCTCGCGTATGGGGTCCAGGAAGGCGTTGAGGGCGCGGGCGAGTTTCTGCTTCACTTCGACGTCGCCGACCGTGCCGGCTCGGTAGCGGGCCTTGAGGTCCTCCACTTCTGCCTTGTCGGGATTGAAGGCGTCGTGGTACTGGAATACGGGGTTGCCCTCGACGGTGCCGGGGACGTCGGCGCTGGTGCGCTTGGGGTCGGTGTACATGGACATGACGCGCTTCTCGACGGTCTTTGCGTCGTCTGACAGGAAGATGGCGTTGCCGAGGGATTTTGACATCTTGGCGTTGCCGTCGGTGCCGACGAGGGAGCCGTATTCGGACACGAGCACGTCGGGCACGGGGAAGGTGTCGCCGTAGAGGTAGTTGAAGTGGCGCGCAATTTCGCGGGTGACTTCGACGTGGGCGACGTTGTCCTTGCCCACGGGCACGAGGTGGGCGCGCGGCAGCAGTATGTCGGCGGCCTGGAGCACGGGGTACCCGAGGAGCCCGAAGGGCATTTCCTCTATGCCGGCGCCCTGGGCCATTTCCTTGAGGCTGGGCACGCGGGAGAGGCGTGGCACGGTGATGAGGTTCTGGAAGAAGAGCGAGAGTTCGACGACCTCGGGCACGGCGGACTGGAGGTATATGACGCTCCGGGCGGGGTCTATGCCGCAGGCCAGGTAGTCGAGGGCCGCCGAGCGGACGTCGTCGGCCAGGGCCTGTATGATTTCTTTTTCCCGCTTGGTGGTCAGGGTGTGGGGGGCGGCTAAGAAGGAGGAGCACTTCTATTCGGCCTGGAGGCGGACGCGGTTGGCGAGGCTGCCGACGTAGTGCCCGAGGTGCAGTTTTCCGGTGGGGCGGTCGCCCGTGAGTATGCGTTTGCGTTCCATGATTGACTCTCCGAACGTGCGGTATCGATGCGGGCCCGAACGGGGCCTGGGCGCTGAGCTGGCGGGCTGTCTATCGGGCTGCCCGGAAGCACCGACGGATCGTCGCCGGTTACACCGACGGCGAACCGGACGAACCCGCCGGTCGCCAGGACCAGGAGCCCGATGGGGAGGAGTGGGGAAGGGGCGCCGCGATTACGGCGATGTTCTTTGTCATGGGTCAATTGTAAACCGGAAGCCGCTGTATTGGCAACCGATCAGCTGCCTGTTTTCTGTTCCTGTTTCTGAGTCTGATCCTGTACCTGATCCTGCACCTGCTCCGCGCATATGCCGTGGCCTTCTTCTACCTTGGTCCAGACGCCGAACAGGACGTAGTAGTACTTGACGGCCATGACGACGAGGATGAGCACCCGGGCCCAGAGCGGTTCCAGGAGGAAGAAGGAAATGCTGATCATCAAGGTTCCAATGATCAGGGTCTTTGCCTTGTTGCGCCGGGTCATGGAGCGCTCGCGCAGGAAATCGTCCAGGTAACTCCGGCAAAGTGGCTGGCGGTTGAACCAGGAAACAAAACGGGGGGAGCAGTGCATGTAGGCCAGTATTGCCAGCAGCACGAACGGGGTCGTCGGGAGCCCCGGCACGAACACCCCGACGATGCCGGTGACCAGTGACAGTGATCCGACGACGGTACATGCCATCATTACAGGCTTCTTCATCAAGACCTCCAGGAAATCTTATTACATTATTAATGAGACGATGCGTAGTTATAGCATGCCTTTGTTGTTTGCCCTACTGAATAATAGTGAAATCTACAATA
>CAXZAJ010000410.1:0-2895 GCA_964293355.1 uncultured bacterium
TGCCACCGACGGGCAGATAACCTCGCGTCAACAGCAGTTGCTGTTCGGCCTGGCCTGCAAGTACATCGGGCAGATTGACGTGGCCTTGGCAAAAAGCCTGAAGCTGGAAAAGCCTAAGGAGACCCCTCCGGAAACGATCCGGGCTCTGGAACTGCTTTCAAAGGTGCAGTTCGTCGAGGCCCGGAAGGTCGGCAAGAAGATCTATGATGACGGAAAGTTCTGCGCGTCGTTGCGTACGCAGGTGGAAGGCGGGCGCACCCTTACCGAGCGGCAGCTTGCGGCGCCTGGTTCCATCCTTGCCAAGTATGCCGAGCAGATTCCGGATTTCGAGGCGGTTCGCTCCAGCCTCAACCTGGCGGAAAAACCTGCGGCGGCCGATGCCGGCCTGAGTGGAGCATTGCTCGACCTTGTGAAGTCAGTGCACTCATGGAATCCGGCGGTCAAGCGCGGCAAGCGCGAGTTCAACGACCAGAGCTTCTATGAATCGCTGGCCGGCCAGTTCTCCGGCAAGGGTGCGCTCTCTGAAAAGCAGGTTGCCGCGCTCAAGAAGCTCGTTGCCCGCTACGCCGCACAGATCCCCGGCTATTCCGCCGCGAGGGAACTGTACGGTCTCCCGGAACCCAAAGCGCCGCCGAAGGCCAAGGCTAAGGCCACGACCAAAGCCGAGGAGCGGGACGGCCAGGACGACTGAAACCGGCCCGGCGTCGAGCCCGCCCCTCGGTGGGGCTCGGCTGTTGGGCTCAGATTTCTGGCGCGTTTGCCAGCAGGTAGTCCTCGGCTTCTTTTGACCACAGGCCGCTGTTCTTGGCTGCCATGCGGCCGAGTTCGGCCCAGAACGGGTCGGTTTTACCACGCTCTGCGAAGTCGGCTATCGCGACGAGGGGCAGCTTCTTGTGGGTATAGATGAGCTTCTTGCCGCCGGGTATCTTGTCCAGGTCTATGGTGGTTGCGGCGACCGCGTCGAGGCCGCCCACGTGGGTAACCATGGTTACGGGATTGAGCCGGCCGTCGGCCATCATGGCCAGCGATTCCTTGATGTCGTCGGTGTTGCCGCCTGAGGTGCCCACCAGGTGGTGGGCCTCGTAGTGCACGTTGTAGAAGTTAAGGGTCGCCGAGAAGGCCGTGTCGTTGGGGCCGGCGAAGAAGTTGAGGCAGCCGTCGTTGCCTAGCAGCTTGTCGGCCATCTCCACGAGCGGCTTGACCGGCGCGAACACGAACACGTCGTCGTAGAGCTTGCCGCCGTTCAGTTCCTTGAGTTTAGCTACCGGGTCGGCTATGTCTTTTGTATTGACGTAGACGAGTTCCACGCCGTTGCGTGCGGCTTCAGCCACGGTGTAGATGGAAGCGGCGCGGGTGAGCCTGGCTTCATCGATATCGGTTACGACGACCCTGGAGGGCCGGCGGTCGGCGTGCATGGCGTAGTCTATGGCACCCATGCCCATCGGGCCCACCGAGGCGAGGAGGGCCACGGAACCGCCCTTCTTTATGCCCATCTCGTGGACGTACGAGCCGCCCTTGGTGTGGTACTGCGCGTGATACGCGCCGACTATGCAGGATACCGGCTCGGAGAGCGAGCCGGGGAAGAAGGCGTCGGCGGTGTAGGGCAGGAGGCAGTCCATCTCCATCACCTCGCGCGGGATGATGATGTAGGTGGCGTCGCCGCCTATGTACTCGTACGAGTAGCCGGGCGCCCAAAGCGTGCCTTCGTAGTTGAGCGCAGGCTGGATGGCGAACTTTTCGCCGGCCTTGAATTTGCCTGCCCACTTTGCGCCAACCTCGACGAGGACACCGCAGAACTCGTGTCCGAGGATTATTGGCCTTTTTGCCAGGTCCGATTTGACGCGCTTGTGGCCGTTGCCCTGCATGGCCAGCTTGTGGCTGGACATGCAGATGGAATCGGAGACCACCCTGGCGAGTATTTCGTCGTCCTTGATCGGGGGGAGTTCGAACTCCTCGAGCCTTAAGTCGTTGACGCCGTATATCCTGACTGCCTTGGTTTTCATGTGCTGCTCCTTGTGTAATCGTGCCAGGCTTCGCTGTATGCGGCAAAGCCTTCTGCGCCGGCCATGGGCGCGACGTCCTTGTAAGATACTTCGAATCTGCCGCCGAGGGCATCGGGCGCGCAGTGTTCCATCGCTGCAACTGCGGTCATCGCGGCACCGAGCGCCGTGGCCTCCGCTATGTCGGTGAGCCGCACGGGATTTTCGGGCAGGGCGGATGCCAGAAGGCTGTTGTAGTCGCTGTTCTTCCTGAAGCCGCCTTCAGTGATTACTTCGGAGCCCGGCGCGAGTCCAGCTCGCCCGAGCGCGACCAGGGTCTGGATGACGAGCGAGGCGTTGAGCACGGCCATCGCGCGCGCCGGATCCTTCATGAAGGCGGGTACGGATTTGCCCGATTCGATGTCCTCGAACAGGAAGGTTTTTCCGCACTCGACGACGCGGGCGCGGGACCCGGGGAATTGCCCGGAACCCGGTACCACCTCCGGCAGTATGAACGCGTCGAGGTCGCGGAACACCGCTGGATACGCCGCGGCACCCGGGTCTACCGGTTTTGTGCCGGAAACCTTGCCTATGAGGCCGGACCACAGCTCGTACTCCCTGCCGCCCAGGAATATGGCCGTCTTGACCGGTTCCAGGTAGGCCGAGCGGTTGAAGAACACCACCTTGCCCAGTTCTCCCGGTTCGAAGAAGAAGCGTTTCTGCGGATGCATGAGCACGCACCAGGTGCCGGTGGAGTTGAGGATGAAGTCCTTGCCCTGCCGCTTGGCAAGGTGGGGCAGGAGAGAGGCGTTGGAGTCGTGGATGCCCATGGTGACTATGGTGTCCGCGCCAAGGCCCAGCCGCGCGGCGAGTTCCGGCCTGAGGGTTCCCAGCACTTCCCATGACTTGCGGAGCG
>CAXZAJ010000411.1:0-2876 GCA_964293355.1 uncultured bacterium
GGGCACCTCGGGCTGGGTCTCCGCCGTCCCCGACCCCCGCCTCGTCGACACGGACGCCATGATAGCCTCCGTCATGGGCGCGCGCGCCGGTCTGTACAACTACATCTCCGAGCAGGAAACCTCAGGCAAGTGCATGGAGTGGGTCCGCGACCACCTGGTGCTGGACGAGGTCGGCGCTTACCTCGGCGCGCGCAACGCAGCCCAGGATCCGGACGCCCGCTACGCATCACTGTTCGAGTTGCTTGACGAAGCGATCGAGGCGGTGCCGCCGGGAGCGGACGGCGTGCTGTTCGCCCCCTGGCTCCACGGCAACCGCCCGCCATTCGAAGACCCCAACGCACGCGGCGCGTTCTTCAACCTGGGCCTGAACTCAGGCAAGCGCTCGATGATACGGGCGGTCGCCGAGGGTATAGCGCTGCACAACCGCTGGCAGCTTGAATCGATACGGAACAAGACGACGGCGCGCGGCCCGGTGCGCTTCGTGGGCGGCGGCGGACGCTCCCACTCGATAGCCAGGATCATGTCGGATGTACTCGGCGAGGTCGTGGAGACCGTCGCGTCGCCGCAAAACTCGGGAGCGCTCGGCGCCGCGCTGCTCTGTGCGTACGGCCTCGGCCTCGTCGGTTCTCTCGCCGACGCCAAAAGCCTCGTCCGTCCAGAGACGGTCTACGAACCGCGGCGCGAGCTCGCCAGCCTGTACGCGGACCGCTTCCAGGTGTTCAAGCGATTTTATACCCGTAACAAGCCGCTCTACGCCGCCCTCAACAAGCCAGCGAGCGCCGAATGAAGCCCAGCGCAGCCGCTATGATGGCCCCGGCATCATCCGCTGCATCCCCGACAAACAGGCGCAGCCGGTTGCGGTAGTACGTGGAGGCATACGAAAACTGTATGGCAAGGAACAGGTCGTCAAGCAGGAACGCCGTCGTGGCCGGATCGGTATCCGCGGCTATCTCACCGGCGGCGGCGGCCTCCGCCACCATGCTCCGGTACCTCGTCGCCGACACGTTTTCTATGCTTCCGGAGAGCTGTTCGGCCAGGCCGGACAGCTCCTCGGTAGTACAGGCAACGTAGATGCGTATCAGCTCGGGGTCGTCCTGTGCGGAACGCACCGCGGCGCGCAGTATCGCCTCCACGCGGCCAAAGAAGGTCGGCTCGGCTGCAAAAATGCCCGCGAGCGTCGACTCCAGCAGTTCATGCGATTCTTCTATGATGGCCAGGAACAGGTCGTCCTTGGTCCTGAAGTATTTGTACAGCGCGCCGACGGAGATGCCGGCGGCAGCAGCGACAAGGTTGACGTTGGTTCCGGCAAAGCCGTCGCGGGCAAACGCGGACTTGGCGCTCTCAAGCACCCGTCTGCGCTTCTCGTCCGATATGCGTTCAAAAACCGGCGTCCACCGGGGTACCGGTACTGGCTCGGTAAATTCGGATTTTTCGTCCATGCGGGTACTATAGCTGAACGATGAAAGGAAGTCGATGATGGAAAAAACAACGACCAGGGTCTACGGCTACCGCTGGGTAGTCCTGGGCGCCTTCATGCTGGTCAACCTGGCCATACAGCTCCTGTGGATTTCGTACGCCCCGATAACCGGCCAGGCAGCCGCATTCTACGGCGTCTCTGATCTCAAGATCGGCCTCCTTTCCATGCTGTTCATGCTGGCTTTCATCCCGCTCTCCATTCCGGTGTCGTGGGCCATAGACACACTTGGGTTCAGGCTCACCGTCGGAGCGGGAGCCGCGCTCATGGGGGCTTTCGGCATAATGCGTGGTCTGGCCGGTTCAAGTTATGCACTGACTTTCACGGCGACCCTAGGCCTCGCCGCCGCCCAACCCTTCCTCCTCAACGCCTGGACCAAAGTTCCGGCTCTCTGGTTTCCAGCGAAAGAGCGCGCCACGGCCGTTGGGCTTGTCACCCTGGCAAACCTCGTCGGAACCGCCGCCGGCATGGTGCTCACGCCCTCCCTCTCCACAACCCTGTCCATCCCGACATTACAATTATATTATGGTATATTTTCAGCCGCCTGCGCCGCCCTCTTCATCATCGTCGCGCGTGAACGCCCCGCTTCCCCGCCAGGAACTGACTCTGGTCAAGTCAGATCCCTTATGCTGGACGGCCTCAGGCACGCGTTCACCGTGCCCAGTTTCAGGCGTTACCTGATCATCTCGTTCGTGGGCCTGGGCGTCTTCAACGGCGTTACCACCTGGATAGAAGCCATCGTCCGCCTCCGCGGTTTCGGCCCGGCGGAAGCGGGAACCCTCGGTGCCATCATGCTCGTCTCCGGCGGCGGAGGCGGGCTCCTCCCTCCCGCCTTGTCTGACAAAAAGGGGCAGCGGAGACCGTTCATCGCCGCAGGCCTCGTGCTCGCCATTCCAGGGCTCGCCGGCATCGCGCTCGCCCCCACCTTTTTCCTGTTGTGCGTTTCGTCCGCGATGCTCGGCTTCTTCCTCACCAGCGTCATGCCTACCGGCATGCAATACGCCTCAGAAGTTTCGCGCCCCACCCCGGAAGGCACATCCAACGGCCTCATACAGCTGTTCGGCCAGGCATCCGTCGTCTTCGTCTGGCTGATGGAAGCCTTGCGGGGCACCGACGGTTCGTTTACCCTCGCACTCTTCGTGGCCTGCGCGATGCTCGCCGCCAGCGCCCTTTTATCCATAAAGCTCAAGGAAATCTTGTAATATAATTATAATGGGCGTCTCCCTCCCTGCGGTCGGGCCGGGGTAGGGGGGGCTCTGGTGGCGCGTACCCCGCCGCGGCCCCCCCCAATCCAGTTGACCACATAGAAGGACACCGTGCTGACCAGGCAGCCCGCCACCACGGGCATCAGGAACATCCAGGTGCCGCCGCCGCCCACGATCTGCCATACCACAAAGGCGAC
>CAXZAJ010000412.1:0-2864 GCA_964293355.1 uncultured bacterium
GATGCGGCTTCGAACGCTTCGCGGATGCTCCGGGTTACCGACTTTACCACGCCATCGATACCGGAAGCGTCTTCACTGGTGGAATCTGAAAGCTTGCGGATCTCGTCCGCGACGACGGCGAAACCGCGGCCGGCGTTTCCGGCATGAGCGCTTTCTATGGCGGCATTCATGGACAGGATGTTGGTACGGTCGGCAACATCGGCTATCATCGTTGAAATTTCAGTGATGCGCGCCAGTTCCCGCTCCGCCGCTGCGAGGCTCCGCGCCGACGATTCGGATTCTCCGGCCCCGGCCGCGACGTCGGCACGCAACTTCTCGGCAACGCCGAGGCGGTCCTGGGTCAGGCGGGCGACGCTGGCCATGGAGGCGGCCATTTCCTCGATGGCGGACGAAATGCGGGCCAGTTCGCTGGCCTGTGATTCGGCAAGTTCTCCGAAGGAACAGATCCTTGGCGGCAACAGCCCGCATGACGCCTTCAATGCGCCCGATCCGCCGCCCCAGCGACGAGCCGAAAAGCAGGGATATGGCAAGTGCGGCCGTGATGCCCGCACCGAGGCTCGCGAACCCGAACAGCTCGGCCTTCTGTATTGCTTGCGCCGCGCCGAGCGCTATCGTTGTCGACAGCCCCGCGAGATCTCTGGTGATATTGGCGGTAAACAGCACCGCATTCCGGTATCGCTCCAGAATAGCGCCAAGCAGTTCTGCTTCCTCGTGGTAGGAGGCAAGGTCGGCAGTGAAGCGGTCATACGCTGGCTGCAGGCCCACGGCACCGACGAGCATGCGTGCCCGGCTCGCTGAGAGCTTTTCATAGAGCGGATCCAGTTCAGCATATCCTGTTTTTACCTTGATCCACTTTTCTGCAACCGATGCAAGCGTTTCCGCGTTTCCGTCTTCCGTGCCGGCGGAGGGGGCAAGCAGTTCAGGCGCAGCGGACAGGAATGCGGCCAAGGCTTCATCGCAGGCCTCAGCGGCCTCTTTCCACTGAGCGGCGGACTCCTCGTAGCCCGCGGTGGATGTCATGGTGGCGCGTCCGGTTGCTTCGAGCCGGTAGGCCGCCGCTATCGCATCTTTGGCGGCCATTTCCACCTGAAGAGAGTCCATGGCGTTTTCCATGCCTAACCAGGATAATCCGGCAGCCGCGACGACGAGGGCCAGGGTACCAGCCACGGCTGCGGTTATCTTCAGGCGTATGGTCATCCAACAACCTTTGAGATTCCGGAAAACAGGGTCTCCCAGTCTGATCCAGCACGCCAGAATGCCGGCGGTTCCCCGACAGGTGCGCTGAGCGCGTAATTTCCGCCTGTAAAGCGGGTGCCAGTCCACAAGTGAACCCATTCGTCACCTTCCGGCAGATGGACCAGCCGTGAAGTCGCGCCTTCCTCGATCACCGGGGCCACGAGCAGGTCGCGGCCGAACAGGTACTGGTCCTTGATGCGGAACGACTCCGGATCGGATTCGTAATGGAAGAAGAGCGGACGCATCGCAGCTATGCCTGCGCTGGCGTTTTCAGCCAATACGGCCTTGCGGTAGGGCTTGAGGGCGACGAACAGCTTGCCCATCCGAGCCAGGCCGTCCAGCGTGGAATCGTCCGAGTCAAACTGCCAGTTGTCCTTGGGGCGGTTGCCCTCGTGGCTGCGCATCATCGGGGTGAAGGCCGAAAATTCGGCCCAGCGGAGGAACAGTTCCTTGGTGCGCTTCATGCCGAACAGGGTGGTATAGCCGCCTATGTCGCTGTGGTGCACGCCGTGCCCGCAGACCGCCAGGGACAGTGCCGCAGTTATGACCGACGGGAGCCCGTCGTCTTCCGACCAGTCGACGTTCTGATCGCCGGCCCACATGTTGGGGCACCATTTTTGGCTGCCGGCCGCTCCGGCGCGCATGAAGTACACGATTTCATCGGTCTTGCCCGCCTCGGCCACGGCTTCGTGGCAAACGCGCGCCCACTGGGCCGGCCATGGGTTGTGAGCCAGCATCGCGGGGGTGCCGTCAAAGAGCACGGCATCGGTGGGCAGGTACTCGCCAAAGTCAGCCATCCATCCTGAAAGGCCAAAATCTATGAGGTTGCGGCGCATGACGCCCTTGTACCACTCGAATGCGTCCGGATTGGTAAAATCGACGATGCCGGCATCGAACTCCCCGAAATCCACACGGTAATCGCTGCCCTGCGTGTTCTTTGCCAGGTAACCCTTTGCGGCGGCCTCGATGAACAGCGGTTTGTCGGCCGCAACGTAGGGGTTGGCATACCCGAGGAAGCGGACACCGTCCTTGCGCCAGAGTTTCATCGCCTCGGGCAGGCCTGGGTAGCGCGCGGCATCCCACTCCCAGTTCCAGCGAAGGCGCTGGCCGAAGCTGGTCATGTTGATGCCTTCCCAGTCCTGGGCCCAGATGCCCGAGACGGGTACGCCACGGGCCTTGGCGCGCCTGAGCCGTTCGTCGCAGACCTTTGTGCCGCCCTGCATGCCCAGGATGACGCCGTCGTGGGTCCAGTCCGGCGGCTCCGGCTGTCTGCCAAGAAGGTCGGAGACGCCTTGCGCCAGTTCGAGCATTGATGTACCGGTGCCAAACAGCAGCCGTTCGGGCAGTGCCCAGAATTCCAGCTCGTGGAAGTCCGGCTCGCGGAAATCGAAGGCGGCGTAGGCGGGGCACTCGGCATGGAACCAGTAGTGTCTCGTGGACGCGAAAGTTTCCTGTGGAAAGAAGGTCCACCAGTAATCGCCGCCGGCCTTGTCGGCGACATCGGCTTCCCAGGTGATGCGGGTGCGCTTGTTGCGGCCCACGCCCTGCTCGCTGGTCCACAGTGGAAAGCGCCGGCCGCGCAGGTCCAGGTGGGTGGACTGTTCGCCACCGCCAAACACCGATTCGCC
>CAXZAJ010000413.1:0-2864 GCA_964293355.1 uncultured bacterium
CACCGTCTCTCACATGGGCAAGCTGATACTCGACGAGAACATGGAGATACGGCGCTTCTCTGAAATGACGGCCACCATATTCAAGCTGCTGGATTCCGATGTCGGCAGGCCGATAACCCACTTGTCGCACTATCTCGTAGAGGTAGATCCGGTCGAGGATATAAAAAAGGTTCAGGCGACCAGCGCGGAAATTTCAAAAGAAGTACGGACGACTGACGGACGCTGGTTGCTCATGAGGATTTTACCGTACGCCATAGGGCCCAAGTCATTCTCAGGCACGGTATTATCGTTCACCGACATCACCAGGCTCAAGGCTGCCGAAGCCCGGATCCTGGAACTTGAAGGCGGAGTCTCGGCATGAACACCATGAACAGTGATGAGTTGCAGATCCTCAGGGACAAGGCAGAAATCGAGCTCGTAAAAAAGGGCCCCCCGGATGCATCACTCAATGCGGAAGACACGCAGGCTCTCATCCATGCCCTGCAGGTTCATCAGATAGAACTGGAGATGCAGAATGATGAGCTCAGGGCCTCCAGGAATGATCTGGAACTTGCCCGCGACGGGTACGCAAAGCTCTACAACCAGTCTCCCGTGGGCTACATCAGCCTTGATGAAAGCGGGCTGATACGCAAGGCAAACCAGACCTTTCTGAACATGATCGGCCTCAGCGCCGATGACATCAAAGGGTCTCCATTCTCGGAATGCCTGTTGCCCGATGACAAGGAAATATTTCTGGGCCGCTACAGCGCCATATTCCGTCATCCAGAAGCAAAAACCATAGACCTGCGGCTCAAGTCCAGAGACGCGTTCCGTATCGTGCGCCTCAGCGCAGCCCGCGAAGAACAGAGCAAGACCCTGCTGGTCATCGTTACCGACATTACCGAACGCAAGCTGGCCGACAACAAGATTGAAGCCTTGCTGGAAGAAAAGAAGCTCCTCCTCCGCGAGGTGCATCACCGCATCAAGAACAACCTGAACGTGGCTACATCCTTGCTTACCATCCAGGCGGACCGGATAGAGAACCCTGAAGGCAAGGCCGCCCTCGAAAACGCGCGGGGGCGGATGACGAGCATGATGCTCATTTACGACAGGCTCTACCGCTCCGGCGATTTCCGCCACATTTCAGCGGCAGAGTACCTGTCGCAACTCCTCGATGCCCTGTCCGAGCAATTCGCCTCGCCACTGATCAAGGTAGAGCGCCAGCTGGAGGACTTCCTCATGGATTCCGACACGCTGTCGCCGCTGGGCATCGTACTCAACGAACTCCTGACCAATGCCTACAAGTATGCATTTCCGGGTAGCCGGAGCGGTACGATATCGGTGCGGCTCTCGCGTACAGGCAAGGATGCGGCGGAACTCGTCGTGGCCGATGATGGTCCTGGCTTGCCGGCATCGTATGACGAAAACACGTCAAAGGGTTTCGGACTGTTCCTCATCCGGGCGCTTGTTGATCAGATAGATGGTTCCTTGAGCATCAAGAAGAATCACGGAGCTGAATTCGTCATACTTTTCCCGGCGCCTTCCGTCTAGAACGGTCGGAGCCAGAACGGTTCTTTATTCCATAGGCCTCAGGCGTCATGCCAACCCGCCGCTGGAACTGGCTCCTGAAAATCGAGAGTGAAGTATACCCCACGGCCGTGGCTACTTCATCGATGCCGGCCCCGGGGTTCTCGGTGAGCAGGCTCCGCGCATGGTCGATGCGGGCTGCATGGAGCCACTCCACGAATGTCGTGCCACGGTACACCGTCATGAAGAGGTTGAGCTTGTACACCGGTACATCGAGAACCTTGGCGAGCGTCGCCGGATCGACTTTTGGATTTGTGTGTATGCGGTCCACGGACTCAAGCAGGCGCATCTTTTCCTGGATCATGGCAACTTCACCGGGATCCAGCTGTGTCTTTTTCTTGTGCTCCCTCCCGATTTCCTTCCGTGCCAGCGTACAGAGTTCGGGAACTGCCTTGAGGTACAAGTACCAGCCGAGCAGCAGGACCTGAAGGAACATCTGCCCGATACGATACAAAGCGCGTGATCCGCCAACGAAGGAAATATTTATGAAGAGGAGCGCGACAAGCAAAAAGACCAGCGCGACGAAAAGGATGCGCACGTACCTTGCGTCAACCGGGATATCCGACAGTTTCCAGCGTCCGATTCTAAGGGAAACAACGCCAGTCACGATAGGCAACACATATATGCCGGAGAGGGTGATGGACTGGAACAGGGCAACGGATCTGCCATCTTCGATACTGGTAAACAAGATGGGCAATCCAAGGATGCTGTCCAGGAAAGGCAGCAACCAGAGCACGGCGGACCAGATTACTGTCGCGCGGTATACGGTTCGGCGCATACCACGCTTGGCTCCGTCGCAGAACAGGTAGAGCTGGATTTCAAAAACTGCCAGGCTCCCGGCAAGCACGAAGCAGAGTATCAGCAGATTATCCAGAGCGCGGGGCAAGAGTCCGAATCGGCTCGTCCAGCTGAGCAGCAGTGAGGCTCCGACGGAGGCATACAGCACCCCGTACGCACGCCGAAACCGCACGCGTTCCGGCTCGAGCATGAACCCGAGCCCGATCACGAGCATGGTCAATCCAGATGCTCCATGAAAAAAGTCGTACAGGCTTTCAGTCATCTCAGTCCTCATCCGGCGATGGTACATGATAGCACGGTGGCGAGGCGCTTGTCCGCTGAGCTCATTTCACGCTAGGATAGCGCTTTCCGGAGGATAATCAATGAGCAAACTTTGTCCCTGCGGCTCTGGCCGCGACTATACCGATTGTTGTGGTCCAATAATTTCTGGTACCAGCAAGCCCTTGACCGCCGAGGCCTTGGTGCGGTCCCGTTCCACCGCCTATGCCAAGGGGGAGATA
>CAXZAJ010000414.1:0-2856 GCA_964293355.1 uncultured bacterium
CAAGATGCTGGATCAACTCCTTGGCACACAGAACGACATGGCTACGATCCGACTTCATGAAACGGAAATCGGGTTCCACCGACACAACGGTCATGGAGCCGGGCGGTGCCGGGTCGAACCTGGAGACGAAGGGCTGGTCTATCCAGCCCCCCGCCAGCGCGAGCCGGTACGGCAGGCCGCCGGCGACGGTAGAAACCATTACTCGATCGTCCGCTTGCCCGCGGCGCGGTCGGCAACCTGCGTCTCTATCCAGCGGTAGGTCTTGGCGAGGCCCTCGCTGAAACCGATGGACGGCTCCCAACCGAGCACCTGCTTGATGAATGTGTTGTCCGAGTTGCGGCCGGCCACGCCCTTGGGCGCATCCAGCTTGTAGCTGCGCTTGAGCTTGACGCCGCCGATCTGCTCGGGGATGTCGACGAGGTGGTTTATCTCGATGAGTTCAGACGACCCCAGGTTGATGGGCGTGGCGACCAGTTCGTCGCAGTGGGTAATCATGTCGATGCCCTTGACGCAGTCGTCGATGTACATGAACGACCGGGTCTGCGTGCCGTCTCCCCAGATGTCGATGGCGCCGGATTTGGAAAGCTTAGCCTCGATGACCTTGCGGGCGATCGCGGCAGGTGCCTTCTCGCGTCCGCCGTCCCAGGTACCGTGCGGCCCATACACGTTGTGGAACCTGGCCATGAACGTGGGCATGCTGCGCTCGGCCCAGTACTCCTGGCAGAACATCTCCGACATCAGCTTCTCCCAGCCGTAGCCGCGTTCGGCCATGGCGGGGAACGCGTCGCTCTCCTTGAGGGCCACGACGTCGGGGCTGGTCTGAAGGTCGGTATTGTAGGCGCAGGCCGAGGACGCGTAGAAGTAGCGTTTGACTCCGGCTCGGTAGGCGGCCTCCACCAGGTGCGTGTTGATGAGGACGGAGCGCAGGCAGTCTATACGGTGGGTTTCGATGAAGCCCATGCCGCCCATGTCGGCGGCCAGGTTGTACACCTCCACGGCGCCTTCAGCCGCGCGGCGGCAGTTCAGCTCGTCGGAGAGGTCCAGGCACAGGTTCTCGACGCCGGGGGTCACCCGGTACCACTCGTGGACGGGCTTCTTGTCGATGGCTCGGATGCGCGTGAACCCCTTTTCCTTGAAGTATGGGACGAGAGTACCGGCTATGAAACCGCCCGCGCCGGCGATGACGATAAGGTCATCCTTGCCGGCGGACGGAAGGGCTGACGTGGCTTTTGGAAAAACGTATGACATGGCTTGCCTCCTGTATGAAAGCAAGCCTATACCGCGTTTCGGGTGGCAGCAATACTCAATATGCGTATATATTATTCCGTTTTGCGCAAAAAAATTAAAGCCGTCCGCTTTGTCCCCCAGCGGACCAGCAGGCTCCCCCCCTGCGCGTCGTACAGCTGCCGGTACACGCCCGAGCCGGCCACCAGGTCGTCATGCCTGCCTTGCTCCACGATGCCGTCTTCCGTGAGCACGAGTATGCGGGCTGCATGCCGTATGGTCGCAAGGCGGTGCGCTATGATGAAGGTGGTACGGCCCTTGGACAACCGCTCCAGCGATTCGCGTATGGCCAGCTCGCTCATGGTGTCCAGAGAGCTCGTCGCCTCGTCCAGGATCAGGATGGGCGGATCCTTGAGGAACATGCGGGCTATGGCGATGCGCTGCTTCTGCCCGCCGGACAGCTTGACCCCGCGCTCGCCTACCAGCGTATCGAAGCCTTGCGGCAAATCCCGTATGAACTCCAGCGCGTTGGCCGCCTCGGCAGCCGCCTCGATGTCTGCCTCGCTGGCCCCCAGCCGGCCGTAGGCTATGTTGTCGCGCACGCTGCCTGAGAACAGGAACACGTCCTGCTGCACCAGGCCTACGGCCTGCCGGAGCGAGGCGATGGTCGCCTGGCGTATGTCGAGACCGTCCACGGTTATCGAGCCTTCCTCGATGTCGTAAAAACGGGGGATGAGGGAGCAGAGGGTCGTCTTGCCCGCGCCTGAGGGGCCGACAATCGCGACCGTCTCGCCGGCCGTCACGCGCAGGTCAACCCGCTCCAGCACCCGTTCCAGCCCGTCGCCGTAGCGGAAGCTTACAGCCCGGAACTCCACGTCGCCGCGTACGCTGGCAAGCTCGACAGCCTCGGGGATGTCAACGATGGTCGGCTGGGTGTCCACGATCTCGAGGAAGCGCCTGAAACCGGCAGCGCCTTCCTGGAACAGCTCCATGGAGCGTACCAGTGTCTCTATGGGCTGGAAGAAGCGGGAAACGTACAGCGCGAACGCTATGTACGCACCCATGCTGATGCTGCCGCCGAAGGCTGCGTAGCCGCCCGCGACCAGCACGATGACGAGCCCGAGGTTTGTCAGGAACGAGACGCCGGTGCTGAACACGCCGATGTGGAACACCGACGCGATGCGCGACTCCCTGAACGTGGCGTTGCCTTCGTCGAAACGGGCCGTCTCGAATTCCTCGTTGCCGAAGGCGCGCACCACGCGGACGCCTGAAACGCTTTCCTCTATATGCTCGTTGATGGTGGCCATCGTCTCCTTGTTGCGCCTGAACGCCTTGCGGAACTTTTCCCGGAAGGTGGCGGAGAAGACGACGAGCACCGGGACCACGGCGAACACGACGAGGGCCAGGCGCCACTCGATTACCAGCATCACGATGAGGGACCCCACGAGCCGCACGCTCGCCATGATCAGGTCCTCGGGCAGGTGGTGCGATATCTCGGCCAGGTCGAACAGGTCGCCCACGATGCGCGACATGATCTGCCCGGTCTTGGTGTCGTCGAAGAAGCGCGTGTCCAGCGTATGCAGGTGGCGGTAGATGTCGCGCCGCAGGTCATGCTGGATGTTGACGCCGAGC
>CAXZAJ010000415.1:0-2845 GCA_964293355.1 uncultured bacterium
CTTGCGGGCTATGCCGAGGATATCAGCGGTGCGGCTCTTGTTGCCCGCCTGTGCTGCCAGCGTATCACGTATGATGATGCGCTCCGCGTCCGCCAGACTCGAGCCCGGCGGTACCCTGATGACGCTCTCTTCCGCCCCGGCTCGCACTCCCGGCGGCAGGGCATCTATAGTCACCAGGTTTTCTGAGGCCATCACCACCGCGCTTTCTATGCAGTTCCGCAGCTCCCGCACATTGCCCGGCCAGGAGTAGGCGTAGAGCGCCGCCCGGGCCTTGGGATCGAAGCCGATGATGGCTTTACCGTTATCAGAGGCGAATTCATTCAGGAAGGAACCTGCGAGGAGCGGGATGTCATCCTTCCGCTCGCGGAGTGGAGGAACGTGGATATTGACCACATTGAGACGGTAGTAGAGATCTTCCCTGAATGTGCCTGCAGCTATTTCTTCTTTAAGATCCTTGTTCGTGGCAGCGACGACCCGGACATCGGATTCCAGCGTGTCCTCACCCCCGACGCGCTCGAAGCGCTTGTCCTGGAGAACCCGGAGTATCTTGATCTGGACGTTCTGGTTGATTTCACCTATCTCATCGAGGAACAGGGTGCCTTCGTTGGCCAGTTCGAACCGTCCTTTCTTGCGCGCCTGGGCTCCTGTAAACGAACCCTTCTCGTGGCCGAACAACTCGCTCTCCAGCAGTGATTCAGCGAGCGCCGCGCAATGCACCTTTATGAACGGCTTGTCTGCCCGAGGAGACAGATTGTGTATGGCATCCGCGACGAGTTCCTTGCCTACGCCCGATTCTCCCGTTATCAGCACACTTGCCTTGGTGGGAGCTACCCGTCTTACCAGTTCGAAGATGTGCTGGATGGCGGGGCTCTTGCCTACGATGCTGGAGACGCGCCGCTGTGTCTCCACTTCTTCCAGCAGTTCCTCATTGCGCCTGGACAACTCGCGGCGTTCAAGGGCTCGTTTTACGAGTATTGACAAATGGTCGAGGTTAACAGGCTTTGTTATGAAGTCGTAGGCACCGTTCCGCATGGCATCGACGGCGTCTTCAACCGTGCCGTGACCGGTGAGTACAATGACAGGAACGGACGGGTATCTCGATGCCACATGCCTGAGGAGTTCTCCGCCCGAGAGCCCCGGCATCCGGAGGTCGGTGATGACCAGGTCGATGTCTCCCCTGTCCGCAAGCAGTACGCCTTCCTTGCCGTCGGAGGCTAGGGCCACGTCGTAGCCGTCGAGCCGCAGATATTCTCCAAGTCCTTCCCGGATATTTTTTTCGTCATCAACGACGAGTATCGTGAACCTCATTGAAACTCCTCGTCCGCCTCTATCTGGTCAGCTTTGCAGTCTTCGCCTTCTGGGCACACGCCTGTAATCATCCGCCTTTCCTTCTGCGGAATGGGAAGCGTGATGGTAAACGTGGTACCCTGCCCGGGTTTGGAGACAACTCCGATGTCGCCGCCATGTTCCTTTATTATTTTATAGGTCAAGGTAAGACCGAGGCCTGTACCGTTTTCCTTGGTGGTAAAGTACGGCTCGAATATCTTTCCGATCTTGTCTTCAGGAATGCCAATGCCGGAATCAGCGACGGTGAGCCTGAGTTCGTCTCCTGCCAGCTCTATCGCCAGTCTCAATCTTCCACCATCGGGCATGGCCGCCGTCGCATTCTTTATGAGGTTGAGCAGTGCTTGCTTGATGTAGCGCTTGTCAAAGGGGATGAGTGGAATATTCTTGCCGTACTCCATCGTCAGCACGATGCCTGCGCTTTCAACTTCAACGTGCATGAATTCCACGAGTTCCTTAAGGACCGCTACGATATCGTCGTTGATGGGTGCTATGTCCATGGGCCGTACCGCGAACAGGAAATCGACGACGATCCTGTTGAGGCGGTCGATCTCTTCAGTAACGATATCAAGATAGCGTGACAGCGGTTCTTCTGTCTGGTTTTTCAGCGATTTGCGCATGAGCTGCACATGGATGCTGATGGAGCCCAGTGGATTTTTTATTTCGTGTGCCACACCCGCAGCGAGGGTCGTCAATGATGCGAGGCTCTCGGCACGGCGCAGCCGGGCTTCCTTCCGGCGCTTCTCAGTAGTTTCCTCAACGTGAATCAGGGTGCCCCGTATGCGCTTCTCCCTGACAAGCGGTGTAACGCTGATGGAGAGGATCCTGGTGCCTGATTTGATGTCTAGAGCGAATTCCCTGTCGATTATTGATTCTTCACCATTGAGAGCCGTGTCGAAGAATACCGCGAGTTCCTCATCCCGGAGGCTTTCCCACAACGGAACATCGAACAACTCGGATTGCGACAGCGGCAGGAGCCTTTCGGCGGCCTTGTTGATGAGTATCGGAGCGTGATCCTCGTCGCAGACAACGATGCCATCCATCATCGAGTCCAGAACCGCATCGAGCCGCTCGTTCTCATCCGCCAGAACGCGGAGGAGGCCCCGTATCGACTCTTCGTTCATTCTGGAGACTTTTTCCATGGCTCGTTCGAGGAATTTTCTCACGTGCGCGGTATCCCGGTCTGGTTGGCAAAGGCGTCGGCAAGACGCTCGGCGAGGGCTATCGGTTGAAGGTTGTAAGACGAATACCTGACCATAGCGTCGCGGGCCAGTGTCGCGTACTGTTCAGCTAGCCGCTGGGTCTCTATCGCTGCTCCAGGCTCGCGGAGCAGGCCTGCGAAGGCCGAGCCCGTGGCATCAAGAAACGCCGGGAAGGTCCAAGCCGCCGCTTCGTCGCTTGATCCAAAATTGGCAGTAGCAGCTGCGGCGGCGGAGATGGCAGCCACGCTGTCACCCCCGGGCGACGCGAATGCGGCGGGCGGGGCGTCCGGGGAGGAGTC
>CAXZAJ010000416.1:0-2842 GCA_964293355.1 uncultured bacterium
TCGCCTTCCAGCACCCGGCCGCCCGGGCCTGACCCGGACAGGCCCGCGGGATTGACCGCCTCATGGAAGGCCAGTCCCCGCGCGCGCGGCGAGACGCCGGAAGCGGCAGCCTGCGCCGGAGCAACGGCCGCTGATGGAGCGGCCAGGGTGGCAGTCTGCGGGGCGGCAGCTTCAGCGGGTTTCTGGCCGCTGTCAGCGGTACCGGACGTCAAAACGGCAGCGTGCGTACCGGGCGCCACGGACTCCCAGGACTCGCCCGGTTCTCCGATGACTGCGATCGGGGCCAGCACAGGCACGTCGTCGCCCTCTGCTGCTAAAAGCTTGAGCACGATACCGTCGAAGCCAGCGGGCACCTCGAAGACGGCCTTGTCGGTTTCAACGTCGCAGAGGATGTCGGCGGCGGAAAGCTTCGCGCCTTCCTTGGCGCGCCAGCCTACGAGCACGCAGGGTTCCAGGGTGTTGCCCTGGCGGGGCATGGTAGCGAGTTTTGCCACGGATACTCTCCTTATACCAGCATGAGGTTTATTGAAGCGGCCCGGAGTTCGTCCGCGGCAGCTGGCGCGAGCGCGTCATCCATGATGACGGTATCGACGCCGGTAAGGGGCAGCACCGACACGAAGCCGGAGCGCCCGTATTTTGATGAATCAGCGAGGAGGACCGAGCGTTCCGCCCTGTCGACCATGGCCTTGACGATTTCAGCGCCTTCGACCAGGTGGGTGGTCATGCCGCGTTCCACCGAGAGGCCGTCGGTGCCCACGAAGGCGAGTCGCACGTTGTAGCGGCTGATAGCGTCCAGCGCCAGCGGCCCCACCAGCGACTCGGTCAGGCGGCGATATTCGCCTCCGACCATGGTTACCGAGAGTGACGGATTGCTGCGGGCCCAGGTGAGGACCAGCGCGGAATTGGTGACGATGTGCACGTCGCGCTTGCCGGTCAGGTGCCGCATGACGAGGGCAGTAGTGGTGCCTGCCTTTATCATGATGGGGTCGCCGTCCTGCACGAGGCCGGCGGCGGCCTTGGCTATCCGGGCCTTTTCAGCGGAGTGTTCACGGAGGCGGTCAAGCACGTTGGAGTGGAAGCTGGGGGCGGCGCCGCCGTGGGTGCGCTCAAGGTAGCCGAGGTCTTCCAGGTTCTTCAGGTCGCCCCGTATGGTCACGGCTGAAACGCCGAGGGCCTCGGAAAGCCGGGCTACCGACAGCGAGCCTTCTAGAGCGAGCGAGTCGATGATCTTGCGTTCTCGCTCCGAAAGAGCTTCGTTCATGCAACTATAACCTTTCGTTTTACTTTCGATTTGCTTGTGTTTGAACATCATACGAGGGTTTTGCTGGAGCGTCAAGGGTGATTTGGGGGTGTTTTGTAGAAGTCAAGACAGGATTAACAAGATGAAATCAAGGAGATGAACATGATGGAGAAGAGGAGGGGAGAGGACAAGAAAAGGGCTTTGGGATTTGCTTATTCTGTCCATCTCTTTTCTTGTCCTGATCATCCTGTTTGATTTTTTATTAGGCGGAATCCTTTCACACCATCATGAACTATTGTATTTTTGGCTCCTTTTAAAATAACCGCAAGCGTCTATGCGCGTCTGCGCGTCTGTGCGTACGGTTCACAGGAGGCAGCTTGTGAAGCGATCAAGAGACATTTGCACTCATTATTGTGGTAACTTAGATATTGAGCTACAATGTAGCTCAATAGTTGGAGGTAGTATAATGTCGGCAAATGCGGTTGTTCGCGCACGGATTGATGAGCACATAAAAGAAGAGGCCTCGGTGGTTCTGGCTGCTATGGGGCTGACAGTTTCCGATGCGTTCAGGATCATGTTGACGCGAATTGTAAACGAAAAAGCTCTTCCTTTTGAGCCGCTGGTACCCAATGATGTGACGCTCATGGCAATGCGGGAAGCTCGAAGCGGTGGCTTGCCCAAGTTCAATTCAACAGAGGAGCTTTTAGCAGATCTACATGCGGAAGATTGAGAGGACTAACCAGTTTAAGCTTGTAAGGATAGGCTCTCATAGTGATCTTGGCTTATAAAAATGCCCATCGAAGACCTCGAAAATCTTATTGAGTAACTGCCATTCTCCCGTATACTTTCAATGTATGCTCTGACGCGGAGGCTCCCGCCATGTTCAAGCAATCCGAGTTTATTGACCGCTGCAAAGCCCGGGGCCTGGACGATGCAGCCACCGCGCGCTCTGTTGCCGTAGTGGCCGCGCTGGAACAATCGGCAATGGGTCCCAGTGGAACCCTTGCGGATGCACCGCAGTCTGCCGTGGAGCGCCATGTCGCCCGCCTCGTTGAAACCGGCGCTGCGGATGAAGCAACGCTGATGGCCATGGCGAGGTATTTCACCGTCATACAAAACGAACAGCTTGCCATCAGGCTGCTTGCCTACCTGTTGCCGGTCGGGGTGCTCCCTGCCATGGCTGGCCGGCTGCGCGAGCTGGAAGGTGCCGCCGTAGCGGACCGCGTGCTGGCCGGCCTGGTTTTTCCGCCGACCGGTGCCGCCCCGGAGGCGTATCCAGCTGCTACGACCGGTTTTGTTGCTGCACTTGTGCGCGAACTGGGAGCTGAGCGCGCCGAGCGGGTGCTGGACTGGAACGTGCATGGCATTCCGGCATCTGCCTTTGCGCCTGAACGGGAACGGCTGCTTGCGCTGGGCTCGGTGGATGCGTGGCTCCGCGACTACCACGAGCGGCAGGTGGCGGAACTGGCCCGCCACGCCGCCGACGGCACGCTGTGGTACGAGCAGAAGATAACCGGTGCGGTGGTGGAGTTCGTGCGGAGCCATCCTGAGATCCAGGGAGGCGTGCGCGTCGGAGACACCATCTTCGTCACCAAGATACCC
>CAXZAJ010000417.1:0-2836 GCA_964293355.1 uncultured bacterium
GCTCAGGAAGTGGCGTTCACGATAGCCGACGGCATCGCGTACGTCGTCGCCGCCGTCAAGGCCGGCCTCGATGTAGACGCCTTTGCGCCGCGCCTGTCGTTCTTCTTCAACGCGCACAACGACCTCTTCGAGGAAGTGGCCAAGTTCCGCGCAGCCCGCCGCGTCTGGGCCAAGCTGATGAAGGAGCGTTTCAACGCAAAGAGCGCCAAGAGCCTGTCGTTGCGCTTCCATACGCAGACCGCCGGCTCAACGCTGACGGCACAGCAGCCAGACAACAACGTCGTCCGCGTGACAATCCAGGCCCTGGCCGCGGTACTCGGCGGCACGCAGTCTCTGCACACCAACTCCCGCGACGAAGCGCTCGCGCTGCCCACCGAGGATTCCGTACGCATAGCCCTCCGCACCCAGCAGATCATAGCCTACGAGTCCGGCGCTACCGAGACCATCGATCCGTTTGCCGGTTCGTACTACGTGGAGAGCCTGACCGACCGCATCCAGAAGGAAGCGGAGGCCTACATTGCCACCATCGACGGCATGGGCGGCGCGGTCAAGGCCATCGAGCGCGGTTATGTGCAGCAGGAAATCCAGGACGCGGCGTACGCGTACCAGATGGACATTGAATCGGGCGAACGCGTCGTCGTAGGCCAGAACAAGTTCCAGATCAAGGAAGGACCGCCCAAGGGACTCCTGCGGGTAGACCCCATCGTCGGCGAGCAGCAGTCGGCCAAGCTCAAGGCGCTGCGAGCCAAGCGCGACAACGCCCGCGTCGATGCGGCCCTGGTCGAACTCAAGAAGACAGCCCAGAGCGACGGAAACCTGATGCCTCCCATCCTGGAAGCGGTCAGGGCCTATGCCACGCTCGGCGAGATCTGTGATGTCCTGCGCGCCGTTTTCGGCGAGTACCAGCAAAAGGTAATCCTCTAAGGTGGGTGCTACAATGGAACGAAAAATTCGCGTACTCGTCGCCAAGCCGGGCCTCGACGGCCATGATCGCGGCGCAAAAGTGATAGCCAGGGCACTCCGGGACGCCGGCATGGAGGTCGTCTACACCGGCCTCCGCCAGACGCCCGAGCAGATCGTCTCGGCCTCCATCCAGGAAGTCGTGAACGTCATAGCCATGTGCATCCTGTCTGGCGCCCACAACCACCTGTTTCCGCGGGTGATGGAACTGCTCAAGGAAAAAGGCATCGACGACGTGCTCGTCATGGGTGGCGGCGTGATACCCGAAGATGATATACCGGGCCTCAAGGCCGCCGGCATAGCCGCCGTGTTTACCCCGGGCTCGCCGACCACTGAGATCATCGAGTTCATCAAGAACAACCTGAAGCGCAGGGACTGACGGCGTGGATGGCGCGGTAGTCTCCGCGGAGCGCGTACGCTCCGGAGACATGAGGGCGATGGCCCGTTTGATCAGCCTGATCGAGCGGGAGGATCCGTCGCGCCTCGCCGTGCTCAAGGCCCTGCACGCATTCGGCGGCAGGGCCCACGTCGTCGGCATCACCGGCCCGCCCGGAGCCGGCAAGAGCACGCTGACCGACAAGATCATCGGCGTACTTCGTGATCGGGGACGGCGCGTTGCCGTACTCGCTGTCGATCCGTCCAGCCCGTTCACCGGCGGCGCCATACTCGGCGACCGCATTCGCATGCAGCGCCACGCCACCGACGAGGGCGTGTACATCCGCAGCCTCGCTACGCGCGGCCACCTCGGCGGGCTCTCGCGGGCAGCCGGCGAAGCGGTGCGCGTACTGGACGCGGCCGGTTATGATGACATCATCATCGAGACGGTGGGCGTCGGACAGTCCGAGGTGGACATCGTACGCATTGCCGACACGGTGGTGCTGGTATCGGTGCCAGGCCTCGGAGACGACATCCAGGCCATCAAGGCCGGCGTCATGGAGATAGGCGACGTGTTCTGCGTCAACAAGTCCGACAAGGACGGCGCCGAGCGGGTCATCCGCGAGATACGCGTGATGCACGAGACCGCCGTGTTCAACGGCGCAGCCACCCGGTTTTCTCCTTTGTATACCGCGCGCGCCGCCCTCGATCCTCCACAACCAGGCCTGGGTGCGGATATATCGGGCCAGCATACCGACGAGGATGCTGGCCAGGGCTCCTCGCACCACATCAGCGCGCAAATGCCCGGGCATCCCAACTTCGAGATTCCGGCGGTTGTGTCGACGGTGGCTGAGACGGGGCAGGGTATAGCCGCTCTTGTAGACGAGATAAAGACGCACGAGGCGGCGCTCGTTGCAACGGGCTTCCTCAGAACGCGGAGGGAAGCCAACCTGGCCTGGGAACTCGGCCGGGGAGCTGCGGAACGGGTGTTGTCGTCACTGGAACGGGAAGAACGCAAGGAAACGCTTGGCGAACTGGCCAGTGCCGTACTGGACAAAAAAATGGATTACTATGATGCTCTCGATACCCTCGAACGAGCGCTGACCCAGATCTGAGGGCAGCGCACAAATACCAAGGAGGAACCATATGGTCGTAAAAGTGGATCACATCGGGATAGCCGTATCCGATCTCGCTGAATCCCTGAAGATGTATACCGACATTCTGGGCATGACCCTGCACGGCACCGAGACCGTGGAGGAGCAGAAGGTAAAGACAGCCTTTCTGCCGCTCGGCGACACCGAGATTGAACTCCTCGAGTCCACCGCACCCGATGGCCCCATCGGCAAGTTCATAGAGACAAGGGGGCAGGGCATCCAGCACATCGCCTTCAGGGTGGATGACATCGAAGCCGCGCTCGCCGAACTCAAGGCCAAGGGTGTGCGGCTCATAGACGAGAAGCCGCGCTATGGTGCCGGCGGAGCCAAGATAGCCTTCCTGCACC
>CAXZAJ010000418.1:0-2835 GCA_964293355.1 uncultured bacterium
TCTGATTCACCTTATTCAGCCCGCAATACTGTCCGACTTACTGGGCTCATCATAATGCCGATACTGTGCATGGTTGAGTGTAGATTGCGGGATGCAAGATGACAATTTATGTTAAATCTGTCATAAAATTTGTCCAGGCATGAAAAATTCCTTGACACCTGAATTTCGCACTGATATACTCAGTCAAAAGCTAAGGGAAATACCGGACCATAGGTTCGGCACCCGCTTTATTCCTACAAGGAGGAATCTATTATGAAGAAAGCTATAGTGCTTCTTCTGGTGCTCGCCGTTCTCGGTGGTGCCGTTTTCGCTGAGGATGCTAAACCCTCGATCAAGTTCGATGGTTATGTGAGCACTGGTGTTGTGTATAACGCTACCCAGGACCTCATGGATCTTCAGAACTATTACAACAGTGGAAAAGATACGCGCGTTCGTTTCAATGTCAGCCTCGCTGATGGCGATTTCGGTATGAAGTTCCGCCTGCAGGCCAACGCTTTCAATGTTGTTTCAACCACAAACGGTGGTGATACCATTGCTAACGTAGCACAGGCGTATGTCCGCGGTGGATTCATCGACAACATGATCAAGTTCAAGCTTGGTAAGCTCGATGATTACTCCATGGCGACCTCCTGGAGCTCCTTCGGAGCGACTGATGGCAAAATTGGTGCTCAGTTCTTCCTGATGCCGATTGCTGGTCTGACGTTCGATACCTTTATGCCGATAACCCAGGCTGGCACTGATATCGCCACTGTTATCGAAGGTACCAAGCTCGGTGCCAAGTACGCTCTCGACGGTGTTGGTACCTTCCTCGTTGGTGGCTACCTCCTCGGCGATGTCAAGCAAGTTTGGTTCAACTATTCCCTCGGCCTCACCGCTCTGGAAAACCTTGGTGGTTATGTTGAAGTCCGCGTTCCCAACTTAGATGACGTTGCTCCGGCCCTCATTGCTGATATCAGCTATGGCCTCGATGCCCTGACCGTAGGCATCTGGACCAATGAAGTTTTTGCCGATGAACTGTATTGGTACGTAGACCCCTATGTGACCTATGCACTTTCCGAAATGCTGACTGTTGGTGCTGATGTAGCCTATGACAGCGATGCACTTCTTGACATCACGGCTAGCATGACCTACGCGCTCAGTGACAAGACCGAACTCAATGCAAAGGTTGGTTACACCTCTGCTGAGGACGTCGTGATTTCTGCAGCTGTAGACTTCTACTTCTAAGCTTCATTACCTGTAGCTGAAGAGCCGGATCGCCCTTGTGGTGGTCCGGCTTTTTTTCTGTACAATAGTAGATCCTGGGATTATCCCAATGTCAGCATTTGTTTCATAAGAGTAATAAAATTATGTTTATACCCCGGAAATGATGAGTGTTGACAATCGAACCAACGTCTGGTTTATAGCGTGCATGTTCTTGAACTATCTGTCTTTCCGGAAAATTGGCAGCTTAACATTATACGCAAGACTTCAGCTGATTGTACCGATCCGCTGGTGTAGACCCTACTGTAGCCTTTAGCCATGCGTCTGGCGCGAGGGATCGTCACCTGCGGTGATAATGCTATACGAGGTGTTTATACGCATATGCGTTTCTGTTGCGGTGAAAAATGACGAGGGGTTCGTCACTGTTGCTTGCCCCTGCTTTTCAGTGGAATAGAAAAATTTTATATAATTGACTCATTCTTATTTTTAGTATACCTCTTGTGATGACAAATCCCGGGAACGTGGAACGCGGTGAGAATCCGCGGCGGACCCGCCACTGTAAGCGCTACGGGCCAGACCGGCGCTCTCGCATCTGCGAGGAGCGCGGCCATTGCCGTTCTGTAGAACGGCGAGAAGGAGTCTGGGTACCGGTTCGATGCGCGAGCCAGGATACCGTCCGGGATATAAGGCTCCGTCGATTGGCGACGGCGCCGCCTTCGAGGATCGAGGAGTAGCTCCATGAAACCCGCCTTGCCGGCGGGCCGGGGTCGTTGCGGCGACTGACCGGTCCGCGATGATTCCCATGCTCAAGTAAACTCATCGTCCTCTCTCGCTCGGTTATAGCCGGGCAGAAAGGATAGTGCCATGCGAAAAATCGCAGGTCTGTTTCTGGTACTCATGATTTGGGCGACTGCGGTCGAGGCTCAAACAACGACAGAGGTCGTGGATGTCGGCGAAGCTATCGTCGTGGGAGCCGTTTGGAGCCCTTCCGCCCTGTCTCCCGCGGCGGCTACGGTAATCATCGATTCCGCCGCCATCGCTGCTTCCGGAGCTACTACGGTGGCGGAGTTGTTGGATGCAATTCCTGGCATTGATGTACGGAGCTATGGTTACAACGGCTCTTCCGGTACTGCGTCCATACGCGGAGGTTCCGGAGGCCATCTGGTCGTGGTGGTGGATGGCGTCCGGATCAACGACGCGCGTTCAGGGTCGGTCGATCTTTCCAGCATCATGCTCGCCGGCGTAGCCCGAATAGAAATCCTGCGGAGCGGGACCTCGGCGCTGTACGGTTCGGATGCCATCGCAGGCGTTATTTTTATAACAACGGATAAGGTTGGAGAGCCAGGCTTATCCGTTGAAGTTGCGACAACTGCCTACCCGATAGCAGCGGAGGAAGGAATCGCCGCGCTTCTGGCCAGGCAGGAAATCAGGTTCGCTGGAAAGTCTAGCTTGGGTCCCTTGACGCTGAGCGCATCCGGTGGCGTGGAGAGGGCTTCCGACTCGGTGCCGGTAGCGGATCCTGAATCAGGGTATGTCGTCCGGGGTAATCCGGGCTTGCTTGGCGCATATGCAGACGTCGGCGCTGTCGCGCCGGTTTTTACAGGCATTTTGACAATCGATGCTTCGGGGCGCTAC
>CAXZAJ010000419.1:0-2825 GCA_964293355.1 uncultured bacterium
GCGTCGCCCAGAATGTTGGCTATTTTTGTGTATTCGTTGGGGGCATGCATGGTTCCATCTTGCGGGCTCCAGACGACGCAGGGCAGGCCGCCCTTGCGCAGGTACGCGCCTACCGTGCCACCGCCTACGCCAATGGCGCGGCCTTCAATGCCGTAGGTAGCCTGGATGGCCTTCTTGAGCAGCAGCACGACGGGAGCGTCCACGGGTGTGGGGGGGCTGTCGTTGCGCTGTATTTCTTCATAGTGCATCGTCACGCCGGCGTACACGGCCTCTACCTCGCGCATCAGCCTGGTCACTTCGACGAGCACGGAATCCACTGCATAGTGCGGCAGGATGCGCATGTCAACGTAGAAGGCGTCATCGGCAGGTACCTTATTTATGTTCGGTACGTTGGCGTCCTTCTGCGTGGGCGTCAGCGTGGTGCGGTCCGGCACAAAGATGTCGTTGCGGTCGGTAAAGACCGAGCGCTCCAGCGCATTGATGCGCAGGGCGAGGTCGCAATTGGCCAGGAACGCATTGGCACCGTCGTCTGGCCTGGACGCATGGCACTGCTTGCCCTTTGCCACGACCTTGAGCCAGCAGATGTTCTTCTCGGCAACTTCTATTTCTGATCCATCACCAGAACCTGAATCAGGTACGACTATCAGGTCATCTGCAGCGAACAGCGTGCGGTTTTCCAGCAGCCACTGTATGCCGAACACGGAGCCGTATTCCTCGTCGGCCACGAACAGCAGCTTTACGTCGTGCTCCGGCACAATGCCGTTCTTGACCAGGGCCAGCGCTGCGAAAACGCTGGACACGAGGCCCTGCTGGTTGTCCTCGACGCCCCGGCCATAAATCTTGCCATCCTTGACCACGGCCTGAAATGGTTCAGTGTTCCAAAGGGAGCGATCGCCCTCGGGCACCACGTCGGTATGAGCCATTACCCACATGCGCTTGCCGGGTTTTGTTCCCTTGATCGTGGCAACGATGTTGGGGCGCTTGCCGTCGCTCACGCGGGGGTCGGGGGCGTCGTGGCGTTCTATGTCGACGATACCGTGCCCTCGGAGCCAGGCTTCAAGAGCCTGGGCCTTCTTCCACTCACCGTCGCCGCCCGATTCCGGTGCCAGAGCCGGAATGGCCGTCAGGAGCGTCTCAAGTTCAATGATGCCTGCTTCAGCTGTATCAAGATATGCCAGGGCCTTGTCGAGTTCGTTCAAAATGATCTCCTTGTGCAAGCAGGCGCTCGGGCCTCAGTGGTTGTACACGTTCCAGCTGGAACTGACGAGTGAATCGACATCCGAGTGACGGGCCTTCCAGCCGAGTTTTTCCGCTGCGAGCGCCGAGCTGGCGACCAGCCGTGCGGGATCTCCTGGGCGTCGACCTTCGATTTTTACCGGAATGGGCTTACCGGTGATGCGCCTGGCGGCATCCACTATTTCCAGCACGGAGAGGCCTTCTTCAGAGCCCAGGTTGACGATGAGGCTCTCGTCGATCCTTGCCATGCGCTCGAGCGCGGCAACATGGGCCACCGCCAGATCATTTACATGCACATAGTCTCGCACGCCAGTGCCGTCCTTGGTCTGGTAGTCGTCACCAAAGACCCTGAGCTCGGCGCGCATGCCCGCGGCCGCTTCCATGATCACCGGCAGCAGGTTGGCGGGGTTTCGTTCCCGGCTCTGTACCCGGCCACGCACATCGTAGCCTGCCGCGTTGAAGTAGCGCAGAGCTGAATATCGTATGCCCTTGAGCTTGTCGTACCAGACCAGGAATCGTTCTATCTCAAGCTTGGTAAAGCCGTAGAAGTTTTCCGGGCGCGTGGGGTGCTTCTCGTCGACAGGAAGATATTCAGGCTCGCCATAGACAGCCGCCGAGCTGGAAAACACGATGCGCTTCGTGCCGGCTGCGCTCATCGCGTTGAGTATGTTGATCGTGCCGCTGATGTTGTTGCTCGCATACTTCTCCGGAGCGGTCATCGATTCGCCCGCGGCCTTGAAAGCCGCCAGATGGATTACTCCATCGTAACCTTCAGCCAGCGTGGACGTTAGCATCCCGGCGTCCATGATGTCACCCTGTATGAAACGCTCGCCCTCGAAGAGGTTGTCCCTGGTTCCGCTCGACAGATTATCGTAGACGACGACCTCGTGCCCTGCTCCAATCAACTCGAGCGCTACATGGCTCCCGATATAGCCGGCACCGCCGATTACCAACACCTTCATGCGATTTTTCTCCTTCTTCAGCGCATCCATCCATCCTGGACGGACAAACGAAGCGCCTCAAGGATATTAGTCGGGATAAACAAACGCGGCAAGGGTACGCCCCGCGAACTGAAGCAACGAAGCAGATGCCGCCCCGGAACGGGCTTTTCGCCGATATCGCGGATAGATGCGAGGCGCGAGGCGCGCGGGCGCTGAGGGCATACTTTCTGTATGTCGAAGCGCACGCGCGCCGAAGCAACGAAGCAGATGACGCGAGATCGACGAAAAGAAAAGACCGTCTCCCGGTAGGGGAAACGGTCTTTTGCCACCGGTCAGAATTGAACTGACGACACGTGGATTTTCAGTCCACTGCTCTACCAACTGAGCTACAGCGGCTCGTGCGCGGACATTTATACCCAATACCCCAAAAAACGTCAAGGACTTGCCGAAGAATATCGCGAGCCCCGCCGGGAGTGGTTCCCTATGTTCTCTGAAAGGCTCTTCTGGAAAACGAGCGAGGGCCCGCCTGGGCACAATGGATCCCGCTTATCGCGGGACCGCATTGTGCCTGGCGCCCCGCTCGCTTTCTGATAGATAGTACATCGAACCTTGTGTCCAACCCGCAAGCGCCCGTGCGCGGCCCTGCGT
>CAXZAJ010000420.1:0-2825 GCA_964293355.1 uncultured bacterium
GACCAAGCGCTACATACACGGCGACGACCAGCACAACCTGCCCCTCAACTACCCCTTTCCGCTCGTCGTGGACAGCGCAGCTGGGGCATATCTCCATGATGTGGACGGGCACCGCTACATAGACTTCCTGCAGGCGGGCGGGCCCACCATCCTGGGCAGCAACGACGATGCGGTGCGCGGGCAAGTGATCGAGGTGCTCACGCGCGTCGGCCCGTCCACCGGGCTGTTCCACGAATTCGAACTGAAACTGGCCAAGGAAGTATGCTCGCACATGCCCGCCGTGGAGATGTTCCGCATGCTCGGCTCCGGCACCGAGGCGGTGATGGCAGCGATACGCGTGGCGCGCCTCGCGACGGGCAAGCGGCGCGTCATAAAGATAGGCGGCGCCTACCACGGCTGGAGCGACCAGCTGGTGTACAGCCTCAAGATCCCCAAAACCGGCCGCTTCGAGGCGCACGGCATACCGGCCCGCGCCAGCAGCCTCACCGACGAGGCCGCGCCCAACGACCTTCAGTCACTGGAACGCATGCTCTGGCGCAACAGGCTGCGCGGCGGCACCGCCTGCGTGCTCATCGAGCCGCTCGGGCCGGAATCAGGCACGCGGCCGGTGGACTTCGACTACAACAAAGGCGTCCGCGCCCTCTGCGACACCTACGACACGCTGCTCGTGTTCGACGAGGTGGTCACCGCGTTCCGCGTCGGCCTCGAGGGTGCCCAGGGCTACTTCGGCGTCGCGCCGGACCTGACCACCTTCGGCAAGATAATCGCTGGCGGCTACCCCTCCGCGGGCGGACTCGGCGGCCGCAAGGACCTGATACTGCGCATGGCGGCCGGCCTCGAGTCCGGCAAGAAGCGCGCCTACGTGGGCGGCACCATGGCGGCAAATCCCCTGTCCGCCGCCGCGGGCTACTTCACCATCAAGGAAATTGAAAAACGCGACGCCTGCGCCGTGGCGGGCCGAGCCGGCGACCGGCTCACCGCGGGCCTCAAGGCGGCCATAGAACAGCGCGGCCTGCCCTTCGTGGCGTACAATCAGGGGTCGATATGCCACCTCGAGACGGTAGGCGCCATGTTCATAAAAATGGACATGCTCCGCATACTCAAGGTGCTCAAGGAAATAAAGGTGCGCAAAACGATGATGGAGGGCTACGGCGCAGCTTATGCCGCCGAGGGCATCGTGACGCTCGCCGGCAGCCGCATGTATACCAGCGCCGCTGACACCGACGACATCATCGATGACGCCATAGCCCGCTTCACGCGCGTCTTCGACAACGTGGCTGCAGCCGCCCCGGCGGGAAAGTGAGCGCGGCATGACAGAAACAGAAGCGAGGGAAGCGGTGCGCACCATGGGCCTGCGGCTCGTCGAACTGGGCCTTACGGCAGGCACCTGGGGCAACGCCTCGGTGCGGTTCTCGGAAACGGAGATGGCCATAACGCCGAGCGGCACCGATTACGCCACGATGACAGCCGCCGACATCGTCATCGTCAACCTTGATACCGGCGAGGCGCGCGGCGGCAAGCCCTCGTCGGAAAAGGCGCTCCATATGGAGATTTACCGCAAGCGGGCGGAGGCAAAAGCCATCGTGCACACGCACTCCATGAGCGCGTCCACCGTGGCAGCCGCCCGGCGCGAGGTACCGCCGATACTGGATGACCTGGCGCAGGTCGCCGGCCCGAGCCTCCGCGTAGCCGATTACTCGATCCCGGGCACGAAGAAGATGGCCCGCACCGTACTGCGCGCCCTCTCCGGCCGCATGGCGGCGCTGATGGCCAACCACGGCGCCGTCGCCTTCGGCCGCTCCCCCGACGAGGCCTTATTGTGCGCGCAGATCGTGGAAAAAGGCTGCCGCGCCTTCATAGAAGCCGAGTTCCTCGGCGGTGCCACCCACATCCCGCGATTCGAGGCCGCCATCATGCACGAAGTCTACCTGCGCAAGTATTCCCGGCAGAAGAAAGGCCCCGCAGCGTGAGCGCGGATGGAACAGGGGTCCTCGTCGTCGCGTACGACATTGGCACCACCGGCGCCAAGACCTGCCTGTACCGCTTCCCTGCCGCAGGAGGCGTGCAACTCGTTGCCAGCGCCGCGGTGGAATACGGCATACGCTTCCTGCCCGGCGGCGGCGCTGAGCAGGACCCGGACGACTGGTGGCGCGCCATCTGCTCCGGAACCGGCTCGGTGCTGCGCTCGGCCGCGGTCAGGCCCGCCGAGGTGCGCGCGGCGGCGTTCTGCTGCCAGATGCAGGGCCTCGTCCTCGTAGACAGCAAAGGAAAGCCGGTCAGGCCCGCGATGAGCTACATGGACCAGCGCGCCGGTGACCAGAAACGCCGCGGCATCGAAGGCGGCCTTACCGTCGCCGGCCTCAACCTCCGCAAGCTCGTCCCGTCCCTCATAGTCGCCGGTGGCGTTTCGGCCAGCGCCAAGGATCCCGTCTGGAAGTACCAGTGGGTGCGGGAACATGAGCCGGAAGCCTTCTCCCGCGTACACCGCTGGCTGGACGCCAAGGAATACCTCGTGTCCAAAGCCACCGGCCGCTTCGCCATGACGCCGGATTCAGCCAACGCCACCTTCCTCTACGACACCCGCCCCGGCCGTCTCGATGTCCGGGGGCTGGGCTGTTGGAGCCCCGCGTTGTGCCGGCTCTTCGGCGTCGGCCCCGCCCACCTGCCTGAAGTCGTACCGCCAACCGAAGTGGTCGGGCCGCTCCTGCCGGCCGCAGCCGCGGAGCTTGGCCTGCCCCCGGGCACTCCCATCTACGGCGGCGGGGGCGACCTGTCCCTCGTCGGCCTCGGCTCGGGGGCGGTGGGACCCCGCGACGGCCCTGTCT
>CAXZAJ010000421.1:0-2815 GCA_964293355.1 uncultured bacterium
GCAGACGACGGTCGACGAAACGAAGATTCCGGCAAAAAGGATCAGGAGGCTCTACCCCGAGCCTCGGATACGCTGGGGCGTACCCTTGATCGTGTTATTCGCCTGCCTGGTACTGGCACCCGGTATCTGGCAGATTCCTTCGCTCATTCAAACTATCAGGGAGAAGATGCCCGGACGCGACGGCATTTCAGATATCGTGCTGAGCGCCGAGGAGCAGGCTGCTCCGGTCGGTTCTGATGGCGGATTCGATTTCATCCTGACTGAAAAGGCAGCCCTCGCGACTTTTGAAAAAGCCAAGAAGCTTTTTTCAGATTACCGGGACGAAGCGGCTCTTGTGGAACTGAACAGGCTCAGGCTTTCAAATGCCACCAGGCAGGTAAAAGCCAAGGCTTCGTCCCTGGCACTCTACGTACGTGAACCAAGTTTCCTGTCAATGCCGGACCGGTACAGCCTGGCCGATGTGACAGCCAATCCACGTTTGTACGAAGGTGTGGGCATACTCTGGAAGGGGTTGGTCGCCAATCTCGCGGTCGTGAACCCCACAACCGCGACAACGTTTGACCTGCTGGTAGGCTACCACGACAAAAAGCGGCTGGAAGGTATCGTGCAGGTTCGTGCAGGATTCGAGGTAAAGCTTACGCCTGACAGGCCGGTGGAAGTGCTTGCGCGTGTCAGAAACATTGAAGGCAACGCGTTCTACCTCGAGTGCCTGGCAATCCACGAGCAATAAGGAATTCTGGATGAAAGCTGTTGTTCAGCGGGTCAAAAAAGCATCGGTTTCTGTGGACGGGATCATCGTAGGTTCTATAGAAGCGGGACTTCTCGTGTACCTCGGTGTCGGCAAGGAAGACACCGAGGCTGATGCGGCCTGGCTTGCCGATAAAATATGTGGGTTGCGCATCTTTGAGGATGCCGACGAGAAGATGAATCTTTCGGTGCTCGATACGGGCGGTGGAGTGCTCTCGGTGTCGCAGTTTACCTTGCTTGCCGATACCAGAAAGGGCAAGAGACCCTCCTACGGTGACGCGGCAGCCCCCGCTGTGGCAGAGGCTCTCTTTGAGCGTTTCAAGGCGCTGGTAGCCGGGATCGTATCCACGACGGCATCCGGTGTTTTCGGAGCCTCCATGGAAGTTGCCTACGTGAACATGGGCCCCGTGACCATCATACTCGATACAAAGAAGCCTTAACGCACGAAGATAACGAAGAGTATAAGAGGATACGAGGCAAGAAAGAGAGAAAGCAATTTTAAAATCAACTCTTTCCTTTCTCTTGTTATCTTATCCTCTTCGTTTGTCCTCCACGGTCGGTCTCTTCGCGTACGCGCAGTCTGTCGCGAGTGGGCATTTGGGGCAGCGGGGTGAAGAGCGGCAGCAACGCTTGCCGTGTTCATCGATCAGCGCGTGTACCTCGGCCAGATAGTCGGAGTCCGACGGCAGCACCGACTCGGCAGCCATGCGCGTTGCCTCGTAGCTCTGAGGGCTGTTGAAGAAACCCAAACGGAACAATATACGCCGGGCGTAGGCGTCACCAATAAATACAGGCTGGCTAAAACAGTACAGTAAAATGCAATCGGCCGTCTCGTAGCCAATACCCTGAATCGCTAGCAGGTGCTTTCGCGATGGTGTATGGGCTTCGAAACCGGGCCAGGCAGCCGCGAGCGCCTTCAGGTAGACGGCTTTTATCTTGAACGTACCCGCAGTGCGTATAGTCTGGCAAAGAAAAGCATCGTCTACGTCAGCCAGGGCTCCTGGTGACAACAAACCTGCGTGATGCAGTGCAATGAGGGCTTTTGTGGCTCCAGTCCAGGCCGTGTTCTGAGCCAGCACCGCACCCACGGCGATTTCAAAACGGTCCTGGGCCGCATTGATGGCATCCGGTCGCACTGGCATCGAGAGGGCCGCACGGTAACCAGCATTGTCGCGGCCTTCAATTCCTGCGCGCGTAGGAATTGGCCACCAGCCCTGCGGTCCGTAGGCCGTGAGCAGACTTTCAATCGCATCCACCAACTCAATCACGATTTCGCTCCGTTGAACAAGAAAAAACAGCCCGGCCCCCTTGCGGGAAGCCGGGCTGTTTCAGAAAACAGTGATGCGTCTTACTTCTTTGCGTTGCGGAGGACGGCCTGAGCGCCGGCCAACCTGGCTATCGGCACGCGGAAGGGCGAGCACGATACGTAGTTGAGGCCGATGCGGTAGCAGAAATCGATGGTAGCGGGATCGCCGCCCTGCTCGCCGCAGATGCCGAGCTTGAGGTCGGGCTTGGTCCTGCGGCCGTAGGTGGAGGCGTGCTCCATCAGGAAGCCAACGCCTTCTTCATCGACCGTCTCGGTCGGGTTGGAGGGCAGGATTTCCTGGTCAATGTAGTGGGGCAGGAAGGAGCCAGCGTCGTCGCGGCTGAACGCGTACGTCATCTGGGTAAGGTCGTTGGTGCCATAGCTGAAGAAGTCAGCATACTTGGCGACCTTGTCGGCGAGGATGGCAGCCCTGGGCACCTCGATCATGGTGCCGATCAGTACCTTCATTTTGACGCCGGCCTTGGCCAGAACTTCGTCAACGATTTTCTGGGTGCGGACCTGAAGCACTTCAAGCTCTTTGGGATCGCAGATCAGGGGGATCATGATCTCGGGAGCTACGGGAATCTTCTTCTTGGCGCACTCCACGGCAGCCTGCATGATGGCCTCTACCTGGGTATCGTAGATTTCCGGGTAGGTGATGGCGAGGCGGCAACCGCGGTGGCCAAGCATCGGGGTGGACTCGGGGAGGCGGTCTATCTTGAGCTGGAGATCCTTGGCCTTGTCACCGATGAACTTGGGCAG
>CAXZAJ010000422.1:0-2698 GCA_964293355.1 uncultured bacterium
GCCTTTGGTTCTGCCGGTTGCGCCGGCTGTCACGGTATGGACGCCAAGGGCATGTACGCGGTTGGCGCGCCGAACCTGACCGAGAAGGTCTGGCTGTATGGTTCCTCGGAAGCCACCATCTCCGAGACCATCGCCAAGGGCCGTCAGAACCAGATGCCGGCGTGGAAGGAATTCCTCGGCGACGCCAAGGTTCATCTGCTGTCTGCCTATGTGCTCAGCTTGAGCCAGGGCGCCAAGTAATAGCGCAATACGGGGCGGCGGTGCCGCCCCGTATTCATATCAGCAACGCCTGGTTTGTATCAAAATTGCGTTCGCAGTCACACGGCCTCGTGCTCTTCTAGCGTAATTTCGATACGGATATAGTCACCATGGATCCCAAAGAGCAAACTCCCCAGTCGGCCCCTGTTGCAGTCTCGTTCTACGAGAAGCACAAGAAGATCTATATCCGCGACGTCAAGGGCTGGTGGAATACCTGGCGCTGGGTACTGGTGTGGTTCACGCAAATCCTTTTCTACGGTGCTCCCTGGCTTGAATGGAACGGCCGCCAGGCAGTTCTGATGCATCTGGTGGAGCGCAAGTTCTATCTGTTCGGCCTGGTCCTGTGGCCCCAGGATGTTTTTTACCTGGCGCTGCTGCTGATTATTTCTGCCTACGCGCTGTTCTTGTTCACTGCCATTGCCGGCCGTCTGTTCTGCGGCTATGCCTGTCCGCAGACGGTGTACACCGAAATCTTCATGTGGGTCGAGAACAAGATCGAGGGAGATCGATCGGCGCGAATGAAACTCGACAAGGGGCCGCTGACCGCGCGCAAGATCGGGCTCAAGGCATTCAAGCACGCCATATGGCTGGTGATTTCCTTGTGGACTGGTTTTACGCTGGTCGCCTATTTCACCCCCGTCGATGAACTGCTGGCAGCGCTACCCTTCGGTTTCTCCGGTTGGGAGCTGTTCTGGACCTTCTTTTACGGCGGCTTCTGCTACATGCAGGCCGGCTTCCTGCGCGAGCAGGTTTGCAAGTACATGTGTCCTTATGCCCGATTCCAGGGGGTCATGTTCGATCCGGATACGCTGGTCATCACCTACGATCCGGAGCGTGGCGAGCCGCGTGGGGCCCGCAAAAAGGGTGCCGATTCCCAGGCCCTGGGCGATTGTGTGGACTGCGGTCTCTGTGTTGCGGTTTGTCCAACCGGCATCGATATCCGCAAGGGTATCCAGTACGAATGCATTGGATGTGGCGCGTGTATTGACGCTTGCGACCCGGTCATGGACAAGGTCGGCAAGCCGCGTGGACTGATTCGCTACACCACGGAAAATGCGCTTGAAAAACATTTCTCGGGCAAGGAAGTCGTCGCGCACATCCTGCGTCCACGCGTCCTCCTCTATACGGCGATCCTGCTCGCCATCGTTGCTGCGTCGGTATGGTCGTTGGCAACCCGTGTGCCTCTGAAGGTGGACGTTATCCGGGACCGCTCAACGCTGGCCCGGGAGGCGGATGACGGTCGCATCGAGAACATTTACAACCTCAAGATCATGAACACCACCGAAGAGCCGAAGCGCTATGCCCTGTCAGTCGAGGGCATGGACGGTATCGAGATTCTCGGCGAACGTATCGTCGAGGTGGCCAGTGCAGAGAATCATGAGGTCACCATCGTCGTCCGCGTACCGCCCGAGTCGGGCAAGCCGGGGGCCAACACCATTTACTTCGATATCAAGGCCCAGAATCACGATGGTATCGCCGTCCACGAAAAAGCAACATTCCTGATGCCCTGATATGAGCAATACAATGACCCTGCGTAGTGACAACGAACCCTGGTACAAGCAGCGCTGGCCCTGGTTGCTGATGGCCGGCCCGATTGCCGTGGTGATCGCCGGCGCGGTGACGGTCTGGCTGGCTGTGATCAGCAATGACGGTCTGGTTACCGACGACTATTACAAACAAGGACTGGCCGTCAATCAGACCTTGCAGCGCGACCATCAGGCTAGCAGCCTGGGGTTGGAGGCTGACGTGATGCGCTCCGGGCAAAGCATGCGCCTGTTCATTCGGGCCAAGGAAGGGGCCGCCGTGCCGCGTGCCCTGGAGCTCAAACTCGCCCACCCGACGCGCGCAGGACAGGATCAAACCGTCGCGCTGGTTGAAGAAGGTCAGGGTTTCTACAGCGGCAAGCTGGCTGGAGACGTGGCTGGGCGCTGGCTGGTGTCGATCGAGGATCCGGCCGGTCAATGGCGGCTGCACGGCGAATGGCTGGCAGATTCGGAGGAACCCCTGCGTCTGAAGGCACAGGGCGGAAAGTAGTTTTTATTTGTACTGGGAGGTGACTTATGGCTTGGGAACTTTTGTTTAGCAGCGATATCGGCTTGATGAGCCTTGTCGTCATCGTCGGTGTGCTCGTCATTGGCGCCGTGATGGGCAAGATGTATTCGAACAAGATGGAAGAAGAGTCGCGCAAGCTCGGTAAATAACTGGCGCTCTTTCACCATCTCGCGGTGGTGTAGTTTGACCCCTGTTCTGCTAAGGACAGGGGTTTGTTTTTTTATGCTGGCGTTACACTGCCGGCATGCGTCGTGCGTTTGTCATATCCCTGTTTGCTCATCTCCTTGCCTTCAGCCTGCTAATCGAGGTGCCTGTAGTGCGTCCGGACATGAACGGGGTGGTCACCGGGCAATCATCGGTTAACGTTCGGATTCAACCCCTGATGCCT
>CAXZAJ010000423.1:0-2676 GCA_964293355.1 uncultured bacterium
GATGTCGGCAACGTGGCAACCGCCCTGGCAGTCATCAAGGCTGCCGGCATCCGGGAGGATCACGTGGTCAATGCCTCCGAGCGTGGCTTCATCTCCTTTGTGGAGACCAGAAAGGCGGCTCGGGTGGCTGCCGCAGCCAGGAGTCCGCATGCTTGAGGAAAACCGGGCTTCCGGGCTACACTGACAGCATGGATCAAGAGTACATACTCCTGCTCGAGAAGAGCAAAGAGCGCAACGAGCAGATCAAGCGCCAGATGAAGTACCTGGGCAAATTCAACAACAAGAACTTTGACCACGTCGTCGCAGAATTCAGCGACGAGGTGTTTGCCCAGATAGACTGCCTCAAGTGCGGCAACTGCTGCCGGACCATAGGCCCCAAGATGAACGGCCCGGAGATTCGGCGCGCCTGCAAGGCCTTCGGACTCGACGAGAAGAGCTTCATGAAGGATTCGCTGGTCCGGGACGAAGAGCTGGGCTGGATGGTGGCGGTCATGCCGTGCCCGTTCCTGCGCGACGACAATGCCTGCGACATCTACGAGGTACGGCCCCGCGACTGCGATGACTTCCCCTACATGAAGGACCGCGGCATCCAGCGCTCCCTGGGCCGCCTCGCCTTCAATACGGAATTCTGCCCGGCGGCCTACCTGATCGCCGAGAAAATCATGGAGCGCTACGCCCCGGGCATCACCAAGTAAGACCGCCCCGGACCGCTTAGGTCCGCAGTGGGTTGGACTTGGCCCACGGCAAGGCCTTGCTCCAGGCTTCCTTGGTCTGCACGAACAGTTCGTTGTGCTCATTCACATTTTTCGCATAGCGTCTGAGTTCAGGCAGGAGTCGCGTGAATTCATCGGCCTTGAAATACGAGCGGAGCCCGGGGCCGAGTCGCGTGAAGGTGTCCGCCATTGATTCTATGGTGGATTCGTAGGCGGCCCGGTCTGTCACGTAGGTCAGGAGCGGCTTGTAGCGCACCCAGCCTATGGCCGCCTTGGCGAAACGCTTGACCACGGTGGCACCCCGCGCCTCAACCGGATCGAGCCTGCGCGGCAAGACGCCGTGCAACAGCGCGTTGTACTTGAGGAATGCGTCGTGGAACGTATACGCGGGCACCCGCAGCACCCGTTTGTCTTCGAGGCAGGTGGACAGGAAGGTGTCCTCGCCGCGTGCGCCTGGGGGATTGAAGAACGGAGAATCGGCTCCGCCCC
The DNA here is from genome assembly GCA_964293355.1 of uncultured bacterium. GTDB lineage: Bacteria > Spirochaetota > Spirochaetia > Treponematales > UBA12059 > SZUA-370. Next base: position 1,203 of record CAXZAJ010000423.1, read on the forward strand.
GGCGGAGATTGAGGCAGAGGTTTGCTCCGCTGATGAATTTCATCCCCTTGACCGACGGCACCTCTTCCGGCGGCACTCCATCGACGATGCGCGGATCAGCGTAGGTGACGCCACCGTCGCCGATGACTACCTTGCGTATCGTTTCCCACGTCACGATGTCGTTCGAGAGTGCGCCTATGAGTTCCGCGAATGAATCCTCAGTAAGGTCAGCGTTGAACGAGATTTTTGGTATGGGCGAGATGTAACCGCAATGGCGGCCATGCGTGATGTCGGCCTCGGGTGACGCGGACAGGTGGGCTCCCAGGATGGACTGGCCCCGCCAGTGCACGGGATCGCCCCGCTGTACCGCAACGGGATATTCATCGTCATCTATGAACAGGAGCCTGTCCATGCCGGCACGGAGGGCGAACCAGACGACGGCGTTCCGTTTTTTTCCGTACCCGTCGCCGAACAGCAGCATCGACTCCGCCGAGTTGATCACGCCTTCCCTGACGAGCATCTGCCGTTCCTCGGCGATGCGCGTGGCTCCGAAATACGAGAGCCCGTCCAGCTTGCCTGCCAGTTCGGGATCGACGCGCTTGTAGTCGCTCGCCTGGGTGCCGACGTATGAGAGGTCATAGGCGACGAACAGCCTGAGCGACGTGGACTGATCCTGTATGAAGCCGTGTTCGCTCCAGTTGTTTACATAGGTTCTGAAGAGATGCTTGAACCCTTTTCTGCCGGTAACAAAGCCTATTCCGATTTTCATGTATTCATTATAGCAGATGATCCTGGGATAATTCATCGAACCTTGTGTCCATGGGCACAAGATTCGATGTACTGACCCGGATTACGGTTCTTGGCTCAGTTCTCCCGCTTGCCAGTGAACAGCAATTCATACGTATCCATGGCTATCTGGAGTTCCTCGTTGGTCGGGATGATGAGGATGGCCGTGGGTGAATACGGATGCGAAACGGGGCCTTCGGACGATCCGTCGTCGCGGTTGGCCTCATAGTCCATCATGATGCCGACGTTTTCCAGCCTGTGGCAGATGCGTTCCCGCATCTTGACGCCATGCTGACCCACGCCGCCAGTGAACACGATGGCGTCAACCTTGACCAGCTCCGCCATGTACGCGCCTATGTACTTCCTCACCCGGTGTGCGTAGACGTCCAGCGCCTCGATGGCGTTGCGTATGCCTTTCTCGCTTGCCGCTTCGAGGTCGCGCAGGTCGTTGGAGATGCCTGACAGACCCAGGAGGCCGCTTTTCTTGTTGAGCATGGTATTCAGGTCCTTGGCGCTGAAGCCCCGTTCCAGCAGGAAACCGAGGATGGCTGGATCGAAGTCACCGCTCCTCGTGCCCATCATCAGGCCTTCGAGCGGCGTGAAGCCCATAGAGGTGTCGATGGAGCGGCCGCCCTCTATGGCGGGGATGGACGCGCCGTTGCCCAGGGGGCAGGTTATCAGGTTGGTGGTTTCCGCCTTGCGTCCGAGG
>CAXZAJ010000424.1:0-2667 GCA_964293355.1 uncultured bacterium
GCCCCCCCCCCCCTCCCCCCCCGGCAGCCAACCCGCCCAAATCCCTGTCCCACCCCTAATTAAAATTGCCCCGTCCGGGGGGAGCGCTCTGGGTTATTTGTATGGGCGCTGCAGGATTTGACCCTGCGACATCCTGGGTGTAAACCAGGCGCTCTGACCAGCTGAGCCAAGCGCCCCGATGTAAGGGACGATAGCATGGGGTCGGCGGTTGGGTCAAGGCAAGCTTGGCATGGCGGTCTTTTGGGGATCGTGATAGAATCAGGAATGGTACAGGAGGAGATTCGATGAAGTTAGCCTGCGTCGGTAATGCGCTCTTCGATATCGTCGCCTTCGTCGAAACGGACTTTGCGTCCAGATTCGGTTTTCATGGTGGTTCCACCACGCATGCGGAGCGTTCTGAGCTTTTGCCGGTGCTGGAGGCGTTATCCGGAGGATCCCGGGGAGCGGGGGGCGGGGCTACCAACACGGCAAGGGTCTTTTCGTCACTGGGCCATCAGGCTTCATTTGCCGGGGTCATAGGCAATGATGATATCGGGAACCAGTTCAAGGCAGATCTTGCGACCGCTGGCGTAGCATCGTTCCTGCAGGAAAGCGGCGAATCTACCGGTATTTTCTGCGTCCTCATAACGCCAGAAGGAGAACGCACCATAGTCGTGGCTCCCGGAGCGGCTCCCCGGCTTGATGCGAGCGCCATTCCTGCAACGTTCTTTTCCGCTGATGCGACGCTGTACATCGATGGCTTTCTCGCGGCCAACCCGGAAACGGTACAGACACTCGTAGCAAGAGCCAACGCTGCGGGCATGCGCATCGCGCTGGACGTGGCTGGCTTCCGTATTGCCACAAAACACCGCGGATTCTTCCTGCGGCTCATCCGGGAGTCATGTGCTTGGACATTCATGAACGAGGACGAGTTCATAGCGCTGGCAGAAGCCGGTGTCGACGAAGCCTTGCAGGAATTTTCAGCGGCCGCGCCTGGCATCGTAGTCGTCAAGCGGGCTGAAACAGGCGCGGTCTGCGTCAGCGACGGCCTTGTTCTGGAGAGTGCCGTTCGACCGATCCGGGCTACTGATACGACCGGCGCGGGCGACTCGTTCGCGGCAGGCTTCCTGTCGGCGGCTTTTGCCGGAGCGCCCCTGGCCCGTTGCCTGCGGCTCGGAAACCGCGTGGCGGAGCAGGCCATACAGATCGCGGGCATGTCGATGGATGGTGCCAGGCTCCGCAGGGCCGCATCGACGGTAATCTAGGTCAACTTCGTACTGATCATACGTCAAAACACTCCATCTACAGGCAAAGAGCTCGAAAACAGGTTCAAAAACCTTGCCAAGCGGGTCAAAAACTCATTATTTTTATTCAAAACCAAGCGAAAGGACTGCGGGCATGGCCAATACAGAGATAGTACCCATAGACATGATACTCCCCAACAAGATTCCCATAATTCCCCTGAACGGAAAACCTATATTTCCCGGAATTTTTACCCCCCTGATGCTCGGCAGCCAGGACGACATACAGACCGTGGATGAGTCAATGCAGACCGACGGCATGGTTGGGCTGGTGCTGGTCCGCGACGACACGGAAAAGCCAAAGGCCAGCGATCTCCACGGCGTGGGCACCGTGGCAAAAATCGTCAAACGCATCAACCTGCCTGACGGCTCGGTAAACATCTTCATCTCCACCCTCAAGCGCTTCAAGATCAAGAAAGCCTTATCCAAGGACCAGCCGATCATTGCCGCGGTGGAGTATATGGACGACATCGGCGAGGGGCCGGACGAGATAAAGGCGCTGACCCGCGCGCTGTTGTCCGAGATGAAGCAGGTCTCGGAGAACAATCCGCTGTTTTCTGAAGAGATGCGCCTCAACATGATCAACATCGATCATCCGGGCAAGATAGCCGACTTCATCGCGAGCATCCTCAACATAGACAAGGACGAGCAGCAGAAAATTCTCGAGATGTTCGACATACGGGAACGCATGGAGCGCGTGCTCATGTCCATCAAGCGCGAACAGGAACTGCTCAAGATCCAGAAGCGCATCCAGCACGAGATCAACGAAAAAGTGGAGAAGAGCCAGCGCGACTATTTCCTGCGCGAGGAGCTCAAGGCCATCAAGCAGGAACTCGGGCTTCCAGCAGACGCCAAGAGTTCGGACCACCAGCGATTCAAGGAAAAGCTTGAATCATTCGGGTTCAAGGGTGAAGTCAAGGAACTGGTAGACCAGGAACTGGAGAAGTTCGGCCTCATGGATCCCAATTCCAGCGAGTTCATTGTTACCCGCAACTGGCTTGACCTGGTCAGCAACTTGCCGTGGAAGGCAGATACCGGCAAGGATTTTGACCTCAAGGCGGCGCGGGACATCCTGGAAAACGACCACTATGGCCTCAAGGACGTCAAGGACCGCATCGTGGAGTACCTGGCGGTGCGCAAGCTCAAGAAGGACGCCAAGGGCTCCATCCTGTGCCTCGTAGGTCCTCCCGGCGTCGGCAAGACCAGCGTGGGCAAATCCATAGCTCGCGCACTCGACAAGCAGTTCTTCAGGTTTTCGGTCGGAGGCATGCGCGACGAGGCAGAGATCAAGGGCCACCGCCGCACCTACGTCGGCGCGCTGCCCGGCAAGATAATCCAGGGTCTCAAGATTACCAAGAGCCGCGACCCGGTGTTCATGATAGACGAG
>CAXZAJ010000425.1:0-2653 GCA_964293355.1 uncultured bacterium
AGCCTGTGCACCTGGGAATCGGCTTCCACATAGCGACCGATGGAAACATGCTTCCAGAATTCCAGCCCCTTCACTCCGGGCCTCCCGTTGGAGCGAGGTCAGACAGAGCATGCTCAAGCTGATAGGCAAAAGGTCGGGCCAGCCCCCATGATTCATCCCATTCTTCACGGAAAATCCGCGATGGAGGACCAAACGCCACTACGGCCCCGGACTTCATTACGGCAACCAGGTCCGCGGCTGCGGCTTCTTCCATGGAATGCGTCGACATGACGACGGTGTGGGCGTATCCATGAATCAGCGCCAGAATTTCAGCGCGCGAAGCAGGATCGAGGGCCGAGGTGGGTTCATCCAGGAGCAGGGCATCCGGTTCGAGCGACAGTATTGAAGCGAGCGCCAGCCGTCGTTTCATGCCACCCGAGAGGGTGCGCGGCTGGCGGTCACGAAAATCGCTGAACGGCAAGCCGGCCGCGTCCATGGCAGTTCGTACGCGGTCCACGAGGAGCTGCCCTGAAAGCCCCTGATTGCGCGGGCCGAACGCTACCTCGTCACCGGCATATGCCTCAAAAATGGCACTTTCCGGACGCTGAACCGCCAGGGGCGCACGCATGCGTACCGCGCGCAGGTCAACCTTCCGGCCTGCCGTATCGATACCCAAGGAAACCGCCACACCCGAATCCGGCAACGCAAGCCCGTCTAAAAGCTGCAACAGGCTGGACTTGCCGGAGCCCGTCCTGCCGACCAGCGCGACCACGGTTCCGGAGGGCACGTCCAGCGAGACTGCATCCACGGCGAGCCGTTCACTCTCGGTACCGGCCAGATAGCTCATGGAAACGTCTTGCAGGCTGAAAGCAAGCTCGGGACTTGCGGGCACGCCTGACGTGTGCGAAGGGGAAGCACGATACGTCTTGTGCGCGGCGGAAGCTCGCCGGGCGAGTGATGCGGCGTCTTCTCCGATGACAGGCGGAAGGCCGAGGGCGAGGGCAGCGGAATATGAACGTGGTCTGGAGAGGCACACCTGATCAAGCTTGTCCGACGAAAACAGCTCCGCGGGGGATCCCAGGAACACGAGCCGCCCTTCAGACAGTACCGCGATGCGATGCGCACGCGCGGCTTCATCCATGTCGTGGGTCACATGAATGACAGCGATGCCGCGGGCCACCAGGTCATCCATGAGACCAAGAATCGCGGTGCGCCCCATCGGATCTATCATGGAGGTGGCTTCATCAAAGGCGACGACCCGGGGCCGCATGGCTATGGCACCTGCCACCGCGAGGCGCTGCTGCTGGCCTGAAGACAGGAATCGCGGTGAACGAGCCCGCTCGGATAGCAGATCCACAGCGTCAAGAGCCGTTTCTACCCTGGTTCGCATCTCTGGCCGTGGAACGCCAAGATTCTCGAGCCCAAACGCTACATCTTCCTCCACGACCGACGCCACGATCTGGTCTGGAGGAGACTGGAACACGAGGGAGAGCACCCTGCGGGCCGCGATCCGGCCGCCCGCCGTAGCGGGATCCGAGCCAGCGACGCTGACTGATGCGGGAGGTGGCTGGAGCAATCCATTGAGGCAACGGACGAGCGTGCTCTTGCCGGAACCGTTGGCCCCGACGATGGCAAGATAGTCACCCTCGCTGACGTCAAGGCTTACGCCGGAAAGCGCTGGCTCAGAAGAACCCGGGTAGGTAAACGTGAGTGAATCAAGGCTTACAAGAGACATGTGCACCTCGCGTCTCGGTCCGTGTCCCGGATCCAAGCGTTCACGGCAAATTTATACATCGCGGCTGTGCATGTCAAGCTGAAATACCGGGTGTTCCTCCGGCAGCCCCGGCTGGTTCGGTTGGCCCGATTCATCGTAGAATCTCCGCCATGGTATGCAGACTGTGCGGCGCAGAGGCCGAGACCTTTAAGGCGGGCGGAACAACCTATGCCGAGTGCCCCGAATGCTCATACATCGGCGTTGATCCAGCCCTGTTGCCCGCACCGAAGGCAGAGGTTGCCCGCTACCGGCTGCACCAGAACTCGTACGAAGATGAACGTTACCGCGTCTGGATTGCGGAATTCCTTGACGCGGCGGCCGCTTTCATGCCCGCCGGAGCGCGCGTGCTGGATTTTGGCTCGGGGCCTGAACCGGTGCCGGCGCGTCTGCTGACCGAGCGCGGGTGCGCCGTGAGCATCTACGACCCGTACTTTGCACCCGGGGACGCCTGGCGGCAGGGCACCTGGGACGCCATCCTGGTGCATGAGGTAGCTGAACACCTTTCGTATCCACTACCGGTATTCATCATTCTCGCGGGCTTGCTGGTTCCTGGCGGGGCATTGTGCGTGCGCACGCGTTTTCCGCCGAGGGCCTGCGAAACCAAAGACCGTGCAGAATTTGCCCGCTGGCGCTACCGCATGGACGAGACGCACGTGGGTTTCTTCAGCGAGCGAAGCATGGCGTGGCTGGCCGAAAGGCTGGAACTCAAGGTGGCACTCCTCCAGAAACCGGACAGGACGGTCTTTTCCCGTTCCTTGTGACGAGATTGGCTTGCGCCATTGCCATAAATGAACGAAAATCGGTTATCGTGGAAAACCATATTGTACTTTCCGAATCGGTAACGCTCCTCTACAGCCTCATCATAGAAGCCGACCGCACAGAGGCCAGAAGGTTGCTCGC
>CAXZAJ010000426.1:0-2624 GCA_964293355.1 uncultured bacterium
GTTCTGGTGGCCGAGGCCGGCTTGCGGCTGGCTCATGCCGATGGCCGCGTCAGCGCTGTCCTGGGGTCGTACGGCAAGGCGCTGACGGCTGATGCCTCCGTCTCGGCTTCAGGTACCGCCTCGCTGACTGATACGGGGCGCACGGGGAGCCTGATGTCGGTGGGTGGCATGGACGCCGCTATGAAGATACGTGAATACCGGAGTGGCGTACCCGTGTGGGCCAAAGATGCCGTCGAGGCGCCTGAACTGCAGGGGTGCGTCTTTGAGATTGACAGCACCGGCCGCGCCGTCTCCATCGAGACGTTGCGTGTACCGTGCAGGGAGGTGTTTCATGAAGGAACAGGGAATAGCGACTAAAATTGAAGGCCGTACCGTTACGGTACGCATAGGATCAGCCGCGGGGTGCTCCTCGTGCGGATCCCATAACGAGTGCTCGATCGCTGGCAAGGAACTGGAAACGGAAGCGGCTCCAGGCAGTACGATTGCTGTTGGGGACGCGGTGGAGCTCGAGGTTTCCGGCACGGCCAGCGCCATGGGAGCGCTCTGGCTGCTGGCAGTGCCGATAGGGCTGTTTTTCGGCGGTTACCTTGGCGCTGGAGTACTGTGGCCAGGCCGCGGAGAAGGATTGCAGGCGCTCGCGGGGCTCGGCGGCGCCGCGCTGGGGCTGGCCTTGGCCGCGACCGTAGCCCGCCGGGGGCGCATGTCAAACCGACCCATAGCCACGCCTCTTCTCTCAGTCGCTGGAGACCTGGAGTAGCAGCACAGAAGACGCAAGCTCGTTGGCTTTAATGCCTCCTGCCAGGGCGCGCACTATCGCCACGGCGAACTCGCCAGCGCAACCGGCGGCCTTGGCTGTTATCAGGTCGCCATCGTCAACGACGCGCGAATCCTCCCAGCGTCCTTCAGGGACGAGATTTTCCATGCCCGGGTAGCAGGTGAACCTGCGACCAGACAGCAATCCGCCGGCTTGTCCGAGCACGAGAGCTGGAGCGGCACAGATCGCCGCGATCAGCCTGCCCTTGGAAGCCTGCCTTTTCAGCATGGAGATTGCGGTAGGATCCGCGGCAATGGCTTTTGAGCCGCCCCCGCCTCCCGGAACGACGACGCAGTCGAAGTCCTCGCCGTCAACGTCATCAAGCACCGTATCCGCGGCGATGGCTATGCCGTGGCCTCCGATGATTTCTCGGCTTCCCAGTCCTGCCACCGTCACTTCGATTCCTGCCCTGCGCAGGTAGTCGATCGGGGTGATGGCTTCAACTTCTTCACATCCGTTGGCCAGGATGACACATGCTGTTTTCACGAAAACCTCCTTCATCCGGGTGGGCCTCAATCAAGATGGACAATCCTTATATGGAGGAGTATACTACGTCGCGATATGTCCCGATACTGAAAAGGAGCCGAATACCATGGATACAAAGAACGGTTTGATCAATTTTTCCCTCTTCATTTTTATTTTTGCATTTTCGTTCGTTTTCTGCCTTGATGCACTGGCTCTTCCGAATCCTTTTTACGGCGTGCTTGCCCTTATCGGATTTATCGTCAGTCTGTCCGGCTCGTTGTTCAACGGAGTTCTGTCCAGGCGTGACGGCGAGGCCTTGTCGCTGTGGTATTTCATCTATGCGGTCGTCGTCGGTATCATTACCGTCTGGTATCTGACCCGTTGCGGAACTGCCTTCGGCTGGTGGTAAAATCTGTCGCTCCTTAAGGACCCTCGCTCCTCACGGAGCGTATGCATGATGTAAAGAAAGCCGCCCGCTGGATTCCAGCAGGCGGCTTTTTTATTACTGCGAGATCAGGGCGGCGAGTGCCTCCGGGGTCAGGCCCAGGTGGGCTGCGACCTTGGCTCCAGGGCCGGATTCGCCGAAGCGCTCGATGCCCAGGAAGCCGTCGGCAATGCGGTCCCATACCAGGGAGCGGCCGGCCTCGCAGGCGAGGATGCGGGCTTCCGGCGGTGCTATCGTGTCGCGCAGGGCGTCGGGCTGGGCCAGAAAGGTCTCCAGCGACGGTACCGAGACGACGCGCACGCTCTTGCCTGAAACAAGGCTTGCCGCGCGCAAGGACAATTCGACTTCGCTGCCAGAGGCCAGCAGGACCACATCGGGTTCGCTCTCGGTATTTTTGACGACGTAGGCGCCGGTCCTGAAGGTGTCGCGCCAGATCGGGTCGGCCTTCTCGAGTACCGGCAGGTTCTGTCGGGTCAGGGCGATCACCGTCGGGCCTTCAGTCCGGGCCAGAGCCCAGGCCCAGGCTTCGTTGGTCTCCTCGGCATCGGCGGGACGGAGTACCAGCACGTTGGGTATGGCCCGGAGCGAGGCCAGGTGCTCGATGGGCTGGTGCGTCGGGCCGTCTTCTCCTACGAACACCGAATCGTGGGTAAGCACATACACCACGGGCAGGCCCATCAGCGCCGAGAGGCGGAGCGCCGGCCGCAGGTAGTCGGCGAACACCAGGAAGGTGGCGCAGAACGGCTTGAAGCCACCGTGCAGGGCGAGGCCGTTGGAAATGGCGGCCATGGCGTGTTCGCGTACGCCGAAGTGGATCATCCTGCCAGCGCGGGTGGCGCTGGAGTACGGCTGGCCGGGCAGCTGGGTCATGTTGGGGCCGGTAAGGTCGGCCGACCCGCC
>CAXZAJ010000427.1:0-2603 GCA_964293355.1 uncultured bacterium
AGCCACTGGGCCGCATTTATGCGCGACTGGTACTCCCCCACTTTGGGGTCGAGCCAGCGCCCCGCGGTGTAGATGGCCAGTTCTTTCACCTTCATCACCGGATCGAAGCCGTCCTTGTGCAAGTCAAGAATATCAACCTCGTGGCCGGCCGCCCGCAGACCGCTGGCAGCGGCATCGAGGATGGCGTGGTTGAAGCTTTCCGCCCAGGGATGGTCGATGACGGCGAGTACGCGCAAGGCTAGAGTGCCTTCCTGAACTTCAGGTTGAGCAGCAGCACGCCGGTCAGGATGAGCGCTCCGCCGGCCAACTGGAGACTGGTAAGGCGCTCACCGAAGATGAGGGCTGACAGCACCACGGTAAACAACGGCTCTATCGTCGACACGAGCGATGCATCCGAAGAACCGATGAGCCTGATTGAGGCGAACAGGGTAACGATGGGAATGACCGAGCCGACGACCGCTATGCCCACGACACCGCTGATCGAAGCCAGCGTTGAAGGCAGAAAAAAGGAGCCGGTCGCCAGCGTGATGATCCAGTAGACTACGGCGGATGAGCCCAGCAGGTTGGCTACTATGAAAATGGGATCAATCCCGCGCATCACCCGTTCACCGGCTACCAGGTACGCGCCATACGTGATAGCCACCGCCACGCCGAAAAAATAGCCGATCAGCGGATAAGAGCCGCGCGTCCACAGGGTAAGGACGCAGCCCGCGCTGGAGAATACCAAGGCGACGATCTGCGCCAGGTGCGGCTTTCGCTTGATGAACATGAACGAAAAGGCGACGACGAAGGCCGGGTACAGGTACAGGAGCAACGAGGCAAGACCGGGGTCGAGGTATTTGACCGTCATGAAGTAGAGGCCCGCCTGCGGCGCGAAGCCGAGGACGCCGAGCAACAGCGTGTTGCGGTATTCACGCAGGGGCCGACGGTAGCCGCCGCGCCTGAAAAGTATGACCCACAGCACGAGAGCAGCGAGGCTGAAGCGCCACGCCAGAGCCTGGGCAGGGGCCATGCCCTGCGAGTAGGCCAGCTTGGCAAACAGGCCGAGGGTGGAGAAACTGATTGCGGACACGATGGCGAAGGCGACGCCTTTGGCACGGTCGCCTTTGTGGTAGCCTGGGAACGGGGCGGTATTCCCGCCCATCGCTATGGCATCCCGGGCATTGCTCATGCGCCGGAATCGAAGGCGATGCCGCCCAGGCGGGAGTCTTCAGGCCGCACGGAGGCTCGTACACGCTCGGCGTCTGCTGTCTTGCGTTCCAGCTCGACGAGGCGCCAGGCACCGCCAGCTGACGGCTCGGCGCCTTCAAAAGCGGCCAGTTCTTCCAGTACCTTGCGGGGTGCGGCGGCATCCTTGGGCCGTGCCGACGCGGGCAGCGTTTCCAGGTTTGGCTCACGCACGGCGGACGGCGCTGCCACGGCGCTGGCGTACAGGGCGCGGCGCAGGTTTTCCTGCTTGATGCGCTCGTTCTGCTTCTTCACTGAACCGGCGCGCAGCGCGGGGATGAGCCAGAACAGGGCGGAAAACGCGAGCGGCACGACGCCCAGACCAAAGGTCATGATGGCGAGCGGATTGGCGGTAAACTCGGCAAGCAGGCTGCCGACGAACCAGAACAGGTAGGTGCCGCCGGAAATCGGCCGGGTCGCGAGCGTGGCGTACGCGAGCGAGCAGTACAGGAAATATGAGCCGAACACGAGATTGAAGCCGTTGATGGCCGCATACCACAGGTTGGATTTCTTGTCATTGGCGGAGAACACCCTGAGTCGCCTGAACGGCGAATCCGAAGCGCCGGCCTCGTCTGAACGGGCACGCAGCAGCAGTTTTGGAAAGTGGAAATACACGGTTCCGCTTTCGCTGACCTCGGGACTGCCCTCGAACTCGTAGAGGTAGCGATTGATCGCCTTGTCGGCTTCTTCCGGCGACAGGCCGGTCACGGCCATGAAGTCCTCAAGGATCACGACGCCCTTCTTTGCCTTTACGAGCGCAACGAAGGCGCGCTTTTCCACGGAATCGTGGCCGGTGTTGGGGTCCGGTTCTCCAAAGACGAACGAGAAGATAGCCTTGTTGAGGGGCCGCCTGTTTTCCTTGGACCTGGACCTGGTAGCTCTGGCATTGACTTCGTAGCGCCGCTGGTTGGGAGACTTGAACACCTCGTTGTAGAACCAGATGCGCATGAACATTTCAAGGAGCCTGCCGGTCAGCGCAAAGCCGCCACCGCTCTTGCGGCCCCTGCTGTCCTTGTCCGCGGCGCTGGCAGCCACCGACGCGAGCAGGGCCAGCACGATGAGAGCGATGAACAGCGCAAAATAGCCCACGAGCATGACCATGATCCAGGCCTTGAACAGGAAGGTGCCTACCGCGGTGGCACCTTTACCCAAAGCCTTCAAGACCCGCTTGAGCCCCGGCCCGAAGCCCTTGTAGCGGCTCCTGAACCCGTCAGGAAAGGAATACAGGATCTCGCCGGAGTCTGTTACCTTGAGCCGGCCTCCGAACTCGTCGGCAACGGCGGGCAATTCCGCATCGACCTGGGGTTTGGGCAAGCCGGGGAACGCGACGATGTCAGCGGGGGCCGCCTCCGCCTTCCCGTTTTTGGACGCTCCGG
>CAXZAJ010000428.1:0-2596 GCA_964293355.1 uncultured bacterium
GCCCCCCCTGCCCGTGCGATATCCGGCCTTTTCCCGGACCCCCCAAAGCTGGAGACGTGGGTTCGTCCCCCTTGTGGCTCTAAAAAAAGAGAACCCCGCTCCTGGGGGCTCTTTTTTTTTTATCTTCGCCAGATGGGGGTCGAACGGGTGCGCGCGCCGTCCGACAGTCGCGTCAGCGACACTTTGAATAAAATTCCTTACAGGATCCGCATGTACTCATGCGGTGCGATAGCGAGGATGAGCGGCCATGGATGGCCGCGTAAGCGAGCACCCCGGCCCGTAGCGAAGCCGACAGGATGTCGGCGAGCGGAGGGGCGACTCCCATCTGGCGCTTTATCAAAGGCCCGCCTATTCGGCGGGTTTATATTGTACAAATGTATTAACCTACTGGAGCAACTTCTGCAGCACAGGGACGCCCAGTTCAGCGATAGCGGCGACATCTTCAATCGACAGCCCGCGGGAGATCAGTTTCAGGGCAAAAGTCTTTGTGGATGCAACCTTCCCCTTCTCGATGCCTTCCTCGAACACCTTGTCGCGCCATATCCTGAAGTTTTCAGCAAGCATCGTATCATCCTCCCCGCCACGGAACTCCGGAATCTCGACACCGACCACATCGCGTGTCATCTGCCTGAAATAGTCATTCAGCCAGTACCGGAACAGACTTACGGCATCCGGATCTTCTGTTTCAAGTATATCAAAGAATGTATCCATGCGCTGCACGAAGACGGGATGTGAAAAGAGCTCGGTATACCGCGTATCGCTGTTGCGTATCGCTGTTGCGTTTCACTGGTGGCCCCCTGCGGAGGTTTACGACACGGGGAGCACGGGCGCTTGCGGTCTGGCAATAGTACGTAAGGTGCAACGTAGAAAAAGTGCGCGCGGTTGTTCTGAATGCTATGGCAGGTGCCTCGGCCTGTCGTGCTTTTCTGCCACAAAAGCAGGCACGTATTCGTCAGGCGTCCCGGTGCGGAAGAGCAGCTCGAGGCCGGCCGTTTTCTCGATCTCAAGGAAATCGTCGATAAACGTGTTGCCTATATAGATCCAGCCACAGAGAAACTCGATGGCCTTTTCTTCAAGGTCAAAGCGCATGCCATGGTCTTCGCATTCCTTCAGGTATGCAGGATCAGCCAGAACCTTTTCCCAGGCTTCGAGCAGCTTCTCGGGGTGGTACAGGGACCGGTCTCCCGGCGGGATGCCCCAGTTCCGCTGTTCAAAAGCCTCAAAGAGGTACATGAACCGGATGGGAAAGAGCTTGTCCTTTTCAATATCAAGGCAACGGCGTTCACCGAATTCAAATTCGCGGAACATGCAGGCAGGAATGGTGAACGGTGCGTGTGGAATCAGATTCTTCCGTATGAACCGGTAATCATTATTGGCAAGCGCATCCGTCGCTGACTGCATCCACAGGCTCATGGCGCCTCCTGAGTCTCAAACCGCCTGCCCAAAACAGGAAAGGCAAGAACCACACAGGATGAATTCTATTGCAGTGGCTGAATTTAGCAAGGGCTACGGGCGTCTCCCCGCCTGGCGGCGGGGCCGGGCTCTCTGCTCCAATCCGCTGCGCGGGATTTCCGCGCCGATCCCTGACGCGGAGGATAGTCCAGCGGTTGCTCTATACCTTCATGGACGAAAAAGGAAAGCGGCTCGATCCGTATCAATTCAAGATAGGCTCCGCTGATGCCAATCAACGTTGATACCCAATTACATACCTGATTGGAATACCAATACCTACTTTTTAAACTTGCGCATCCCCTCTCAGCAGTCGCTCAGCCAGTTCCAGCACATCCACCGGCCAGAAGCACTCGGGGCGGGGTTGATGCACGCGGGGGAGCCCCTCGTCCGGGCGGCAGGAGAGCACGGCATCGGCCCACTGTGCTGGAATCGCGGCCCGGCCATAGACCGCCCCAAGCAGGGCTCCCGCGATCGCAGCGTTGGTGTCAGTGTCGCCGCCGCGCATCACCGTATCGACGACACCTTCTTCAAGACTGGGAGCATGGAGCAACTGGTACACTGCGTTCTGGAACGCGAGCAGGACCCAGCCCTGCTGGTGCATGAAATCAGCAGACGCTTCCTGCCGGGCCGCCAGGAGCACCCGCGTGACCGCTTCGTCCACGTGGCGCTCCTCCGCCCAGTCCAGCATCCGGCGGTACAGCTCCGCGGGAGCCGGGCTTTGCCGTACCGCCGTAGCGATGGTCATGGCATACAGGGCATTGACCTGGAGGCAGACCGGATTGGGATGGGTCAGGGCGGCATCGGCCTCTGCCCAGGCGGCGACCGTTTGCAGCGACTGAAGCGCGCCTGCGATGCCGATGGGGCTCACGCGCATCAGCGCGCCGTTAGCCTGACTATCGGCATCGAGGCGGCCGCGGAGCGAGCCGGAGATGGTGGCACCGCAATCGAAGGGGTCGCTCTGCAGCCAGTACCGGTAACGGTCCAGCACTGCCTCGGCCTTGTATGTTCCTTCAACCATCAGGCTGCGGGCGAGCAGCAGGGCCATTTCTGAATCATCGGTTGGCTGCCCCGCCAGCGTGCTGAAGGTGCCGCCGTCAGCGGGCAGGCGCACACCCGCAGGATACTGCCTGCGGATGTCCGGGGC
>CAXZAJ010000429.1:0-2592 GCA_964293355.1 uncultured bacterium
CATGGCAGGTCGAGCATGCCGAGCACACTGAGCGCGGCGGCAATGACGAGGCCGTGCAGGCGCACTCGTTCTTCCGGCGGCAGGGAGTCCGGCACCTCGACGATGAGGGCCGGTATGCCCAGCGCTGCTGCGGCGGCGGCCAGGCTACCCGCGGGTGGCGGGCCGGGAAAGCCGAAGCCTTCCATCCCCGGCAGTACCAGGAGGGCCAGGGCAAGCTCCGTGGCCTGCGCCGAGGCGGGAACCACGAACACCGGCCCGTCGCCCTCGGTCCAGTACCGGTCGCTTTCATGCAGGTCCAGCACCAGGGCGGGCCTTTCCGCGGCGATGAGGCCCAGGATCGCGTCTGCACGCCGGTACGTGGGGTCGGTCAGGTTGCCCCGGACCGTGCTGTCGGAACCGGGAACGGAAAAGGCGCGGTTGAGGTCGGACCACTGCGGAGCCCAGCGCTCACCCGCGGCAAGGGCCTCGGGGGCCGCCGCGGGCAGCACGGTGATGGTGCCCGCCTCAGGCACCGGGCCGGCGGCCAGTCGCCTGGCAGCCACAACGCCCGAGGCTTCGTCGCCATGTATGCCCGCGATGACGAAGAGGACCGGCCCCGGACGGGCACCGGCCAACCTCGTCACCCCATCCAGAGCGCCAGCCGGACGCACCGTGTTGATGGCGCATCCGTTGGCGGCAATCAGAATCGTCGATATGGTCAGGACGAATGCATGAAAAGACCGTCGGATCATGGTGCTGGTTTGAGGTAGGCTCCCACACCTGACGCGAGCAGTTCGTCGTATGCGGGTATGCCGCTTATTTCAAGCGGCTTGTCCGGATACTCCATGGACAGGGCAAAGGCAAACTCGCCGATACCGGCCAGGTGACGCCCTACCCGCTCTTCTATAGGATGCCCGTTTTCGTCAAAGGGCACGTAGAGCCGGCCCAGAGCCTGCGCCTTGACGTAGTACGGATCCTTGCCGGTCAGCACGAGCGCCTCGTTTGTACGGCTGCGCAGCCGCCCCTGGGAAGGATTGGCCGTCTCCATGAGCACGGCCAGCGTGTCGGTGGCGTCGCCGAGTTCGCGGTGGGTAAGCCCGCGCAGGTTCTTGGGGGACGGTTCCAGGCCTATGTTTATGTCGTACATCTCAAGGCCCAGCACCACGTACGAGGCCACGGGCATGGCGCGCTCGTGGGCCACGATGGCGTTTATCACCGGATACTCGGGCGAGGCTTCGTGCAGGTCTATGCTCAGGTCCACCTTCTCCGTGCGTATCAGCTGGGTTATGCCGTAGCAGACTTGTTCGGTCAGGGTGCCGTCCGGGCGTCCGGGGTAGCCGCGGTGGAGGTTGCGCGTCTCGGTGCCGGACAGGGCCTGGCCTGAGGCCGCGTGTATGTACACGTCGGGGTCGGGCCACTGGTGCACGGGATTGGTGGCCCTGGAGCCATAGCGGAAGGTTCGCCTTGAACCGTCAGCCAGCGTAAACGAGTACGATACCGGGGCACCCTCCTGCGGGTCGTTGTGGGTAAAGCCCGAAGCGTTGGCGCGCGGTATCACATAGAGCGTGCCGGTATCCACGGTTGCGTTCTCAACGAGCAGCACGGCGGACATGAAGCTTGAGGGCTCGTTGGGATGGGTTCCGCCTATGATGAGCATGGAACCGCCGGGTGCGTCGCCCCTGAATATGTAGACGTCGGTGTCGCCGGGAGTGCCGGCAAGGCCGGGAAACCAGGCCGAGAGCCTGCGTATCTCGCTGACGCCAGGCCCCTTGACGATGGGCTCGAGTTTCCGGTGTTCCAGAAAAGTAGTGCTGGCGATTGCCGCCATGGCGATGGCAATCACGGACACGGCGAGGGCACTGATATGGTGTTTCTTCATCATCGTTACCTACTTTACCAGGAACACGCGCAGGAGCAGGGGTATGGCCACCATCGCGGCGGGTGCCTGCTTGCGCCAGTCCTTCTCAGTCCACAGATTCGAGCCCGCAAGCGCGAGGGTGGCCGCGCTGATAGTCAGATAAGCTAATTTCACGGATTGACTCCTTGGCTCAGTAGACGGCGGCTATCTGCTTTGTGTAGACGATGAACACGAGCGACCACGCGATGATCACCAGCGACGGCACGATCAGGTGCTTGAGGACGCGCGAGTACTTGTCCACGCCGACGACCTGGGCGGCAAAAATGGCCGACAGCGCGGTGGGCGGCATGAAGTCGCCGAGCGACGCGATGAGTGACAGGGCCGCCGCGGTCATGATCTGGTCCTTGCCCAGCAGGGCGAGGAGGAACGGCACGCCCAGCACGCTCGAAGCGCCGAAGGACGAGACGGCGCCGAACAGCGGAATGGTTATGGCGATGGCCGCGTACAGCATGACGGGTGGTACAGACAGGGCGTTGACCACGATGAAGCCGCGGACACCGGTAAGAGTCATCACCTGGATGAACATGCCAACGCCGGCCAGTATGCCCAGCACGGGCAGCGCATCGTTGACGGCGGCCTTGGCGGCCATGAGCGGGTTGAAGCGCTTGCCCATGAAACAGGCCAGGGCCGCGCCCAGCAGGAACACGAGCGGCAACCCCATGCTCAACAGCACCTGGCTCCAGACGAGGGCCTGA
>CAXZAJ010000430.1:0-2585 GCA_964293355.1 uncultured bacterium
CAATACGACATCGCTCAAGGAAATAAACGAGGGCTACCCGGACAACGAGCTGTATTCAATGCAAAAACTGAGGCTCAAGGAACTCAGCGCATCGATACCGCTAGCGAGCCTGAATCGCATGCACCTGGGCGAGTTCATGTACACCGCCTACCGGCCCATCCTGTTCAACCGAGTGATGATGCTCAAGGTACAGCAGGAGAAGGCGCGGCTGGCTTTCCGCAGAAAAATGATGTCCGAGTGGGAATTCCGCATCGTGGAGGAGCGGAACACCAGAGTACGGAATGAATACCGCACGCTCAACCCCGAACAGCTGCGCATCAAATACTTTACCAATCCAGAGATCGGTGACTACCAGACCGTGTTTACCGACATTGCCGGAATCAAAGCGACGCTCGCCGAAGCCGGCTGTTCGCTCAAGGTGCTGCATCCGCTTGAATACGGATTCGAGCCGGCGAAAAAGCTGCTTGAAGCATGCAGGGGCGTCATAGACCGCGTGGAGATCTACAACATGCAGGATTCCGTGAAGCGGGATCCTGACGAGATGGCGCGGTTTGCCCAACTGGTCAACGAGCTCAACGAGAAGAGCGCACGGGAAGGTACTGCTCCCTATATTCCCGTATGCGGAAGCGATTCTACGGGACGCTCACATTCCATACCGGGTATGGGCTTCATCAGGGAAGATAAACTCAAGGGCAAGCTACGGAAACAGTTCATCAGGCGGCACATAGCCTTGCCCGCCTTTATTTCAGCCATGGTAGAGTCCGCCGGAGTACCGGCCAGCAGTGAACCCGCTACAACGGCCCCCAGGATCCTCAGCCTCGGCAAGACCTCGGGTGGAAAAGTCAACCTCATAGGCGATGAGAATTCTATTGAAGACACCTTCATTCCGCCGGCCCGTGCCTGGCGCTACCTGAATCCCACGCTGGTGAATGCGGTCTATGCTGCCATTGGATTCCTGGTCGCGCAGCGTTTCGTGGGCACGTTCTACGCATTCCTCTGGATGTTCATTACCGCCTTCAGGAACTCCATAGCAGACCTCGTGGCCGGCCGTGGTTCCAGGATGAGCGCGTGGAACCTCAAGGGTATCAATTTTACCAATGTGTCCAGATCACTGTTCTGGACAGGATTCTCGGTGCCGATCATGGCCTTTGTCAAAACGAAATTCGACGTGCTCTGGCCGCTGGCCGCCGAGGGGTTGCTCTTCGATTCTGTGAAGTTCTTCTGCATAGCCTTTGTGAGCGGGTTGTACCTTGCAACGCACAACACGCTCCGCGGGTTCGACAAGAAGGTGGTACGGGCAAATTTCTGGAGGAGCGTCATAGCCTGGCCGTTGGCTACGGCCTTTGCCCCGCTCGGTACGCTACTCGGCATACCCAGCATCGTGCAGTCAAAAATCTGGTCTGACTTCGTTGCAGGCTTCATCGAGGGCAGCAGCAAGTACGTGAAGATCCTGGGCCTCCGCCGTCGCGACCTGGAAGAGATACTGCCGGTGATAACTACCGGAGACCGTGAGGAGCGCTTTACGGCGATCCTGGACCTGCTGTTCCTGTACCGGGAGGAACCGCGTACCGCGAGTTCGCTCAAGGTGCTCCTCGCACCTGATTACCACCTGAAAGAGCCAAAAAAGGGCGACAAGGACGGTTCCGAGTTTACCTTCGACGATTTCAGGACCGTCCTCATGAACGAGGGCAAGGACCACGAACTCGTCGAATTCATCCTGTCCACCTACCAGCCGGAAATGGCGGCGGACCTGATGGAGCTTGTCTCAAAAACGCTGCCGGAATGCCGGGAGTGGGTGGCGGCGCGGATGAAACGGTACAACCAGGCAGCCGTCCCGGTTCAGGTCGAACCGGGCACGGAACCGCTCTAACCCCGATTCTCCACGAGCCTCCGTTCAGCCGAGACCGCGTGCGCCTGGAGGCCTTCAGCCCTGGCGAGCGTCGCGGTGTCGGTTATGAGCCCGCCATCCGCGCCGTCCATCCTGAACCAGGTGCGTATCCGCAGGAAATCGAAGACGGACAAGCCTCCGGAAGAGCGCGCCCGGCCGGAGGTGGGCAGCGTGTGGTTTGGACCGGCGCCGTAATCGCCGAAGGCTTCCGCGCTGGACCTTCCGAGGAAGAGAGCACCTGCGTGGCGGCAGCTTTGGGCAAAGGTTTTTGCGTCATCGATGGCGAGTTCCAGGTGCTCGGGGGCAAAGCGGTTGGCGGCCTCGGCAAGCGTGGCGCGGTCGGAGGACACGAAGGACCAGCCGTTTGCGAGCGCGGCCTTGGCGATCTCGGCAGATTCTGGCCGGAAGCCGGCAAGTTCGACCAGACAGGACGCCAGTGCGCTTTCCACTGCGGCGACGACAGACTCTGAGGTGGCAGCGAGAGCGGGAACGGCATCCGGATCGTGCTCGGCCTGCGCGAGGAGGTCCCAGGCAATCGTGACGGGGTCGGCGGTCTCGTCGGCGACGATGAGGAGTTCGCTGGGGCCGGCCGGGGCGTCGGTGCGAACGACCCACTGGGCGAGGCGCTTGGCGGGCGCTACGTAGCGGGTGGCGGGCCCTACGACCACGTCACGAGGGGGCAGGCGGCCAGCCCCCG
>CAXZAJ010000431.1:0-2572 GCA_964293355.1 uncultured bacterium
CCGCCGAAACGATCCAGTGCTTGTTCAACGAGTTGGCGTTCCGCTTCCCTGAGTGTAATTCCGCCAGCCGGAAGCGTGACTTTGGGTGTCGGTTCAAGGGGCACCGCCGAAAGTTTATCCGGTTCAGATATTCCGGCGCGTGGCCGTTGCATTGACGTATTGAACATCAAGTCCAGATCCTCCATACCGATCAAGTCTCCTTCAGCCATCAGCACGGCTCGTTCAAGGGTGTTTTCCATTTCCCGAATGTTGCCTGGCCATGGGTAGTGGGTGAGCATATCCATGGCTTCGGGCTTGAAGCCACGGATCTGTCTGTGAAGTCTGGCCGTGGAGCGTTTCAGGAAATATAGCAGCAGCAGGCTGATGTCACCTTCTCGTTCCCTGAGCGGCGGAAGGCGTATTGAAATGACATTCAGCCGGTAGAACAAGTCTTCCCTGAAGGTTCGTAAGCTGAGCATAGCCGCCAGATCCTTGTTCGTTGCCGATATGATCCTGACATCGGTTTTGATGGTCACGTTGGATCCCAGTCGCTCGAATTCCTGCTCCTGGAGCACGCGAAGAATTTTTGACTGGGTGGTCAGGGTCATGTCGGCGACCTCGTCGAGGAACATGGTGCCACCGTTGGCATGCTCGAAACGGCCGACACGCATTTTATCGGCTCCTGTGAACGCGCCTTTCTCAAAGCCGAACAATTCGCTCTCCAGTAAATGTTCTGGCAAGGCTGCGCAGTTGACGCGCACGAAGGGAGCTTCTGCTCGCAAGCTGTGCTTGTGTATGGTCCATGCGATCAGTTCCTTGCCCGTGCCGGTTTCTCCAAGAACAATTACCGAGGCGTCGCTCCTTGCTACCCTGTCAAGCATCCTGAATATACGCTTTATGGCAGGGCTTTGCCCGATGAACTCGTTGTGCTCATTGATTTCCTCATCGCAAGCCAGGGATCCGGGAGCCGGGTTACAGACCGATTGCTCGTCGAGGGCTCGTTTGATCTGAAAATTCAATTCAGCATCATAAAACGGTTTCTGGAGGATGCGGAAAACATGTCCCGCGGAATCGCCAAGGGTTTTCTGGATCGTAAGGGGATCCTCATGCATGGTAATGATGGAAACGCGTTCATGAGTGGATTTAATTTTTTGTATCAATCCAGGAATGTCTTCGCCGGGTATGTCCGCGTCGATCAATACCAGATTGCAATGCATGGAGGAAAGTAATTCCAGGGCATCAGCGCGGCTAGCGGCCCGGTGAACGATATGATCGAGTCCGTTCAGGAAACTGTTCAGGTGATTGCTACGGTTTTCGTCGTTTTCGATGATCAGGATCTTTGCCATCCGACATCTCCACGATCAATACTAAGCTACTCGTCGCGGCAGTCAAGGGCAGGTGAAAAATACCTTGCAAGCCGGGCTGGGCTTCTCTATCATTTAAGGCAGTATTCATGGTCTCGGAGGAGGCTGCGCAACGAAATCCATTGCAATCAGCGAGTTGCGCAGAATCTCGTTTTTTTCAAGCATGTCAGATTCTGACCTGAACCGGATTGCGGGCATCATGACTGAAAAGCACTATGGAGCCGGGGTCGTCATCATCGAGGAAAAAACCGACGCGGAACGTTTTTTTATAATACGTAAAGGAAAGATCGAGATATCGAAGCGTTTCGAGGGAGGTGACAAAGCCGTGTTGTCAATCCAGAGCGACGGAGATTTTTTCGGAGAGATGGCGATTCTGGATGAGGGGCGCCGTTCCGCAACCGTCTCCGCCATCGAACCTACCGATGTGCTGGAAATACACAAGGACGACTTTGACACGCTGCTTTACAAGGCTCCCGTGCTTGCTTACCGGATACTGCGTGAATTGAGTTCACGTCTCCGGGAGACCGGGGCTCTCCTGATTTCGTTACTCACTGAAAAGAACAAACAGTTGTACCGTGCTTACATCGATACGATGACCATGATGATTCAGGCATCGGAAAAACTTGGAGGTGCCGGATCAGGACGTACGGATCGTATTGCAGGGTTGTGCTTGCTCGTTGGAAAAGCCTTGTCATTGGGCGAAGACGATCTGCTCGGACTGGAGCTCAGTTCACTCCTGCATGACCTTGGCATGCTTGTCGTGCCAGGAAAAATCCAGGACAAGCCAGGGCCGTTGGATGACGATGAGTACAGCCAGATTAAATCGCATACGATCGGCAGTATTGCGATGATCGCAAAGATACCGTTGCTGCATCGCATCGTACCGTTCATCCGCCATCATCATGAGCGCTACGATGGTACGGGTTACCCGGATGGATTGGCAGGAGACTCAATTCCATTGCCGAGTCGAATCCTCGCTGTCGTCGATGCCTACGTGTCGATGACGATCGATCGACCGTACCGGAAAAGCCTCGGCGAGGAATCCGCGATCACGGAAATCAAGGAGCACGCTGGTACCCAGTTTGATCCCCGGATTACTGATGTTTTCATCAAGGTACTGATCGAGAGACGCCACCTGACCGCGTCGTGATGTATCGCGTGAAGGGAAAAGCATGAATACGAGTGACTGGCTTCTTGAACATGTTGATGATGCGCGCGTAGTACTGGTA
>CAXZAJ010000432.1:0-2541 GCA_964293355.1 uncultured bacterium
CGGCATCCTCGCCGACATGGAGCACGCGGGCTACCTGGCCAGCCTGGATCCCGCCTCCCACCCTCCGGCCCTGTATGACCATGCCCTGGGCCTACGCCAGAACCTGCTGGCAAAACCCGGTGATGCCGCGGCCCGATCCTGGCGCGAGGCCAGGGAGCAGTATGTGCGATCCGTGAGGACGCTCCTTGCCGGCAAGGCTGAAACGGAGCTGCTGGCCGGGTATGACGCGGTGCTTGCGGCCGAGGCGCTCGAAGAAGCCGGAACTACCAGGATACAGGATCTGAGACAGGCCGTGGCCGCCTCCTTTGCAGCCGCCCGGTCGGCCTTCAACGGGTTCCTCTCAGAGCGGGACAGGCTGCAGCAAGCGCTGCGCGGAGCCTTCTGCATCATCGCCTCCGATCCCACCCCGGCGGAAGACGCGGCCTTTCTGGCCAACAGCGTGCTTACCGGAAGCCATTTCAGGGTGGCAACTGGTCCACGGCAGCGGATCTGGATGCTCCTGCCCGCGCTGGTTGTTGCCGTACTGCTGGCACCGTTTGGTACCCTGGCATCGGCGGTGCTGGGGCTCGTCGCGATAGCCGCCTCAGCCGGAGTCTTCAGCCTGCTGTTCGTGTACAAAGGCGTCTGGCTGGATCCCCTCGTCGTGGCTGGCCTCACCGCCAGCGCCGTTGCCGCCTCGCTCGCCGTGGAACTTGCGGTACGGGCCCGCATCACCTGGGTATTGCGCCAGCGCACCGGCAACCGGCTGCCGCAGTCCGCGCTCACGGCCCTGGCGGCGCGCCACGTTCTGCCCCCTGCCACCGACCAGTCCGCCAGGGCCGCCATCGTGGCCGTGCGTCACTTTGGTGAAGCCTCGCATGCCGACCAGGACGACCAGGGACGGCATGCGGCCGCCCTGCGCGCCTTTCATGACGCTGCGGCAACCGAGCTTACGAAGCGGGGAGGCGTCATCCTCGGCATCGACGAGTTCATACTCGTCGCCGGTTTCGGCACTCCCCTGCACCCCACCGCAAACGGTTCAACGAATGGTTCCGGTCTGGTTCATGCCGATGCCGCCAGGCAAGCCTGCTCGGCGGTACTCGACCTGGCCGCCGCAGCGCCGGAACTCGGCGGCGAATGGCGCTTTGGCCTCGACCTGGGAGAGTGCAATTTCTTCTATTCAACGGTTGACGGCTACAGCGCGGTTGGACGGGCCGTAAACTACGCGCGTCTGTTGTCGGGCTTGTCATCAAAATACAACAGCCGCATCCTCGTTACCCAGAGCATCGCGGCGGAGGCGGGCGAGGGATTCAGGACCAGGCGCCTGGACAGCCTCGTGGAGAAGGCTTCCGGCAACGAACACGCGTTCTACGAACTCATTTCCCTGTCGAAGCCTTGATGCGCCGTATCGGTGCGGCCATGGCCTTGAGCCGCACCACCTTGCCCGCGCCAAACTCCGGATACGCCCGGTAGCGCTCGCCGTCACCCGCGAAGGCCGAGGCCCGCTCGCCAGAAAACGGCGGGAAGCGGGCCTGGCTCCAGACCATGGCCGGATCCTTGAGGCTCAGTTCCGGCTTCGCCGGATCAAAGTAGATGAAGGAATCGTGTACGCCACGCTCGGCCGGCGGTGCTTCGTCGGTGCTCTGCAGGTAACGTATGACGCCGGCCGCAAGATCCACCGACTGGATGACCGCCGAGTGCACGGCGATGCCGTCGCTGCCCCTGAAGAGGATCACGTCACCCGGCTGCAGGTTGCGCACCTGGTCCTTTACCTGGATCAGCTCGGCGCTCCTTGAGTCGAAGAACCTCGTGCCAACGTACAGTGACGGATCCGCGCCTCTGGGTGCCTTGAGCGCAATCCGGAGCGTCTTGCCCAGATCCAGCCCGCCCGCGCTGGCCGTGGACTGCAGGATGTGCCAGACGAAACCCGAACAGTCCATGCCTATCCTGCCTATGCAGTACAGGTAATCGTAGATGTCAGAGGCCCGCGCGCCAGATCCGGTGGAGAGCACGTAAGGCTTGTGGGGCAGGCCGCGGTACGCGCCGGCCTTCATGCGCGCGATGTCAAAGAGGTCAGTGCTGACGCTCCACAGCTGGCTGGGCAGGTCGTAGATGATCACCTTGTCGCGGCCGTCACCCAGCAGCGCCACGAACGCCTTGAAGTCAGCCGAATCGACGATGCCGTCAATCTGGTCCCACAGCAGGGCCGGATCGGCCTTGCCGCCACCTATGATCAAGAGGTCACTGCCCGCAATCTCCGCGCGCTCGTTGTTCTGGGCAAACGGCATGCGGAGCGTCAACACCTGGCCGTCTATGATGTACGTCTTGAAGCATTCCCGGTAGGCGCTTTCCATGATGGCGCCTACCCGGTCTCCCCAGAGCTCGGCGGGGTCCGCGAACGCTTCCAGCAGGGCGAGCTCCGCCGCTTCTGCCGCGGTGGGCACCGCGGGTACGGTGGTAGCGGGGGCGGCCGAGGGGGGGGCCGTGGCAGGCGCGGCGACAGGCAGGGCCGGGGCCGATGCGGCGGCCAGGAGGGAGGGGTCGAGGGCAAATGTTGTTCCT
>CAXZAJ010000433.1:0-2510 GCA_964293355.1 uncultured bacterium
ATTTCTTCGACCTTGCCAGAACCCAGCAGGGTTGCGGCTGTCCTGATGCGAAGTCCGACCAGCATGCTGCCGGCGGTTACTATGCCCATAGTCGAGGCCAGACCGCCAAGCTCCCGCAGGAGGCTCTCGGCCTCCGGTGCGCGGACTTCACCGTCGCGTACGCCGACAAGGTAGGCCCGTTCCGGACGGGCGACCGTTTCATGGAATTCGTTCACAAGAGAATAATACTCTCGACTGATGCCGCGGGTCGAGGCCCATGTTCCGTTATATACGACTAGGCGTAGCCTATGGCCACTGCGACCATGAGCAAGGCCAGTGTCAAAAGCAGCGTAGCGGCCTGCAGTTTCCAGGTGCGCCGGAACCACTGCCCCCAGGACATGCCGGCCAGGCCCAGCGATATGAGCAACACCGCATTGGTAGGGTAGAGCATGTTGGAGAACCCGTCGCCAAAGGCGAACGCCTGCACGGCGATCTGCCGCGAGAGGCCGGTGAGGTCCGAGAGCGGAGCCAGTATGGGCATGAGGAGGAAGGCCTTGGCGCTGGCGCTGCCTATGAAGAAGTTCATGCCCAGCACCAGCGCGTACATGAGCCCCGCCGCGCCGTACCGGGACGATCCCTCCATGAGTCCGCTCGCGGCGTACAGCACCGTGTCCATAATGCCGCCGGCCACCACGATGCGCTTGACGCTGAGCGCCATAAGGATGAGCAAGCCCGCAGGCAGCACACCCAGGGAGCCGGCACCGAACGAACGGGCAGCCTTTCCTGCCGGCACGCCTGCCGCGAGCCCCGCGCCCGCGCCTATGACCAGGAATCCCAGCGCTATAACCGGCAGCACGAAATCCGATCCTATCCTGGTGACCGAAGACAGCATGACGAGGAAGGTCAGCACGAGACTCGACCAGCCGAAGAAGCGGACCCCGCGGGCGAGTTTGCCGCCGTTGACGGGCAAGGCAGGCGCGGGGGCTGACGAGGAGTCGCCTCCGGCGACGACCGAGGCAGGGCCGGTCGATACCGTCGTCGACCTTGATCCCTTCTTTTCAAGCTTTTTTACATAACCGGACAGGAAGGCGAAATACAGGGCATACACGCAGATGAACACGAGCACCCTGAAGCCCGAACCGGAGAGCACCGGAATGCCCGCCAGGCGCTGGGCCGTGCCGATGCTGAACGGGTTGGCTATCGCGGCGGAGAAGCCGAAGCCCACGGCCAGGATGCTCATGCCCAGGCCCGCGAACACGTCCCAGCCGAACGACAGGGACAGGCCTATCGCCAGCGGCACGAGCGGCACCACTTCTTCGAATATGCCCATGAAGCTGCCTATGGCCATGAAGAACAGGCACAGGACCGCGAGCAGAGCCATGCGCCTGGTCCTGAAGCGACCAGCCAGCAGGCGGACGCTTTCTTCAAGCACGCCGGCCTCACGCAGCAGCGCGAAGGCACCGCCGACGACGGCTATGAACACGATTATGACAATGGCCAGGGCGGCATCATCTGAAGCGAGCACCTCGAGCGGCGCGGTGGCCCAGCGCCAGGCCGGGTAGTCGGGACGCGCCGCTGTCGCGTAGCTGCCAGGGACGACGATAAGGCTTCCGTCGGGGCCTGGTGCGCGCTCGTAAGAGCCCGACGGCACGACGAGCGTGAGGATGCCAGCGACCAACATGAGGGCCGCGAGCACGCCCAGGGAGGCAACGAAGGAACGTACCGACATGGCGCCAGATGTGTCTGGTCTGTCCGCTGGAGAAGCCGCGGTGCTGACGGTTGCCGTTATGCTTTCTGCCTTTGTGTCTGCCATGTTCGAGCCTCCGGGCCACAGCATAAACCGTGCCTTTCAGCCCCGCAAGGTGCAACCCGTGCGGCCTGGTGCCTAGTCTCCCGCCATGGTGGCGAATGCCGCTATGGAATCCGCGTCCAGCGGAATGTTGCGCGCCGTAACCGTGGTGCCGGCGGTGCTCCAGACGGCTTCGTCCAGTACCGTAGCCGAACGCTCTGGCCACAGTGCCGTGGCGGCGGCGTAGAGGAAGAGCCGGCACAGCGGCGCAAAGATCATGGCCGTTCGTTCAGACTGGAACTCGAACGACAGCGACGCGGTGTAGTCGCTTGCCGTGGCTGGCCGGGCGGAGAGCATCATGGCGAGCATGGGCACGTCGCTGTCGCCCAGCGGCAGGCGGCTCCGCAGCAGCGCCATGGGATCAGGCAGGAATACCGCGATGGAAGCCGACCATTCGTCAGCCCAGCGCGCCGGTATCGGGTCTGGATTGGGTGACGCCGCGGCTGCCAGGAGTCCGTCGAGGGGAGCCGTTCCCAGGAATACGCGGCCGCCATCGGCAAACGCCAGATTGAGCGAACCGTCCTTGCGTTCCCAGACTGCTCCGTTTTTGCGCCACAGAGGATCGGAAGCCAGCTTCAGCGAGGCGGGGCCGGCACGGTAGCGGCCCTCCGCCACAGCGCCAAGGCCCCCGCGGGAAGAGCCAGGGGGTCTGGCAAAGGGGGCCGTCATGCTCGCGGTTCGC
>CAXZAJ010000434.1:0-2502 GCA_964293355.1 uncultured bacterium
AGGATCGGGCGCTGAGGGCCATACGGCTGGGGGCAATTTTGTCAATGCAGCCGACTTTCCCGAGCGACCCCAGTGATTATGCGGATCGTTTGCCGGAGTCATACCTGCGGAGGAACAATCCGTTCAGGATGCTTATTGATGAGGCTGGATTCGAGCCTGGTAAAAACCTGATTTTCGGCTCGGACGGAATGCCCGACGGGATAGCCTATGCGGCAAACGCATCGTTGTTCCCGGCATACCCGACGCAACACCTGTCGCTGGATGAACTGGTGGCAGGGTATGGTCCTGCCCAGGGCGTTTCCGGAACCGTGACTCTGGAAATAGATGAAGATACTGGCCGCGTCGTGGTGGTTTCTACGAACGTTGAGGATCAAGCTCACCAAATATTGTAGCGGTGAACCTGAAGAGGTTAGCGCCGACAGTCCTGTAGGCGCCACCTTCCAGCCCCGCCTTGGCGCACAGTTGTTCCAGCAACTCGTGCCTGTCCCAACCTTGTTCCGGAGCCACCTGTGGCAGAAAAACCCCCGAATGGTAACCTCGGGTCAGATAGACTCCATGTTCACCGGGATTAATATCCTCGGGTGAACATGGTTCAAAGGATGAAAGCACAGAAATTTCAATATCGATGCCATCAAGTTCAGGTTTCGTCAATGAAGGAAATCGAGGATCCTCGAACGCAGCCGCAAGCGCCATGTCGCGTACGGTCGTGCGGAGCGGAAGTTCAGAACTCATCCTGCCTATGCAGCCACGCAAGGTCCTTCGCCCTTGTGGCCACGTCCTGTGGAGCGTGACAAAAGCACCGTATGGTACCGTGGTAGCGGGACTGCATGCAGGCCATTCAGGGGACCGGCCCATAAGCCTGGATTCGATGGCTTCCCGTGCGGTGAGCAACAAATCAACTTTGTCAGCTGATGAGAGTGGAATACTCACGGGGTTGCCCCGGGATACCAAGCCGCCGCCGCATAGTTGACAATACGATCAGAGGATTGCCCTGCATGGTTCCGGGAGTCGATGCGATCGAACAATTCGAAGTGGGCCCCGGTCATTGCATCCATCGCCATGGCCGAGGCTATTGCCGCGGAGCCAGCAAAATCGCTCTGTGCAGCCAGATCCCGCCAGCTCAGGAGTTGCATGAACGGGACAAGTTCGTCTGATCGCCTGCTGGCGGCGCTGGCGATCAGTGAGGAAGCGAGATTTGACGACGTCACGATGAGTGTCCGGTCCAGGTCATCTCCAAACACGATATCGATGGACCGGGCAAGACTCGAGGCTACGGTTGCGTCACCGCAGACGAGTACCGGGACCAGGAGTGCGTCGGGAAACAGGGTGTGCATGAACGGCAACTGCACCTCTATGGCATGGCTTTCAAAATGGGGCCCGTCATTGCTTGTAAAAAGCGTGCTGCATGATTCAAGGTCGGCGCACGCACCGGAATCCACCTGCACATCACCCAAGGGGGTAAGGAATGCGGCTGATTCAGGCAGGTATGCACCGGATTCAAGCGGCCGACGGAGCGGTGCGATGATGACGACCGTATCGACACGGAATCCAGCGACTGAAGCCCAGGCAACGGCCTGAATATCGCAGGTGTACTCGAAAGCCGCATGCGGCGCAAGCAGTGCGACTGGCCGGGTCACCGCTTCGTTCATGGTTGAAACGGCAGCTTTTTTTAATGCTTCATCTATTCTGGCTTTGAGAGTCGACAGATCGTCAGGATAAAAGATGCCCGCTACAATAGCCTCTCGCGTCTTGCGGTTTACTCTGTATGATCCCATGAGGTACAGTATAGTTGCTTGTATTCCCCGCATTCCAGAGCAAACTGAACAATTGGAGTACTATATGCGAGTCATCGTTGCTGACGACGAGCCCAATCTGCTGAGCTCTGTCGGAGCGTTCCTGAAGTCTGAATCCATAGACGCAGTCCTGGCACCAGATGGGGCCAAGGCGAAAATCCTGTTATCTGAAGAATCATTCGACGCCGCGGTGCTCGATATACGCATGCCCGGTCTCGATGGAATTTCACTGCTGCGGTGGATCAAGGACGAGGGGCTGGCCTTGCCGGTCATCATGATGAGCGCCCACGGTGATGTGCGGGATGCCGTAGAAGCGATGCGGCTTGGAGCCTTTGACTATCTGGTCAAGCCATTCGATCCCGATGAGCTGGCCATCAGGCTTAAAAAGGCGGTGCGCGACAGGCGCCTGTCCGCGGACAGGGAAGTATCAAAACGACCGGCACAGGCCCGTGTGCGCATGGTAGGAGAACGCGCCGCCGTAAAGGAAGCATTGCGTCTCATAGACAGGGCCGCCCCGACACCCTCTACGGTATTGATTACGGGGGAAAGCGGCACCGGCAAGGAAGTCGCGGCCCGGCTTGTACATGACCGTTCAGGCCGACAAGGCGCTTTCGTGGCAGTCAACCTGGGTGCGGTTCCTGAAAACCTGCTTGAGAGCGAATTGTTCGGCTACGAGGCCGGTGCGTTTACCGGCGCCCTCAAGGGCGGG
>CAXZAJ010000435.1:0-2490 GCA_964293355.1 uncultured bacterium
GTCTCCACTTCGTAGCTGCCGTCGCCGAGTTCGGCCGCGCGGATGGCGCCCCAGCGTTCGTGGCCGCCGATGCGCCGGGTCATCAGCTTGGGCACGGGGTAGTAGGCCAGCTCGCTGGGCTTGGTGACGAGGACGTCGCAGGCGCGCATGAGCAGGTTGGTCAGGTAGACGGCGGCGTACTTGTCGGCGTTGAGGAAGGTGTGTATGCCTGACACGTCGCCGGACAGGGCAGAGGCGGCGAATGATGAAGCCTCGCTCCAGTCGCCCGCATGCTCGGTGACGAGGGAGGCGTAGGCGGGATCGGACGCGCGCATGGTTGCCTCGAACTGTGCCTTGACGCCGGCATGGTCGCCAAAATTGAGGAACAGTGCGGCCTTTCCGTCCTTCACGAGCGGCAAGATGCTCTTTACCAGGCCCGTAGTGAAGTCCAGCTGAGCTCCGGCGCCGCCTATGGACATGAGGACGCGCCGGGCGGCCTTAGACTCGATGCGGTTGACGCGTGCGCCGCAGTCAGCGCCAAGGTTTGACACGATTTCATGGTCCACGTAATGGCCGGCGAGCCTGATGTCCGAGGCGGGCATGGGGCTGGCCGGTTGGCCGTCGTCGCGCATTTCACGAAGCAGGCGGTAGCCCATGTACGAAGAAGGGCTCTGGGTGGCGTGCAGGGCGCCTTCCGCCAGGTGCAGGGCCATGGGCCAGTTGTCCAGGATGGCGTTGACCACATTGGTCATGCCGGCGTGGAGGGCGGCCTGGGCGGGCCAGCCGTGCGTGGTTATGAACGGCATGGCTTTGGGCAGACCGGCGCAGAGGGGCGCGTACAGCTCGGCCACCTTCTGGTCGCCCGCGTTGAACGACAGCTTCTTGAAGCCTTCGTAATTGAGCGGCTCCCAGTAGAACTTGTTGAACAGGGCGCTCTTCTGGGACAGCCGGGAGCCGAACGAGTAGAGGTCGTTGAGGTGCGACACGATCCTGCCCGAGACGGTGTTGGAGTAGCCGTTGAGGTCGAACCAGTACGGGGTGTAGCCGCGGTGCTTGATGGCGGAGGCCATGGCCATGGCGATGCGGTAGTGGCCGTAGCCCATGCGTATGTTGCCGATGACGATGCCGCGCTCCGCGTCTATCGGTTCGGCGGCGGCCGCCTCGGCGCTGCCCGCCGTGACGGGGGTGCGGACGCCCGGGGCCTGGTGGGGCACCGGGGTGGGGAGAGAGATCAGGGGGGGCGCGGGGGCGCCTGGGTGGGGACGGGGCCCAGGTGGGGCGGCCGCCCGCCTGCGTCCAGGGCTCCGTTGCGGCCGAATTTCCTGAGGTAGCCGGCCTTCTTTTTGGTGGCCTTGGCGCAGGTCGAGGCGCTGGTGGGGTTGCCGAATACGGTGCTGGTTCTGTCTGTCATGTTGGCTGCCATTTTGTTTGTCATGGTGGTCCTCCGGTTTTACAGGGTTTGCAGTATACAGGCTTTTTTGCCGTGTGGAAGCCCGCTTGCTCTTTTGCGCGCGCAGTATAAGATTAGAAGGCTGAACATATGCAAGGAGACAACGATATGAGTGAATTCCTGACAGGCGACGACAAGAAGGCCGCGCAGGCTACCCGGCTCAAGGCCATCATAGACAAGCTGGCGGCGGGGGCGTCACCGGCTGAAGTGAAAAAGGAATTCCATGACCTGATAATGGATGCCGACGCGGTGGAGGTGGCGGAGCTGGAACAGTCGCTGATAGAGGGCGGGCTGCCGGTATCCGAGGTGCAGCGGCTCTGCGACGTGCACGCCGACGTGTTCAAGGCCGGCCTTGAGCGCGGCGAGAAGACGGAGCGCATGCCGGGGCATCCGGTGCACACCTACCTGGCCGAGAACAAGGAAGCCCGCAAGTACGCCCGCGGCCTGGTGTACGCCTCGCTGACCGGCGGTCTGGAGTCGATCAGGGGTGCGGTGGACGCGATGCGGCCCATCATCGTGCACTTCGAGCGCAAGGAGAACCAGCTGTTCCCCTTCCTGGAACGCTCAGGCTTTACCGGGCCGTCAAAAGTGATGTGGGGCAAGCACGACGAGATCCGCGGGGTGTTCAAGGAGCTGGACGCGGCCATCAAGGCGTCTGACATAAAGACCGCCCGCAAGAAGGCGCGCGACCTGGCAAAACGGGTCCGCATGATGCTGTTTATGGAAGAAAAGATACTCCTGCCCAACGCGCTCAAGCGGCTGACCGACCAGGACTGGGCCGCGGTGCGGCGCGGCGAGGACGCGATCGGCTTTGCCTGGGTAAAACCCG
Organism: uncultured bacterium; assembly: GCA_964293355.1. Lineage (GTDB taxonomy): Bacteria > Spirochaetota > Spirochaetia > Treponematales > UBA12059 > SZUA-370. The sequence continues at coordinate 2,259 of CAXZAJ010000435.1, forward strand.
GCGCGAAGTGGGATGCGGCGCTGGTCGGAGGATCGCCAGTTGGCGCGCCAGCGGGTACGGCAGCAGGCGCTCCTGCAGCAGGGCAGAGGCAGTATGCCAACTTCAATGCGGCCATCGAGGCGGCCGCGGCCAGGGCGGGCGGCGCGGGCACCTCGCAGGCCGCTCAGGCCCTGCAGGCGGTCGGGCCGGCCAGCATGGTGCCGCTGGCCGTGGGGGAGGTGCCGGGGCACTT
>CAXZAJ010000436.1:0-2474 GCA_964293355.1 uncultured bacterium
GCGCGCCGCCCACAGAGCGGCACCGGATGATATGCCCACGAGTATGCCTTCTTCCCTGGCCAGCCTTCTCGCGGTACTGCCGGCATCCACATGCCTGGCCGGGATGATTTCATCGACAAAAACGGCCTCGTAGACGCCCGGGACGAAACCCGCACCTATGCCCTGCACCTTGTGAGGCCCGGGCTTTCCCCCGGACAGCACCGGTGAGTCCACCGGTTCCACCGCTATTGCCTTGAACGAACTTTTCCGTGCTTTCAGTGCTTTTGATACGCCTGTTATTGTTCCACCGGTTCCAACGCCGGCAACGAGCACATCAATAGTACCGTCGGTGTCGTGCCAAATTTCCTTGGCCGTCGTTCGGGCATGCATATCTGGATTGGCAGGATTAATGAACTGCATAGGCATGAATGAACCAGGCGTAGCCGCCACCAGTTCCTCGGCCTTGGCTATGGCACCCTTCATGCCCTTGGAGCCTTCGGTCAGGACGAGTTCTGCACCATACGCCGCAAGCAATTTGCGGCGTTCAATGCTCATGGTGTCTGACATGGTCAGTATGATCCGGTACCCTTTTGATGCTGCCACGGCGGCAAGCGCAATGCCAGTATTACCCGAGGTCGGCTCTATGATGACCGAACCCTTGGTAAGTGCCCCGCTTTTTTCCGCGGCTTCCACCATGGCAAGTCCGATGCGGTCCTTTATGCTCGAGAATGGATTGAAGGACTCGAGCTTGGCCAGCACTATCGCTCCTGGGGCAGCCCCTTCAGCCTTGATTCTGACGAGAGGGGTGTTACCTATGAGATCCGTTATGTTTTCGGCGAATTTCATCGTGTATCTCCAATCATTACTAAAATACTCTGGTAGCTGAACCAAGGCAAGCGTTGTACAACAGAGCAATACCATGGTGGCTTCCATGGCTGGGGGGGTATGGTCTGCAACATAAAAAAAGAGCTTCCGGGCCAAGGAGGTGAAACCCGGAAGCTCAATGAAACTGGATGGCCATCGGATGCGAACTGAAGCTGCATAACCCTTAAGATGGCCACGTTTACTATTTGATTTAATAATATCCAAATTCTCCATATACGTCAACAGTATTAATACATGAATTCAATAAAGAAGTGCCGCGTAAATTATTCAAGCGCTGACGGCTAATCTGCCGATCATCCTAGCAGGGGGATGGGTTTTTTACAGGACTGAAAACCCCCATTCCAGCTGTTCGATATCGAGGATGCCGTTGAAGATAGCAGTGCTGGCTTCGCCCCATAATGCCTCCGCGGCAAGAACCGCCATGGTCAGGCTCGAGTCAGCCGGACATGACACCGTGGGATTGAAATTCAGCGAGCGGTGGCGGGCAGAGAGCAGGGCACGGATCGATGGATTGCTGGCAGGAGCTACCCATGTGCTGTGTGTCATGGACGCGGCAGATACCGAGTGTGCCTGGTTCGCATATATGGTCGGATTTACCCGTGGCAAGGGAATGCCCCTGGCCCTGTATTGCCTGGATAATGAATTGCATCTCGCACCCTGGATTGAAGAGACCAGGAGTTTCCTCGATCTTGAGCATGCCGCGGAGCATTACTCAGCAGAGAGCCTCGAATGGACCCAAAAGGAAGACCGCCGGCTGGCCAAGGCCGCTCTCCTTGAACGCGGAATATCGTGGCATGGCGAGTCGCTGGCCCAGTGCGTGCGCGATGGTGATGTCGAGTCCGTCAAGCTGTTCATCGCATCCGGTTTTCCACCCGATGTCAGGGACAAGGCCGGCGTTCCGCTCCTGTGCCTTGCGGCAAGGTTCAAGCACCGCAATGTCGTGGAATTGCTTCTGGAGCGTGGCGCTGACATCAATGCCCAAAGCGACGACCGTGGATACTCCCCGTTGATGGATGCGACCCAGCAGGGAGACGAAGGTTTGCTGGCATACCTGCTCGAGCACGGTTCCGACCCGGACCTCCAGAGCAAGGATGGCCAGACCGCCCTGGTTCTCGCCGTAGGCCGTAGCGACGCAGTAGTCGTCGCGAGACTGCTCGAGCATGGCGCAAGCCCGGACATCGCCGACAAGCTTGGGTTAACCGCGCGCAAGTACGCAAAACTCTTCCATAATGCCCATATTGACGCTGCATTCGCAAACATCGCATAAACGTCTCTCCCCTTGACTCGACTTCAACGTTTCCGCTATATTCCTCGTGCAAACTGCATTCCCCGGTTGTGTAATGGTAGCACAGCAGACTCTGGATCTGCTTGTGGGGGTTCGAATCCTCCCTGGGGAACTACGGCAACAATGATGCAAATCCACGGATTTGCCCCGTAAACGGAATGCCTTGTACAAGACCTTCCATCCTTGCGGCCCCTTCGTCTATCGGTTAGGACAAAAGATTCTCAATCTTTAAAGAGGGGTTCGACTCCCCTTGGGGCTAAAAAAAAAAGAAACGGGCCACTGGGCGGGGTCCCTTTTTAAAACAACCCCCCCGGGGGTGGGAGCC
>CAXZAJ010000437.1:0-2453 GCA_964293355.1 uncultured bacterium
AGACATCGATATCGTCGATGGCAAGGTGATCGTTGCTTCGAACCCCAAGCTCAACATGACCGTGAAGGAAATGTTGCACAAGGGCGACAACGCGCCAATAACCGTGGCCAAGAGCCGTTCTCCTGACGTGGCCATGACCGGCGTTCCGTTCTTTGCCAACTTCGCCGAGGTGGAAGTGGACACGAGCACCGGCAAGGTGGACGTGCAGAAACTGGTAGTCATCAACGACTGCGGTACCGTCATGTACGCCTCTGGCGCCGAGTCGCAGCAGATAGGCGGACAGTGCATGGGCATGGGCGAGGCCCTGACTGAAGAGCTGATCTACGACAAGGCTACCGGAATACCACTCAACTTCAACTGGGTGGATTATACCATTCCGACCATGGCTGACATGCCGGACATCGACCCGGTGCTGCTTGAGGTCTGGAAGGGTACCGGTGAATATGGAGCCTGCGGCATAGGTGAAGGCACGGTGTCGTGCACACCTGGAGCGATCCTCAACGCGATTTACAACGCCATCGGGGTCAGGGTGAACGATATACCGGTAAAGCCGGAAAAAGTTCTCAAAGCCCTGGGAAAGGATTGAGGGTACAACCATGGGAATGCGCAAATTTGAACATGTAGCGGCACAATCGCTCATTGACGCAACGAAGAAAATGGGCACGTACAGAAAACGTGCTGTCGTCGTCGCAGGCGGAACCGACATACTCGGGATACTCAAGGATGACGTACACCCCGTATACCCGCAGATGCTGATAGACCTCAAGACCATACCTGGCCTTGACTACATCCGCGAGGAAGCAGGCGGATTTACCATCGGCGCGCTCACGTCGCTGTCCGAGATAACCAGCCATGCGGGCGTCAAGAAGACGATTCCCCTGCTCGCCGATGCGGCCCACGCGGTTGCCTCGCCGCAACTCCGTAACATGGGCACGATAGGCGGCAACATCTGCCAGGAACCGCGCTGCTGGTACTATCGCGGCTACGATAATATTTTCCATTGCCTGCGCAAGGGCGGTGACAAATGCCCCGCGCTGACTGGAGAGAATCGCTTCCACTCGATTTTCGGTTCGATGCGGGTTGGAGCGCCCGGGTGTTCTTCCGGTTGCCCTGACAATATCGACATACCGCGCTACATGGAAAAAATCCGTGAAGGCAAGATCGAGGAAGCCGGCCGCATCATACTGGAAAGCAACCCCATGCCGGCAATTACGGGGCGCGTCTGCCCGCACTTCTGCGAGCAGGGCTGCAACCGTACCGAGCAGGACAGCGCCGTCTCGATACGGGCCGTGGAGCGGCGGGTTGGCGATTACATCCTGGAACACGCTAATGCTTACAAAGCGCCGCCGGTAAAGGAAAACGGCAAGAAGGTTGCCATCGTGGGCGGCGGGCCGGCGGGCCTTTCCTGTGCGCACTTCCTGCGTCAGCAGGGTTACGGCGTCGTGATATACGACAAGCAGCCTAAGCTGGGCGGCATGCTCCGGTACGGCATTCCTGATTTCCGCTTGTCGCAAGGTGTGCTGGACAAGGAACTTGATTTCCTCCTGGCCAGCGGCATCGTAGCCAAGACCAGCCAGACGCTCGGCAAGGATTTTACGCTGGACAGCCTCAAGAAAGAAGGCTTTGCCGCAATTTTCCTGGCCATGGGTTCCTGGGTAGCCAAGGGCATGGGCGTGGAGAACGAGAGCCACCCGAACATAGTGCCAGGCATCAACTTCCTTGAGGGCGTCAAGTGGAATGGGCCACCCGCACTTACCGGAACCGTTGCCATCGTGGGCGGCGGCAATACCGCAATCGACGCGGCCAGGACGGCGCTCCGTTGCGGCGCAAAAAAAGTTGCGCTGCTGTACCGCCGCACCCGCCCCGAGATGCCGGCTGAAGACGAGGAGATTGAAGACGCGATCAAGGAAGGCATAGAACTGCATTTCCTCGTGGCACCAAAGAAAGCAGTTGTAGAGGGCAAGAACCTCGTTGGCCTGGAATGCCTGAAGATGAAGCTGGGTGAACCCGACGCATCGGGCAGGCCACGCCCCGTGGAGATCAAGGGCAGCGAGTATCTGTTCAAAGCGGATTGGGTCATAGCGGCCATCGGGCAGGACCAGAACCTGCTTGGGCTGGACAACAAGTCTTTTGGCGAGATCAAACTGACAAAATGGAACGGCATCGAGGCAGATGAAGATACCTTCCAGACCAGCATAGCCGGCGTATTCGCCGGTGGTGACGTGGTAACCGGCCCGGCTACCGCGGTGGAGGCAATAGCGGCGGGCAGGAAGTCGGCGCGGCACATCGCCGCGTACCTTTCTGGTACCAAAGTCGCCACTTCTGGTCCTGAAATTGCCAGGGAGACGCTTCGAGGAATCAATGCAGCGGCATTCGAGAAGTCAGATCGGGTCGATGTCGTTGAAGTGGCACCCCGCAGCAGGTGCATGGATGCCGAGGATTACGTGACCCTG
>CAXZAJ010000438.1:0-2437 GCA_964293355.1 uncultured bacterium
CTCAAGCGCGCGGGCAAGGGTAAACATCGACGCGATGTCGCTCGGGTTGATCAGGAGTACCCGTGCCAGCGCACGGACGGCCTCAGCGGGTCGGTTCAGGCTCAGGTAGATGTCTGCCTGTTCGCGCCGGTCCTGCATGGCCTCGGTGTCAAACTGGTACATGCGGATCTGCAGCCTCGCCCGGGCTTTCCGGTACAGGGCGCTCATGGTTGACTGGATTGCCGTGGCACGTTCCAGTCCCAGCGCTCGAGTAGCCGCGAGTTCCTTCAGGGCTTCCTGTGCCCGCCCGGCGGTGCCGTCATCAAAGAATGCAACGGTACCGGTTTCCTCGGGAGCATCAGGAACGGCAAATGCCGCCAGTTCGGTTTTCAGGTCGCTACCGTGGGCATAGTACGCTCCGGGGCCTTCTGGAATCAGAGCGGAAGCGCCCGTGTCCCAGAGTGATAGCTGAGCCAGCAAGGCTTTTGATGCCTCGGTCAGTTCATAACTGCCGGGTGCGGGAGCCTTGCGGTTTTCTATGCTGGAAATTCTGGCAAGTGCATGCCAGGCCAGGGGGCTGGAGGCAACCTTGAGGCGGAGTCCAGTCAGTTCATCGGCACTGTTCCAGCCCCAAGGAGCAAGTTTTTGCGCCATCACGGTGTCTTCTTCTGCGGACAGTGAATCTGCCAGCCCTAAGTCGGTCAATTCCAGTACCCGCGAGAGCGTTACGCCCGCTTCGTCGAGCAACCGGTAGCTTTCGGCGAGTTCATCGGCCAGCGCCTGTTGTGCTATGGCGAGTTCGGCTGCCGCAGTCTCCTTGCGCTTGGCGTCTTTTCCCTTGAGGGCCTGATCGTTCCTGCTTTGGGCCTTGAGCAGGGTATCTGCGGCCTTTTTCAGGCTGATTGCTTTCGCATCGGCTTCCGGTGCGATGCGCGCCACGGGCCGGCGGTAACCCTGCAGGAAATCCATAAGCCGCCAGGTACCGGCCAGATCGTCGTCCAGTTCCAGGAGTATGCCATACAGCCTGTTGATGATGATGTTGGAGCTTTCGTCCAGAGCCTCGGCCAGCATGCCGTTCCAGTAATACGCCCGCACGAGTTCCTGGCGCAGGCTTATGTCGTCCGGATTGCGCTCAAGGCGCTGCCGGTAGGCGTCCAGTGTCGAGTCCTTGAGCGATGACTGGAGTTGGAGTGCTGCCAGCCTGCCCGCGAGCTGCTCTGATTCCACAAACGTGGCTGCGATCCTGGCCATGGTTTCTGTGGCTTCAGCCTTTTTGTTGGTTTTTTCATAGGCCCGAACCAGGCTGAAATAGAGCTCCAGACGATCCGGAAACAGTTCTATGCCGTTCTGGTAGGTTGCAATCGACTTGTCAGCATAGCCGCTTACCATGTAGATGGAGCCGAGTGACGCTATCGAGTCTGGGTCTTTTCTGGCTTCTTCCCACACTGATGCCAACAGCCGCTCTCCGTCCCTGACCTGCCCGGCCCACAGCAGCGTGAGGGCCAGATTGACCTTCAGGTTGACATCATCGGGATACCGGACCAGCGCATCCCGGTAGAGCCGTTCTGATTCCTGGTACTTCATGAGCCATGCGGCTATCTTGGCGGCTTCTGCCCATACCACACGCTCGGCATCGGGTGAACTCAGGTACTCCCGGTACAGCCGGAGGCCTTCGTCTATTTCACCGCTCCAGATGCGGCTCTTGGCTGATTGCAGGATGAACCTGGGATCATCTCCTGCTATTACCCTGCCGCGGGCCAGGGTCTTTACGGCTGCGCCGTTGTCGCCTATCAGATTGTACACCTGTGCCAGGAGCAGATAGCGGTTTGCATCTTTTGGCGACGACTGTATCGAATATTCGTATTGTGGAATAGAAAGATACGGCTGGTCTATCCTGCGGTCCGCCAGATCCTTGGGGAAAAGCGGCGGCAGGGTAGTCCTGTCGGGGTTGACCTGCAGGACGACCGAGTCGTTCTTGACGAGGAAAAACGCGTCAAGCGAAAAGTAGTAGCGGGCATCGTAGCGCCGTTTTTCCGATACCTCGAAGCGGAGGGTATGTACTCCCGCTGCAAGTTCAACGGTATTTTTTGCCACGAACCAGTAGTTGATGGTTGAATATTTTTCGTTTACCGCCACGTCTTCGCGATAGAGGGGTACCGGCACTCCTCCATCAAGGATGTACGATGCCGGCGATACGAACGAAGCCGTTTCTTCATCCCGGGGACCTGGAGGCGTACCTCCCATCCACAGGAACCATGAACCTGCTTCCTCCACGATGAACGTGTACTCCGCATAGAACGGCGCCGAGCTTGACTGGCCTTCGCGGTTCAGCTGCATGATGCTGTACGCGGACGACCCGTAGTCAAGCGTCGAACTGTTGGCAAAGTTGGTGCTTACGGCGTCTATGATGAGCCCAGTAAGTCGGACAGTATTGCGGGCTGAATAAGGTGAATCAGAC
>CAXZAJ010000439.1:0-2406 GCA_964293355.1 uncultured bacterium
CTGTATTCTCAACGATTTTGGTAATCTTGACCGAGCCCTTCTGCAATATATAGACCCCGGATCCGGGCATGACTTCGGAGAACACCATGGTGTCCTTGGGATAGAAGCGGTTGAACTCCTCGGTGGATCCATCAAGATACACAGCCTTGGAATACGGCTTAATCTTGGCCATGCGTTCCGAGGCCGCTTGCGCATGTTGTCCATTGGGGCAGAATTTCATGTACTGGTAGTAGGCATAGTAAGCCTGGTTGAACTGGCTTTGCTTGGCATAGCACTCGGCAACCTTGAAGAGGTGCGAAGGATCTATCTCGGCGCTTTTCTTGAGGGTTATGCGTGTCAGGGCCTCATCAAGGAAACGCATGCGCTTGGAGAAACCCATGATTATCTTCATGGCCACCGGGGTGTTCTTCTCTATCAGCATGCCGTACTGTTCGCGCTGCACGCTGATGAGGGTAACGTCGGTCAGAGCCTGGGCAGTCTCGATGTGGCTATGGCTGGACATCGTGGAAACGACGCCAAAGAAGTCACCGGGTGAATAGATGTTGCCACCTTCTTCCTCGACGACTTCCACTTCCTTGGAGATGCGAACCTTGCCGGCCCTTATAATATAGAAACGATCAGCATTCTGCTTGCCTTCAACAATTATGTACGAGTCTTTTTTAAAAGTTACGAAGGTAAGCTGGAGAGGATTTTCCATGCCGATGCCGTTTTCTCCCGTCGAAATGCTCGCTAGAAGTATAGGGACGCCCCATGGGGTTGTCAATCGATCCCGCGGGGTATCCCCTCTCCTTGCTATCCTTAAATATCGGCAGGAAGACCGAATCTCCCTGTAAGTTTCTGTACTTCCTGCTTGACCTTTACGGAAACCGCCGTGTCGCCTTTGGACTTGAGCACATCCATGATCAGGCTGGCGATCTGGGTCATCTCAGGCTCTTTCATGCCGCGCGTGGTAACCGCGGGAGTGCCGACGCGTATGCCGGACGTGATGAAGGGGCTTTTCTGGTCAAACGGGATGCCGTTCTTGTTGACCGTGATGCCGGCTTCGTCGAGCCACTTTTCAGCCTCCTTGCCGGTAATGCCCAGGGGTGAAAGATCGACGAGCATCAGGTGGTTGTCGGTTCCTCCGGAGACGATTCGTGCGCCGCCCGCCGCCAGATCCCTGGCCAGGACCTTTGCATTGACGACCACCTGCTGTATGTAGGCCTTGTATTCAGGCGAAAGGGCTTCCTTGAAGGCAACGGCCTTGGCTGCCGTGACATGGCAGAGCGGGCCGCCCTGGATGCCGGGGAAGATGGTGCCATCGACCAGTTCCGACCACAGTTTGACGCGGTCGCCCTTGGGGGTCATCGCGCCAATGGTGTTTTCCTTGTCTGTACCGATGAAGATGGCTCCACCGCGCGGACCTCGCAGGGTCTTGTGCGTCGTCGTCGTGGTAAAGTCGGCAATCTTGATGGGGCTCGGATGGGCGCCTGCCGCGACGAGGCCGGCAATGTGTGCCATGTCGACCAGGAACAGGGCTCCGACTTCATCGGCTATCTTCCTGAATCGCTGAAAATCTATGATCCTCGGGTAGGCGCTGGCACCTGCCACGATCATCTTTGGTTTGCTCTCGCGGGCCAGCCGTTCGAGTTCTTCATAGTCGATCTGTTCAGTTTCTCGGTTTACGCCGTAGCGGACCACGTTGTAGAGCTTGCCCGAGAAGGAGACGGGAGCGCCGTGCGTCAGGTGTCCGCCATGCGCAAGATCCATGCCCAGAAGAGTATCACCAGGCTTGAGGGCGGCAAAGTAGACACCCATATTGGCCTGGGAGCCGGAATGTGGCTGTACATTGACATAGTCTGCGCCAAACAGCTCCCTGGCACGATCGCGCGCAAGGTTTTCAGCCATGTCTACGAATTCACAGCCACCGTAGTAGCGCTTTCCCGGGTATCCTTCAGCATACTTGTTGGTAAGCACGGAGCCGGTGGCTTCCATGACGGCCTTGGATGTGTAGTTCTCGCTGGCTATCAGTTCAAGGTTGTTGCGTTGGCGATCTCCTTCAAGACCCATGGCCTTCCAGAGTTCAGGATCGGCTTTCTCTATGAACGACATCGATTCCCCCTTTTAAGAGACTCCAGCATACCACGCCCCCCCAAATACCCCAACCCGAAAATTGTCTTGCTGTACACAAAGAAAACGAGATAAAGAGAGTAAGAAAATCGCACTGAGAAACAGAGAAGATGAGATAAGAAAGAAACGAAAAAGAAGATAAAGAAGAAATGAATTTCAAACCCTTTTTATTTTTTTAACTCTTCTTATTCCCCTCGTCTTCTCTGTGTCTCTGTGCCAAAATTTCCTATCTTCTCCTGATCCAAAATCTTCTCTTCTCATCTTCTCTGTGTCTCTGTGCAAAAAACGTATACCAGG
>CAXZAJ010000440.1:0-2392 GCA_964293355.1 uncultured bacterium
GTGAGAATATAGATCGGCCGAGCGGGATCGGGCTCCAGGGCTTTCCTGATGTTCGTGACGTGCACGTCTATCCTCCGATCATAGCCTTCTTGGCTGATTCCTTCCGCCGCCTCGAGAATCTGGAGCCGGGTAAGCACTTGACCGGGATGGTCCAGAAGTACCCGCAGAATGTTGAACTGCACGACCGTCAACGGTATCGGCGTCCCCCCTCGGGAGACGATGCGCCGCCCCGTGTCGAGCAGGATATCGAGATGGGAGATTATCCCTTCTTCTGAACGGACCGGCTCATGCACCTGCGGCTGAATGCGCCGGAGGACCGTACGGATCCGCGCAGCGAGTTCTCTCAAGCTAAATGGTTTCGTGAGATAGTCGTCCGCCCCGAGCTCCAGACCGATGAGCTTGTCCGCTTCTTCCGCGCGCGCCGTCAGCATGATGATGGGAACCGGAGATCGCTCCCGAATCCTGCGCGCGACGTCCAGCCCGTCGAGACCCGGCAGTTGCAGGTCGAGCACTATGAAATCCGGCATTAGGGCTTCTACTTTCCGAAGCGCATCCAATCCATCGTATGCGCTTTCGGTGCCATATCCCAAGGCAGCCAAATAATCGACGATCATCTGGTTCAAGCTGCGTTCGTCCTCCACGACCAATATGCGTTTGCTCATTTCAGCTATAGTATAGGGCAAATCGTCCATTGGGGAACACTCCTTTGCAAACGAACAGGGGACGACACGCATGCCGTCCCCTGTTTCCGCTTTCGCCGCTAAAACTATCCGGGTGCTAGCTTCGGAGCGTTCCCTTCATCTCCTCGAACTGATCCTTGTTCAGCTCGCCGAGGGCGTATCTCCGCCGGAGCACGTCGAGGGCATCGGTATCCGTATGGCTGTTGACATTGCGCCGCGCAAGCCAAACCACTCCGATAACGACCGCAGCCGCGATAAGAATCATCATGATTATTCCCCCCGTACTAAACCACGCACTGGTCCAAGGTCCCCAAGGACGGGCGAGGCAAGCGTTCCACCACATTCGAAAAGCCTTATTACCAACACACGCGGGAAGTGCCGTACGCTCCTGGAGCCCCAAAGCTATTCCAAGCGCCGTCTCCACGCTGTCCACGGGGCCCCATCATGCCGAACCGGCCGTTGCCGCCAAGGAGCACATACTCCTTACCGTCGACCACGATTTTCTGGACCATCAGGTAGCGCATCTCGACCGTTTGGCCCCACGCTGGACCGAGAACTTCGAAGCCAGTGACTTCGAGCTTGTCGCCATCCCTGACTGGAATGTCATAACCATACATACCCGGAAGCATAAGGCTCCAGACTTCCCCGTCCGTTTTCAGGGCAGCGAAAGGCGTGCCTGTTCTTTCGACAAGCGTGCCGGCGAGCGTCACGGACTCGCCGGAATATGCCGAGCCGAGCGCGAACGCGGAAGGAAGAGCCGCCGCGAGGAATGCCATGACCACGAATATCGTCTTCTTCATTACAGAACCTCCATGCCACTAAAGCTTGGCCCTAATCTATCCTCAACCTGTAAAGCAAATATGAAGCGGCTATATAGTTTGTATGTTTTCGGTCGTCGCTGGCTAGCGATACGCCAAAGGGGAAGGACGTCAGATTTGAGCCTTCGCTTTCTGTGTAACAGGACGCAGCACAAGACCTTTTCGCAGGCGTGATCGATAAAGGATCTATCCAGGCCTCGTTTCCTGAGAGGACATCAGGCCCCCGGCTCATTCGCCAATAACCGGCGAAACCCATTCTACTTAGCGCACGGATACTGCCGTTGGCCGCGAGCAGTGTCTATGCATGTCCCGACCACTACTAAAGTACGCACCCCGCTACATTCTTGCTATTTATAATTAACCATACTTCCTACCCTCGAGGTTCCTATGAGATCCATCTGTTTCTCCTCGATCAAGGGCGGTACAGGCAAGTCCTCGCTCTGCATCCTCGTCGCCAACTATGCCGCCGCCGCAGGCTACCGTATCCTTGTCGCCGACCTGGACATCCAGAACAGCGCCTCATCGTACTACCTCGACTCCCCCGACGAGGCCGACCGCAAGAATATCGCCGCTGTCCTCCACACCGAACGCCTTGCGGAGAACATCCTTCACTCGGTCTATCCGGGAATCGACCTCCTCGCCTCGTCGCTCGACCTCGTCAAGCTCCGGGCCATTAGCGACCGCACCCTCCGGCGCATCCTCACATCTTCGGACCTACCCTATGACTTCCTATTCATCGACACGGCTCCCACGTACGACAACCTCGTCCTCAACGCCCTGAACGCCGCCGGCCCCATCCTCACCCCCGTCGCCTTCAGGCAGTTCGACTACAAGGGCGCCCTCTTCTACGAGGCCCAGCTCCGGCGCGAGACCGACAAGCTCTCGGCCTGGCGC
>CAXZAJ010000441.1:0-2338 GCA_964293355.1 uncultured bacterium
GCTCGCCTGAATCGGTGGCGACGGTGCCCAGCTTGGCCAGCGCGTCCAGAGCTATCAGCTCGCCCTGCATGACAACAAACGGATTCACCTCGAACTCGGTGATGCCCGCGCGGGCGAAGACCGGCGCGGCCTCCACGAACGCCATCACCAGGCCTACGAGGCGCTCCTCGTCCACGGTGGCTTTGGTCCCGCGCAATCCGCCGCAGAGCAGCTCGCGCACCGCGTTGCCGCGCAGCAGGCTCCGCACCAGCGCGCGGTCGGTACCGGCGGGGCTCAGGAACAGCGTCGCCGCGCCCGCCTTGAAGCTCTTTGCCAGGAATTCCGTATAGATGCCGCCCGGCCCGAACGACACCACCGGCCCGAAGTCCCGCGCGAAACGGTAGCCCACGATGATCTCATGCCCCAGCCGCGGCTCAAACTGCACGAACTCGTTCACCGTGTAGCCGTCCACCCGGAGGCACTCAAAGCGCTTCTCCATGTCGGCTATGGCGGCCTTGATCGCGCCTTGTTCGTTGGCCACGATGGCGACGCCGCCGGCCTCGGTCTTGTGCAGTATTTCGGGGCTGACCACCTTGATCACCACCCGTTCGCCTGGCACCGGCGCGAGGCCAGCCACCGAGGCAGAATCCCGCGCAAAAAGGCTGACGGGCACGCGCAGCCCCATAAGCCTGAGTATCTCAACGCCTTCCGGCTCGGTCAGCGCATCGCGCTTTTCGGCTCTGGCGCAGGCCAGAGCCACCTCAAGCTTTTTATCGTCCATCTTCATCAGAAATACAGCTCGTACTCTTGGGGAACGGGAGCATTATAGACGTATTCCGCTTCCTGCTTCTTCATGTGGATCCAGCTGTCTATCAGTTCCATGGGAAAGGCTTTTTCCAGATAGGCGCAGTCCTTCTTGAGGCCGGTCAGCACGTGGTACAGGCCCGTGGGGAAGGTGTTCTTTGGCGTTTCCTTGGTGACCGCGTAGCCGAGCGCCACGGGATCCATGCCGCGGGTTATGCCATCCAGGCCGGCCAGCAGCATCGCGGCCAGGAAGTAGTACACGTTGGCGGTGGCGTCGCCGGTGCGGAACTCTATGCGCGCCTCGCCTTTTTTAAGATAGCCGGGTATGCGCACGGCGGCCGCGCGGCTGCCCTGGGCAAACGCCGCCGACACCGGCGCCTCGTAACCCGGAACCAGCCGGCGGTAGCTGTTGGTGCTCGGGTTGGACCAGGCCAGCAGCGATCCGGACAATGCGTGGGTCAGTACGCCGGCGGTGTACGCCAGGCCGGGCTGCGACAGCCCGTACAGGCCCTCGCCGGGGAAGATGCTCTTGCCGCCCTTCTCCACGAACTGGTGCACGTGCATGCCGGAGCCGGCTATCTTGTACATCGGCTTGGGCATGAAGGTAACGAAGTAGCCGAGCTCGTCGGCTATCGACTTGATTATCCACTTGGAAAGGCTCACGGCATCACCGGCCGCCACCAGCGAGATGAAATTCAGTTCGATTTCCAGCTGGGACGCGGCCACCTCGTGGTGGTGGTATTTCACCGGGATGCCGGCGCCTTCCATCGCGCGCACGGCCTCGTTGCGCAGGAGGCCGTACTTGTCCTCCGGCGACATGCGGTGGTAGCCCTTTGACAGCCCGAAACGCGGCGCGTCCGCGTAGTCCTCGCCGATGCCCTCGGCGCTCTCCACGTAGTAATACGAGTGGCCGGTGGTCGTGGAATAGCGCGCGTCGTCGAACACGTAGAATTCCAGCTCCACAAGCATCTTCGCATCGTCGCCGATGCCGCTGGCCTTGAGCGCCTCCATGGACTTGCGGGCAACGGTGCGCGGGTACTGGTCAAACGGTACGCCGTCGGTGGTCCAGACATCGCAGAACGCGTGCAGGATCCTGAAGCCGTCCTTGTCCTCGACGAAGCCGGTGCCCAGGTCCGGAATGGCGACCATGTCGCTCTTGTGCACCTGCGCGTAGCCGAAGTTGCTGGCGTCAAAGCCTATGCCGCCCTTGAGCACCTTCTCGCTCACGTAGGAACGCGGCAGCGACACCGAATGGACCGCCCCGTGGATGTCCACGACCAGCAGCGACAGATAATCTATGCCCGAGAGGTCACCGGAATACTACGAGAGCTTCATGCACGTCTCCTTTGGTAAAAAGGGCGCCCGCGGCGCGCACGATGCGATGACGGAACCGCCACGGGGTCCAGGCCGGACCCTCGTGCAGATAGTAAACGCGCCGGCGCGCTTGCGCAAGTGAAAACAGCAGATAGTTCATTATTCAATACAGCATTTTATATAGTAAAATCCACGACAGATTGGTTCAAAGCGCCCCTCCCGGCCCCCGCGCCCAAGCGCG
>CAXZAJ010000442.1:0-2331 GCA_964293355.1 uncultured bacterium
CAGCTCGATGAACACCTGGTTTATCACGCCCATCTCGCGCTGACAGTCGCCGTAGGTAAAGGACTGCCCCACGCCGCCGATGACGGCTGGCCGGTCGCGGAGGTCCGCCGGGCAGGTCCAGTCCAGCGTGATGTTGGTAAACGGCGCCTGGCTGCCCCAGCGGCTGGGCGTGTTGACGCCGAACATGAAACTCTGCACGCACTGCCGGACGTCATCCGTGCCCAGCGCGTCGACCTTCACGAATGGCGCAAGGTAGGTGTCAAAGCTGGAAAAGGCCTGGGCCCCGGCCCACTCGTTCTGCAGTATGCCCATGAAGTTGACCATCTGCTGCACCAGCGTGGACAGGTGCTTGGCCGGAGCGCTGGTGATCTTGTCAGGCACGCCGCCGAGCCCTTCGGCTATGAGCTGCCGCAGCGACCAGCCGGCGCAGTAACCGGAGAACATGGACAGGTCGTGTATATGGAAATCAGCGTCGCGGTGGGCGCTGGCGATCTCTTCAGGGTAGATGTTCTTGAGCCAGTAGTTGGCGGTAACGGTGCCGGAATTGTGCAGCACGAGGCCGCCCAGCGAGTAGTTGACGTTGGCGTTTTCCTTGACCCGCCAGTCCACCTGCGCCAGGTAACCGTCCATGGTGGAATTGATGTCCAGCATCAGGTGCTGCGCGTCCCGAACGGCCTCGCGTTTGGCGCGGTACAGGATGTAGGCCCGCGCCACTTGCGTCTCTTTGGCCTCGATGAGGGCCGTCTCGACGAGGTCCTGGATCTCCTCGATGGCCGGGATGGAGTTCGGGTGCCTGCCCGAGAGCAGCAGCGCAAGGCGCGACTCCACATCGGCGGCTATGCGCTGCACCTTTTCCTTGTCCGCCAGACCGGTAACCGCTTTGAAGGCCTTGTCTATGGCCCGTTCTATGCGGCCGCGGTCGTAGCGCTCCACGCTGCCGGAACGCTTGGCCACGAACCGCCCCGGACCGTCCTCGGTACCAAGAAAATTGCGCCACTCGGGAAATATCTGCTGGGTAACGGACATGGTCAGTCCCCCTCGCGCGCGTTCTCGAGGCGCTCTATTTCTTGCATGAATTCGGCCATGGATTCGAACTTTCGGTACACGCTCGCGAAGCGGATGTACGCGACCTTGTCCAGGGAATAGAGCTTGTGCAGCGTCATCTCGCCGAGCGACGAACTCTGCACCTCGTTGCCGCCCTTGCCGAGCATGGCCGCGTCGTCTTCAATCTCATTGAGGATATTCTCTATAGTCATCTGCGAGACGGGGCGCTTCTCCAGCGCGCGCTGCAGGCCGCGCTCCAGCTTCTGCCTGTCAAAAGGCTCGCGCCGGCCATCGCGCTTGACCACCATCATGGGCTTTTCTTCTATGCGCTCATAGCTGGTAAAACGGAAGCCACAGGAAAGGCACTCGCGGCGGCGCCGGATGCTCTCGCCGTTGGCGAGCGTGCGCGAGTCGGTAACGCGGTCGTCCATAGATCCGCAATGCGGGCATCTCATTTTTTTAAAGCCTCCAGAAAGCTAACTTGGTACGATTCTTGCACTGCCCTGTATACCAGTTATGGTATCCAATATGGTCCAGATACCTACATATAGTGCCGTCAGGCTGTATTGTCAAGCCAGAACAACGGTTTTGAATAATCATTGCATTTTTTAACGATTGTAGCGATTTTCTATTTGTAGAGCATATTGAATCATCCGGAGGTACCATGACTTTTTCAGAGCGAATGAAGGGTTTTATCGACCAGGGCATCAAGACGTCCAAAGAACTCGCCGGCAAGGCCAGCGAGAAGGCCCAGGAGTGGGGTGAAAAGGGCGTGCTCAAGCTTGAAGTTATCCAGCTCCGCAGCCAATCGGAAAAGCTGACGGCCCGCCTGGGAGCCGAAGTCTACGAAGTGCTCCTGGAGAAGGGCCAGAAAACCGTAGGCAAGGACTCGCCCGCCGTACGCGAAACGATAGACCGCATCCAGGAACTGCAAAGCCTCATCGATGCCAAGGAAGAAGCGTTCAAAAAGGCCGGCGGCAAGGAAGAAGACCTCACGACACCGTAAGCCGTTTTCGTATCCTTGCAACGTAGAGCGGGCCTGCGCCTGCAGCCGAATCCGGCAGGAAGTGCAGGCCAAATTCGATGCGCTCGGAACCGCCGCCACCCGGCAGCGCGTCGAGTTCAACCTGGCCATCGTATTTGTCGAATAACCGCCTCATCGGCCCGTCGTTTTCCTCCGGAGACAAGGCGCACGTCGCATATACGAGCGAGCCACCGCAGGCCAGCAGGAGGAACGCGCTGGACAACAGCGACCACTGCCTGCGCGACAGGAACTTGATGCGCGCG
>CAXZAJ010000443.1:0-2329 GCA_964293355.1 uncultured bacterium
ATGCCGCGCCAGCCAGGACCCGTCGGCGTCCTGTTCGGGCTTGAACCAGGCCGGATACTTTGCGGCGTCGCCCGAGGCCAGCGTCATGTCGTACCAGTCGGACTTTGCGGTATTGAAGGTGCGGCCAAGGTCGACCACATCGACATGGAAGGCGTCGAGCGCCCAGTCTTCAGGCTGGGCCAGCTGCTGCACCACGTCGTAAACCAGCGTCTCGCCGTCGGTGCGGCCGCAGTGCTTGCGCACGCGCTCGTAGGCGGTGGCGGAAATGCCGGAACTCGGCGTGGAACCGAGGTCCACCGGCACATGGTCTGGCGTCTTGTGGGCTATGGCCGCCAGCACGCATTCTCGTGAGGTCATCGCCACTCCTTCAGCCCAGCTCGGGTATGTCGAACGCGCCGAGCCTGAGCGGGTACGCGCCGTGCTTGCGCACCGTGTTCAGCACGAACTCGTAGCGCTCGGCGGACACGTTGGACGGTACCGAATGGTCGCTCTGTACGATATAACCGCCGCCCTTGGCCGCGTTCATCTTGCGCAGCACCTGCGCCTCGAGCTGCGGCAGGCTGTCGTTGGCCCAGGCCAGCGCGTCGATGTTGCCGCAGAAACCCATGCGGTGCCCGTATTGCTTGCGTATCTCCACCACGTCGAGGCCCGACTTGGCCTCCAGTGGGTTGTAGGCGTCCAGGCCGATCTCTATGAAATCCTCGTAGAGCACGGAGGCGTTGCCGCAGCCGTGGTAGATGACCGGTATGCCCGCCTCGTGGCAGATGCGTATCTGCTCCCTGACGATGGGCTTGAAGTGCTCGCGCCAGAAAACCGGCGAGAACAGCATGCCGTTGACGTAGGCAACGTCGCCCCAGATGACCATGCCGTCGAGCTTGCCGCCACCGGCCTTGATCTGCGCCCTGGTCATCTCGACGAGGAAGTTGCCCAGGCGCTTTATGAAAGCGCCGAGTTCGTCGGGGTACAGCCCCATCCACATGAAGGTGTTTTCAGAGCCTATGATGCGCCACAGCGCCTCGTGGCCCTCGAGGATCGAGCCGTAGACTGGAAAGTCGGGATGTATGGAGTTGACCGTATCGATCCAGGGCGGGCTGTTGCGGGTTATCACGTCTCCCAGGCCGGCTATCTGGTTGTCGCCGCCCTTGAAGAAGCGCCGCTCGTCCCACGGATCATCGAACTGGAAGGCCGCCATCTTCTCAAGCGAATCGGTCTCGAAATGCTCGAAGTACGGCATCTGTATGCCTTCGCGCCTGCGGATGATGGCCTCGAAACCGGTCTTGAGGACGGTATCGTGGTCTTCTTCCTTTATTACTTCAAACTGCTTGATGTGCGGATCCATGTTGGGCACCGTGCAGACCCAGTCCAGGTCGTAGTACCGGTAAATGTCAGCATCGGCGGGCAGCCCGAGTTCCTGCTTCCAGCGCGCGATGAAGGACGACCAGAAAAAATCGCTTATCGGCACCCTGTCGGCTTCTTCGTGGCGAAGGGTCTTGTTCATCCTGTCCAGCTTGAGCAGGCAGGAATCGGTTCTTTTTAGTGCGGGCATCTTCATTCCTCTCAATCCAGGTGAAAGACTTCTTCCATGTTTGCCCACCACTCGCCAGGCGCGCGGGCGGCAATTGGTTCCTGCATGGGCTTCATCACATCCCACCACTGCTGTGTCAGGGGATCGTCGCCCATCTTCTTCATGTCGCTGTCAAAATCGGTACCGACGTACTCGAAATAGGCAAACAGGAAGCCATCCTTCAGGAATATGGAATAGTTGCGGATATTGCATTCCGTTATCTTGGCGAGGATTCCCGGCCAGACCGCGGCGTGATACCTCTTGTATTCGTCAAGCTTGTCGCTCTTGACGCGTATGACCTGTCCGTAACGAACCATACGAACCTCCTGTCCAATATAGGCCCACTGTACCACATCTTCACCATCTGTCAATAAAATTCATTAAAATCTTTTACCATGTTCGAGCCTACTGAAAACTAGGCCCCGGAACCGCCCCGCTCGCAACCAGCCCCTGAGCCGGCCCCTTGTCCAGCGTCGCAGCGCACGGGCCGTCCAACAGTACTCCTGGCCGATTTTTATGGTTAATTATAATACAAACATGTATTTAACTAGTTCATTGAGAGCGATGCAATAACCATGCGCCATCCGGATCCAGTCAATATGAAGGAACCCGTCCAGTTGGACCATCCCGTCACAAGTATTCCATCCTGAAACAGATCGTTGGTAAATATTTTACCAATTTGACTTCTGTTTGACATGTTTTTGCCATCAACCGGATCCAGCAGAATGAAATTCACTTGTTTTTTTTATTGTTATATGGCCGACG
>CAXZAJ010000444.1:0-2322 GCA_964293355.1 uncultured bacterium
CCTTGATGAATGGCTCCGGAATCCGCAAACTCAGGGATTTTTCCATAAGTGATCTTGATGAATACATGGGCATGATGCCTGAACGGATCCGAAGGCATTGCACGTTTTTCGTAGAAGAAATCCAGCGTGTCCGTGAGGCCAAAGACGCAATCCTGCACCGTGATATCACCGCGTTGGCCAAAGCACTCAATAAATCCCAGTCAAGCCTCAGGAACAGTTTCGAGATTTCCTGTCCGGAAGTAGATTGGCTGATCAAACGTGCGTTGGAGATCGACGGCGTGCTAGCCAGTCGCATGATTGGAAAAGGCTTTGGTGGATGTACCCTGAGCCTGCTGGAGGCCCGTGCCATGGACGATTACAAGGCACGACTGGAGGAATATGAGCGCATATTCGGCTTCAAACCGAGTGCCTTGGAAATTTCAGTCGGCACTGGTATGATTGTCGAGTAGCCCTCCGTTTCGAGCGGCTCCAGGAGCATCGATGAAAATTCTGCTTACAAATGATGATGGGTACATGAGCGAAGGCATCAAGGCTCTGAACCGGGCGCTCGGGAACTCGCACGAAGTCTGGACGCTTGCGCCTGATTCCGAACGCTCCGGTATGAGCCATGCCATGTCGCTCCGGCACCCTCTCAAAATAAAAAAACTGGCTGACCGTGAGTACAGCTGCTCAGGGACTCCTGCTGATTGTGTAATACTCGCCAGTCATGGCGTGATACCGTTCAAACCAGATATCGTAATTTCCGGTATAAATCGAGGACCAAACCTTGGTACAGACCTTATTTATTCCGGCACAGCGGCTGCGGCCCGCCAGGCTGCGATAAATGGCATTCCTGGCATAGCAGTCTCGCTGGCAACCTACACCGGCCCTTTCAGGTATGATGCGCTGGCTAGACTCGTAGCGGAAAGACTCGACTACTTCCTGTCCCTGTGGACCCCGGATGTGTTCATAAATATCAATGCGCCGGAGGCTCCGGATACTGCCCGCTATGAGATTGTAGAAGCGATTCCAAGCCGCAGGATATACAAAGATACGCTCAAATTTTTTGAAGGCCCCGATGGCTATTCATACTGCTTCTTCATGGATGGCCATGTTGATACGCATCAGGAAGCTGGCAGTGATGAGGATGTGGTAACGAGGGGATTTGCTTCAGTAACCAGAGTTCTGGCGTACCCCTGTTCAGCCCGGAGCAAGATAGACGAAAGCTTTTCAGGTTGGCAACCTGTATCAATGCCCGGGACAACACCGTGAGTAACCAGAGGTCGGCAGGTTCGAGAGCCATCGCAAGGGCAAGCTCCGAGTACCGTACTGGAGATTACGAGTCTGCCGTTGCACCCCTGGCGGCCGCAACCGTTGATGAAAGTGATTACCTCGATCTTGCCTACCTCCTCGGTTTATGCTACGCCCGCCTGCAACGTTTTGATGAAGCTTTATTGTATCTTGAACAGGTGGTTACGCAGGGTGATGGAGACGCGAGGTCACTTCAGTGCCGCTTGACGCTTGCGTACGTTTACGCAGTCACCGGTCGCTTGAAACTGGCCGAATACGAACTCACGAAGCTCATGGAATCATCTTTGGAAACACCACAAGTGTACTCGGCTTTAGGTCATGCAACCTGGAAACAAGGCCGTCTCGATGAAGGCATCAACTGGTATTCAAAAGCTCTGAACTTGGACCCTGAAAATCCGACCGCTCTCAATGGCTATGGATATTTACTTGCCTGTGCTGGAAAAGACCTCGACAAAGCAGCAACCTGCTGCAGAAAAGCCTTGAACAGGGACCCCGGGAATCCAGTCTACGCTGATTCACTGGGCTGGGTATATTTCAAACTTGGCAGGCTTCCGGAAGCCGGTTCCTATCTACGTGCCGGAGCCAAGATTCTGGGTGACAACAATGAATGGCTTGAACACATGGCAGCATTAGAGAAAGCGGTCCCTGCGCGATGAAAAAAATGCTTGTGGCGTTCATCATGTGCGTTTCGGTCGTCATGGTCGAGGCTCAATTCGGTTACGACATCCAGTCGCCCTTGGCTGCGGAGTCATTCCGTACCGGAATTGAAGCGTATGGCAGGGGACGGTACGCGGATTCACTGGCACAATTCGAACGTGCCCTTGCGAGTGAAAATTCAGATCCGCTCACCTTGTACTGGTTGGGAAAGGCATATTATCGATTGGGGCTATACAGCTCTGCTTTCGATCGGTGGAACGAGGCGATGCGGGGGGGGGGGGGGGGTCCCTTCCTCGCCCGCCCACCGGGGGTGGGTGGCGCCCTGGCCGGTCCGGCAGGTTTGGGACCACCCGACCGGGGAGGCCCGGGTTCCCA
>CAXZAJ010000445.1:0-2305 GCA_964293355.1 uncultured bacterium
CGCCCGCTGACGCGGGGAGGGCTGCTTTGGCGTTGGAGGTTACCCCGAATACGTCCTTGCAGAGCTTTCCTATGAAGGGGAGTATTCCCTGATAGCTCAGGAACCAGAAGAGAAGGGCAAGCAGTATCCACAGCGCACTCTTGTCTTTTTCTCCGGCTACAGCCTTCAACGACTGCATGAGCGGTACTTTTGTTTCCTTTTCGTAGTCTTCATGTTTCCGCTCGCGGACGAAGGAAAAGACCAGGATTGTTGCCAACAGGACGAATAAGCCGGCGATCGGGAAGGGGATGCTGTCCTTGGTCCTGCCGAAGAACGGCAGCACGATGTCCAGATCCATGAGCCGGGCCAGGCCGATGGTGCTTATGATGCCGCCGAGGGCTCCCATCGTGTTGATGACGCCATTGGCCTCGGATCGGAACTCGCCGGGGATGGTGTCCGGCATCAGCGCTACGACCGGGCCGCGGGAGGCCTGTTTGACGAGGTTGAGACCAAAGACAACCAGGATCAGTGCTCCGAGAGAGCGGGTTGCCGCATACGGTATCAAGGAAAAGAACAAGGCGGAGAGCGGCAGCAGCGTAATGATGAACGGCATCCTCCTGCCTATTCTGGTCCTCGTGTTGTCGGACCAGAGTGAAACAAAAGGTATGAGGAAGACTGCCAGCATGTTGTCCAGCGTCATGATAGTACCGATGACGAAGTTTTTCTGGATGTACGCACTCAGAAAGATAGGAACATAGGTATCGTAGAGGATGTCCATGAGCCCCATGGTGAAGAACCCGAAGCCGATGAGGAACGTCAATCCCACATAGGGTTTGAAACCGCTTTTTTTTTCTTCCACGGAGGTATTCTTTACGTTCATACTGTTGCCTCTCCAGCCCCGTCGGGCCTGATGTGCAGGATGGTCGTTGCGCCCTGTCCAAAGCGGGCGTCCATGAAATCGGTGTATTCCTGTGCCTGATCCAGTCTGATGTATGCCTGTATCGTGCCGGCAAAGCCGCCGCCGTGCACCCGGACCGCTCCATCCTTGCCGATGAATGCCCTGGTCAGTTCGATAGCCACCGCCAGCGACTGGTCGCGGACCGCGCCGGGCGTCATGACGTTCTGCAGGAGCCTCCAGGAAGAGTCTCCGGAGCGCTTGACCAGCTTGAGGTACTTTTTGAGCTTGCCGTCGTCCAGGGCTGCCGCCATGCTCTCTGCCCGCTCGTTCTCGCTGACGAAATGGATGGCGCGGAGCAGCGCCCGGTCTCCCGCCTTCTCACGGATTTCCGTGGATTTGCGGATAAGTTTTTCAAGCGTCAGCTTGCGCAGGCTCGGCAGGCCGAACAGCTCGGCTACCGCATGCATCTCGGCGGGGATGGCCGCGTATTCGTCTGTCAGGTCCGCGTGGTTGCCGCCGGCATTGACCACGGCGAGGACATACCCCGCCTTCTCGAAGTCGAACGAGACGCGGGCCCACTTCGGCTTTTCCGGCCGGCCAAAGTCGATGGCGGAAATGCCGCCGAGCGCGCAGGCCATCTGGTCCATGAGGCCGCAGGGTTTGCCAAAATGCAGGTTCTCGGCTTCCTTGCCGGCCATGGCCAGTTCTGCAGGCGGTATGCCGTTATGGTTGTAGAGCGCATTCTGGATCTGGCCGAAGAGCACTTCCACCGATGCCGAGCTTGAAAGGCCGGAGCCAGCCGGAACCGCGGAGGTCATCCTGCCCGAGAAGCCGCCGATGAGGCCGCCTCTTCTGGCGATAGCGGCAGCGACGCCGCGGATCAGGGCTTCAGGCTTGCCGCGCTCGGCGGGTCTGGGTTCCAGTTCTCCAAGGTCAACCCTGAATGGCTCCGTCCAGCCTTCTGAGTGGAGTTCGACCAGCAGGTCGTTTCGCGGCATGACGCACGCCAGAGAATCCAGGTGGACAGCGGCGCAGAGCACCCTGCCGTCATTGTGGTCGGTATGGTTGCCGCCGAGTTCGGTACGGCCGGGGCTGGATATGAAGGTTGCCTGCGGACCATCCTGGTCGGTGAGCGTTTGCTCGGCCAGTCGTTCCCAGCGGATTGCCTCTGAAGAGGCCCTCGATTCGCCGTACCACCGCGCGAGCAACTTTCTGCCTTCACGGGAGCGGGGGAGCTTAAGAAGCGAGTCTGGGTCGTACACGGTATCTCCTGGGGCGGCGCCGCGCACCCGGTGCCAATATGTGTTTACAGTACTTCCTGAACGCAGACGATAGCACGCTTTCCGATGTTGGAACAGGGAAAGAGGCAGGTGTGCGATGGCTGATGAGAACGATGAGGGCCGACCTTGCGGTCGGCCCACGGTGCGG
>CAXZAJ010000446.1:0-2295 GCA_964293355.1 uncultured bacterium
ATACTCGTAAAAAACCTTCTGTCTCTCGGCCTGGTCAAGGGTGACCGCGTGGTCCTGCTCGCAGAGAACAGGCCGGAATGGGGCCTGGCTTATCTGGGAATCACGGCGGCCGGCCTCGTCGTCGTGCCCATCCTTACAGACTTCAACCCTGACCAGGTTGCCAACATCGTCAAGCACTCAGAGGCACGGGTGGTCATCGTGTCAGAGAAACTCCGTGCCAAGCTCGGGGGCTACTCAAGTGCCACCATAGCCATAGAGTCGCTCGCGTCGGCTGAAAACCGAAAATCCGCCGCGTCCATGGACACCAGATCTGCCTTTCCGCCGGTAGAAGAGGACTCGCTGGCTGCTATCCTGTACACCTCGGGTACCACGGGCAACTCCAAGGGCGTGATGCTGTCGCACAAGAACCTCATTTCCAACGTCATTGCCACCCGCTCGATCATCCGCATGCACCGCCTGGACCGGCTGCTGTCCATCCTCCCGCTGGCCCATACCTATGAGTGCACGCTGGGCCTGCTCAACGGCATCACCCAGGGCTCCTGCAACTACTATCTGGACAAGCCGCCAGTTGCATCGGTGCTGCTCCCGGCGCTCAAGAAGGTCAAGCCTACCATCATGCTGTCGGTGCCCCTTATAATGGAAAAAATCTACCGGGCCAGCGTCCTGCCCAACCTGCAGAAGATGGGCGCGTATAAAAAGGAATCGCTCAGGCCCATCCTGCACCGGCTGGCCGGCCTCAAGCTCAAGAAGACCTTTGGCGGTCACCTGCGCTTCTTCGGCATCGGCGGCTCCAGCGTGGCGCCGGACGTGGAAGCATTCCTCCTGCAGGCTCATTTCCCCTACGCCATCGGGTACGGCCTTACTGAAACAGCACCGCTGCTCGCGGGCAGTCCGCCGCACCATACCAAGCTCCGCTCCACCGGTCCGGCGCTCAAGGGCGTAGAAATCCGCATAGCCGACCCCAAGCCGGATACGGGTGAAGGCGAGATCCAGGCCCGCGGTCCCAATGTGATGCAGGGCTACTACAAGGACCCCGAACGGACCAAGGAAGTCTTCACCGAGGACGGCTGGTTCCGCACCGGTGACCTGGGAATTTTTGACGAGCGGGGCTGGCTCTTCATCCGCGGCAGGCTCAAGACCATGATACTTGGCGCATCCGGAGAGAACATCTACCCCGAGGAAATTGAAGCGCTGATCAACAAGTCCGCCTACGTCGCAGAATCGCTGGTACTCAGCGAAGGGCAGGGCCTCACCGCGATGGTCCAGCTCAAGCAGGAAGTCATAGACGACCTCAAGGCCAAGGCCAAGGACAGCATGGAGGACTTTGAGCGGGCGTCTGAAGAAGTGCTGGAGTTCGTCCGCAAGGAAGTAAACGCGGGCCTCGCCGCCTTCAGCAAGGTATCCAAGGTCGTCATCCACCACGAA
This sequence comes from uncultured bacterium, assembly GCA_964293355.1. GTDB lineage: Bacteria > Spirochaetota > Spirochaetia > Treponematales > UBA12059 > SZUA-370. Next base: position 1,426 of record CAXZAJ010000446.1, read on the forward strand.
CCATTCGAGAAGACACCAACGCAGAAAATCAAGCGCTTCCTGTACTCCCTCAAGGGCCACAAGCCTGAAGGATCTGACAAGCCCTGAGTGCTCCGGGCAACCGGAAGGTTGCCACAACACCAACGGATCCATTTCGGGTTACGTCCGAACAAGCAACAGGCCCGCCCTTCAGCTGAAGGGCGGGCCTGTTCGTTCAAGTATCAGTCTTTGATCAGTTCCCGGCCGGCAGAGCCCTCCTGATGGGTCCCCTGAGGGTCTGCCCCTTGGAGCGGGTGGGCTCCAGCGGGGACACCCGCCTTGACGCAACCGCGCCCGCAATCTCGGCGGTCTCTTCGCTGGCCGTCTTGCCCATCAGGGCTTCCTCCACGTTCACGGCGCGCAGCGGTATCGGCGCTACAGCACCGAACACGATCCTGGCGTCCTTGATTTTGGCGCCGTCGAACGTGAGTGCCGACGCGACGCTTACGATCGGGAAATCGATAGAATTGCGTATCCTGAATTTCTGGAAGCTGAACCTGGTGCCAGGTTTGGGAGCAGGCACGAAGATTTCAGTGACGAGTTCATCAACATCCAGAACGGTGGTCGTCTGAAGCCCAACGGTAAAGAAATCTTCTGCTGCTATCGTCCGCTTCGTCGTCTTGATATTGGCTCCGAGAGCCACCAAAGCCGGGGCCATATCGGAGGCATTGACCGCCACGCAACTGCAGTCCAGACAGCGATGGGCCTCTATGCCAACCTTGCCGTCTTCCAGGGTCACGTAATCCTCGGCATCCATGCACCTGCTGCGGGGTGCCACTTCAACTACAACGACCCGATCTGGCTTCTCGAAAGCCGCTGCACTGATTCCTCGCAGCGTCTCCCTGGCAATTT
>CAXZAJ010000447.1:0-2290 GCA_964293355.1 uncultured bacterium
AGCCATCGGTGGCGAGACCGGGGCCGCAAAGGAGCTCGCATTTCAGACTGGCCTTGACGAGGGTTTGTGCGGTGAAGTGATCCGTCGCCACCTTCTTGCTGGCTACAAGATGGAAGATCCTGCAAAGAACAACCAGCCGCCCTTCGCCTTCCGCATCCATCAATTCCTGAGCCGTGGTGATTCTGTCTACGCAACGATCGAATCGAAACAAGAACGTTACATCACGCTGCGCGGACAACGCTTCGTGCCGGGGGACCGCAATCGACTTCTGTACCCGCTCGTCTTCTGCCGTGAATGCGGATACGAATATTACGTCGTCAAAGTGGTTGGATCGGGGTTTGCACGGCATGTTGAACGGCGCGAATTGTCTGATGTTCCAACAGAGAAAGACAGGAAGGATACCAAGGACGTCCAGGCAGGCTTCCTCGCAGTAGGGCTCGATGCATCCTGGCTGGACAACCAAAGCGAACTGCTCGAGAGCCTCCCGGACGACTTCCTGGGGCTCAATAGCCGTGGAGAAACCGTTGTCACCGCGCAAGGCAAGAAAGTATTGCCAACAAAGATCCACGTTGATACATCCGGCAATGTTGCCGCTGGCGGAGAGCCATGCCTCTTCATCCCTGCACCGTTCCGGTTCTGTCCCTGCTGTGGTGTTGCATACTCCGCGCGGACGAGTGGCGATTTCGCCAAGCTGACGACACTCGGTACCGAGGGGCGCAGCTCGGTCATCACGCTTCTGAGCCTCTCCATGGTCCGCATCCTCAAGGCTGACAATTCGCTTCCGGCAGATGCCAAGAAGCTGCTCTCGTTTACGGACAACCGTCAGGACGCAGCATTGCAGGCTGGGCACTTCAATGATTTTGTCCAGGTTGGATTGCTCCGCTCTGCCCTTTACCGGGCTGTTGCTCTGGCAGGTCCAGACGGGCTTCGATACGACCAGGTGGTGCCAGAGGTATTCAAGGCGCTCGCTTTGCCTTTTGCAGAATACGCAAAGGAGCCCGACCTGACTGGCGCCCTGGCGATAGGCGATACCAATGCGGCGCTCAGGGAAGTCATCGGGTATCGCATTTACCGAGACCTGGAACGGGGCTGGCGTATACTGCTTCCGAACCTAGAGCAGTGCGGGCTACTGTCTATCGATTATGTCGGGCTACCCGAGTTCTGTGCCAACAATGCGGCCTGGGCAAAGTGCCACGAAGCCCTAGTTTCAGCCAGTCCTTCGACCCGGGAGAAAATCATTCGTGTTCTTCTGGACATCATGCGGAGGGGACTGGCCATCAAGGTCGACTATCTTGAACAGGAACGCCAGGAGTCAATCAAGAGCCATTGCAGGCAACACCTCCTCGAGGAAGACGTAACAGCCTGGACCCTCGGCGACGGAGAAAACCTGTACACCGCATCGATGCTCTGGCCCATTGCCAAGACAAGAGCAGGAGATGAGGCTGGCAAAGACAGCATATTCCTTTCAGGCTTGTCGGGGTTCGGTCAGTACCTCAGGCGGCTCAATACATTCCCCGATACGAGCGTGGTGCTGAAGGTTGATGACTCGGGCACCATCATCCAGGATTTGCTTGAGGCTCTGAGGAAAGAGGGCATCGTGGAGACCGCAGCCAAGAGCCGCGGGGCTGCTCCCGCTACTGCTTATCGGCTCAAGGCTGCGGCGATGATATGGAAGGCCGGTGACGGGAAGGTTCCCCATGATCCGGTGCGCATGCCGCGGCGGCCAGAAAAGGGCTTGCGGATCAATCCATTCTTCGTGCAGTTCTACCGCGAGACGGGAGGCAAGCTGCAGGGCTACGAGGCCCGCGAGCATACGGCCCAGGTCAAGGCGGAGGTACGGGAGGAGCGCGAGAAGCGTTTCGGCGATGCAAGCCTGCCGGTGCTCTATGCCTCGGCAACCCTGGAGCTTGGGGTGGATATCAAGGGGCTCAATGCCGTCAACATGAGGAATGTTCCACCAACGCCGGCAAACTATGCCCAGCGATCAGGACGTGCGGGACGCAATGGTCAACCCGCAATTGTCTTTTCGTATTGTTCCACCTACCGCAGCCATGACCAGTATTTCTTCCGCAGGCCCCTCCTCATGGTGGCCGGTGCCGTTTCAACCCCACGCATTGACCTGTCAAACGAAGACCTCGTTGCTTCTCATGTGCACTCGCTCTGGCTCTCGGCTTCTGGCGTGGATCTGCGTTTTTCAATGACCGATGTGATCGATACCACCGACCTTGAGAAACTGCCCATACACGATAGCCTTGCTGACCAGCTGAAGAACCCATCACTCGGAGCGCTG
>CAXZAJ010000448.1:0-2288 GCA_964293355.1 uncultured bacterium
TGGTGGACCTCGCCGTCCCCTACTACCTGGTCTTCGGCATCGGCGGCGCGCTCGGCCCGGCGGCGGGAGGCGTGTTCCTGGACGCCCTGTCGTCCGCCGGTACGGCACCGGCGATGGCCTACCGCATCCTCTACATCATAACGTTTGCCCTGACCGCCGCGGCCGCCGCAGGCGCGCTCAAGCTCAGCGCCCCCGGTTCGGCCTCGGTGCTGGAATCGCTGGGAGTGCTCTTCTCCATGCGCGACCTCAAGGCTATCGGCCTCCTGGAACGCCTGCAGAAGAGCGGTTCTCCTGCCGATGAAATTCGCTTCATACGGCAACTGGGCGGCTATGGCGCCTCGGTGGCTGAACGGGAACTGCTGCCGTACCTGTCCAGTCCCCGCTTCGAAGTACGGATCGAAGCCCTGCTCGCGCTTGAAAACCTTGAACGCCTGTCAGCCAAGGCCCTGCAGGCCATAACGCTGGAGATAGAGCGCAACCCCTACACCACCGCCTACGTCGCCGCCCGGATCCTGGGCAAACGCGGCTGGAAGGAAGGCCTGCCCGCGCTCAGGCTGGCACTTGCAGCCGACGACTACATGCTCAGCGGCGCCGCCGTCACCGCCCTCACAGCCTTGCGCGACGATGAGAGCCTTCCTGCCATCGAAGCGCTCGTGGAAGCCACCGACAACCCGCGGCTCATGATCAACGCCGCATCGGCCATAGAACAGTTCGGCAAGCCTTCATCAGTACCGGTGCTGGTTTCCGTACTCAAGCGCAAGGAACCCCCGTCCTATGCCTTTGACGAGATCGTGCTGGCGCTTGCGGGCATCCTTGGCGGATTGCGCGGGTTTTATACACTGTATTCAACCTATGCGCAGGATTCGCGCGAGGCCCTGCAGGCTCTCTTCGATACGCTTGATGCGGCAGCGCCACCTCCCGGACTTGATCAGGTCAGCCTGTCCACCTTCAAGACCTCCCTCACGGCCTTCGTCGTGGACGGAACCAACGGAGCGGTCGTGGCCAGGACCATAGGCGATTCCGGCTTCATGGACGTTGGCGCGGCCATGGTGCTCGGAGAAGCTGCCCTCGACGACGACCTGACGGTCCATGGCGGCTTCAGGTTTTTCCTGGCAGCCTGCGCCGTAGAGGCCGCCGACACAAAACGCATTCCACAAGAAGGACAATGAATCATGGGCAGAACGATAGGTTTCATAGGTGCGGGCAAGATCGTGGACATCATGCTGGGAGCCCTGGGCCCGGCCCTCGCGGGCGACGAGGTGTGGGTCTGGAACCGCACGGCATCCCGGTCGGAGGCGCTGGCCGCCAGGTACCCCGTACGGGTCGCTCCGGGCATCAAGGAGTTGGCGGAACGCTCGGACTGGCTCTTCGTCGCGGTAAAACCCCACGCCGTTGGAAAAGTGCTGTCAGAAGCGTGCCTCAGCGTGCGTGACGACGCCGTAGTCATCTCCATGGCCGCCGGCGTTACCATAGCCACCATTACCTCGCACTTCGCCGCCCCGCCGGCCATAGTCCGCATCATGCCCAACCTGCCGCTTTCGGTCGGGCTCGGCATGACCGCGATATGCCCTTCCGAGGCCGTCAGGAAGGATGATGTCGACGCGCTCCTGGCCCTGTTCTCCACCGTTGGCCGCGCGCGGCTCGTGGAAGAACGCCTCTTTGATACGGTAACCGCCCTGTCCGGCTCCGGTCCCGCGTTCGCGTTCCTGTTCATCGAGTCCATGGCCGACGGCGCCGTGCTCAACGGCATGGATCGCGTGCAGGCCTACGAATTCGCGGCCCAGACCGTCATGGGCGCTGCAAAAATTATTTTGGAATCAGCCAAACACCCCGGAGAGCTCAAAGACATCGTCGCCTCGCCAGCAGGCACCACCATGGCAGGCATCCACAGCCTTGAACGCAAGGCCTTCCGCGCCATCGTGATGGACGCGGTAGACGCAGCAGCCAGGCGCAGCAAGGAACTGAACGGATAAACATAAAAATGTCGATTCTTTATTATTCCAACATAGTGCTATATACTGACTGATCGGGCCCGGCCCGGCCGCCCGGGCGCACGGGCGGATTCGATAATGGGAGAAATAATCACGTTCGACCTTGGCAATCTCCAGGCCCAGGGGATCACCTTGGTAATGCTGCTCGGGTTCCGCATCCCCGCCCCCCACAACCCCTCGCTGGAGAAGGTCAAAAAATACGCGGACAAGCTTCGCGAGGATATGTCCCAGTACGCAGACCTGCGTTCAGAGGATCTCAAGGCCTACGCCATAGACCTGGAAATTCACCAGCGGGCC
>CAXZAJ010000449.1:0-2286 GCA_964293355.1 uncultured bacterium
GCCGCCGTCCGATTCTTCGGCAGGCTGGAATAAAAGTTTCACGTTGCCTGAAAGGCCGGCGCTATGTTCAGAAAACCAGCGCGCGGCGCCGAGCAGTATCGTCGCGTGAGCGTCGTGGCCGCAGGCGTGCATGACGCCCTCGCGCGTGGAGGCGTATGCGGCGCCGGTTTCTTCCTGTATGGGCAGCGCGTCGATATCAGCGCGGAGGGCTACAGTGCGGCCGGACGTCGCGCCGCGCACCAATCCCACGATGGCGGTACCGATGCGCGTATATTCGATGCCCATTTCATCGAGGCGGGCGCCGATGTAGTCAGCGGTAAGTTTTTCTTCGCGCCCCAGTTCAGGGTGCCGGTGGATGGTCCTGCGGATGTCCACGAGCCAGGGCCGGAGCGCCTGCGCCTCGGTTTTGATTGCCTTGAAGTCGATCACAGGGAACCTCCCGCTACAAAATCAGGCTCGGCGACCACCCGGCCGCCTTCGGTGTATACCCGCGGTACGCGGCGGCCTATCGAGCATATGATGTCGTTGCGGTTGGTGCCGGCCCATGAGGCCATCTCGAGCACGGGTATGCCCTCGCCGGGCCTGCTCTTCGAGTCGCCCCCGAGGAGGACGACCTCGTCACCCTCGCAGACGCCAGGCACTGCGCCGACATCGACGGTGCACTGGTCCATGCACACGAGACCCACGACCGGCGCGCGCACGCCTCGGACGAGGACGCTGCCGACATTGGACAGGTCGCGCTTGAAGCCGTCAGCGTAGCCCACGGGCAGCGTCGCGACGAGCGTTCCGCCGGCCGGAGCGCGGAACGTGTAGTCGTAACCGACGCCCTCCCCCGCCTCGAGCCGCCTCAGCCTGGAGATGCGCGTGCTGAAACGGAACGGCGTCCGGATGTCGGCCGTGGCTGAAAGCGGCGTGTTCATAGGCGTGACGCCGTACATCACCGCGCCGGCCCGCACCATATCCAGCCGATATTCCGGGTAGCGCATGAGCCCTATCGAGTCGCAGACGTGCCTGAGCGCGAAGTTTATCCCGAGCGCCGCGGCCTCCTCGATCAGCTTCATGAACATCGCGAACTGGGCCGCGTCCGATGCCGCGTTGTTGAGCGCGAGGTGGGTAAAGATGCCTTCCAGTTCCAGGTTCGGCAACGCCTTCATGCGCGCCAGCAACCCGGCGGCGGATCCGGTGCCTGTGCCCGGTTCGAAGTCGACTGGCTTGAGCCCCAGGCGGTTCATGCCGGTATCCACCTTGATGTGAGCAGTGGCCCTCGTGCCGGCAGAGAGCGCGGCGGCGGACAAGGCCGCAGCCTGGTCGTAGTCGAAGAGGGTGCAGATGATCCGGTTGCGGGCGGCCTCGGAAAAATACTCGCTCGGGGTGTGCCCCATCACCAGGATAGGGGCAGCAGGGAAAGCCCGACTGAGCTGTACGGCTTCAGGGAGGCACGCGACGGCCAGCAGGTCTGCGCCTTCGCGGAGTAGCACGCGGGCCACCGGAACAGCGCCCAGGCCGTACGCGTCGGCCTTGAGCACGACCGCGGCCTTTGGAGCCGTCATCCGGGACTCCTGCGGGGCAACTCTCACGCCAGCCAGTGCGGGCGCGCCCGACGCGCCTAGCATGGCGCGCACTTGCCTGAAGTTATGGGCTATCGCGTCAAGATCGACGTCGTAGCGGGTATGCCTGAGCATGTGATTCATCCTCCATCCACCAGCATGGTGCTTTTACAAAACCTGCTTGCCGTATAGAATGCCCGCCGCGGATCATTCTGGTTCCGCGAGGAGCCCTCATGCTGCCGGTCATAGGTATTACCTCGTTCGACGAGCACAAAAACCGCTCGGCGTACGTTTCAATCAACATCAACTACCCGTACTCCGTCTCGGCGGCCGGCGGCCTGCCCGTCGTCCTGCCCGGCCCCAGCGGCCTCCCCTGCAGCGCGTCCGGCGACGAGCTGGCCGGTTTCGCGGAGCAATATTCCGCAAGCCTGGACGGCCTCATCCTCTCGGGCGGCGGCGACGTCTGCCCCTACCTCTACGGCGAAGAAACCACCCGCGGTGTAACCCGCATGGACTCGGACCGCGACCGCTGGGAACTGGCCCTGTTCGCGGCAGCCAAGGCGCGTGGCATTCCCATTCTGGCCATATGCCGCGGTTGCCAGGTCGTCAACGTGGCGCTCGGCGGCAACCTGTGGCAAGACATACCCAGCCAGGTTCCCGCTGCCCAAGGCCACTCTTTCGACATGCCCATGGACGAATGTTCCCACTACATCGACCTCGTTCCCGGTACCAGACTCCA
>CAXZAJ010000450.1:0-2276 GCA_964293355.1 uncultured bacterium
CTTGCCGAAGCCGTTGATGACCCGGCAAGCCGCGGCAACCTTGTTTTTGAACAGGTTGCCTCCGTGTGGCAGTACCGCGGTTACGCCGGTCTGCATATCCCCGTCCGCCAGCGTTACATTGCCGACCGATACGCCGGCCACGTCGACGATGGAGTTGGTCGGCCCGTGTGGCAATTCGCCGGTGCATACGCCATACAGGCGGGCACCGCCTTGCGGCATCCACCCCGAGAGAGCCGCGCCGGCTTCCGCCATTACTTCCCGGCCCCAAGTGCCGCATCGATGAGGCCGTCGTCAGCGACGTAGGGCAGCGTGATGGAACCGTAGTCTGGATACACCTCGTTGTATTCGGCGCAGGTCGCCACGGCGTGGTCATTGCGGGCCCAGCCGCGGCGTCCCACCCCACCCATCACGTCCCAGGCCATCGCCATGCCAAGGATCGCGTCCACGCGAGCCGAACCATCCAGCACCATGCCGAAGCCGCCGTTGACGCTCTTGCCTATGCCCACGCCGCCGCCGTTATGCAGCGCTATGAGGCTCATCCCGCGCGCAGCGTCTCCGGCGAAATTCTGAACCGCCATGTCGGCCATCACGTTGGAGCCGTCCTTTATATTACTGGTCTCGCGGAACGGGCTGTCGGTGCCGCCGGTGTCGTGGTGGTCGCGGCCGAGCATGATGGGACCGACCTCGCCTGCGCGCACCATGTCGTTGAATTTAAGCGCAATCTTCATGCGGCCCATCGCGTCCTGATACAGGATGCGCGCCTTGGTGCCGACTACGAGCTTGTTCTTGGCCGCGTCGCGTATCCAGGCCCAGTTGTCGCGGTCCTGGCCGCGGCGTTCCGGGTCTATGCAGGCCATGGCGGCCGCGTCGGTCTTCTGGAGGTCAGCCTCCTTGCCGGACAGGCAGACCCAGCGGAACGGGCCGTAGCCGTAGTCGAACAGCTCCGGCCCCAGGATGTCTTCCACGTAGCTCGGAAATATGAAGCCGTCCTTCTCGTCAACGCCGTTCCTGGATACTTCCCTGACGCCCGCGTCGTAGACGGCCTTGAGGAAGGAGTTGCCATAATCGAAAAAGTACGTGCCCTTGGCCGACAGCCGCTGTATCACCTCGAAATGCCTGCGCAGGCTGGCGTCCACGAGTTCCTTGAACAACTTTGGATCAGCCGACAGGAGCCGGGTGCGTTCGGTAAACGAGATGCCCGCGGGGCAGTAGCCACCCTCGTAGGCGGCGTGGCAACTGGTCTGGTCGGACAACAGGTCGATACGGATATTTTTGGCATCCGCGTATTCAAGCAGGTCCACGATGTTGCCGTGATAGGCGACTGCCGTGGCCTCGCCCGTCAACCGGGACTTTTCCGCACGAGCGAAAGCGCCCTCTACCGTAGACTCTGTACAACTGACCCAGCCCTGCGAATGTCGCGTGATCACCCGGCTCTCGTCGACCTCAGCTATTATTGATACAGCGCCTGCAATGATCGCCGCCTTGCCCTGCGCGCCAGACATGCCGCCGAGGCCGCTCGAGATGAACAGCTTGCCAGCGAGGTCGCCGTCGCGCGGGATGCCCAGCTTGAGGCGGCCCGCGTTGAGCAGCGTGTTGAAGGTGCCGTGCACGATGCCCTGGGGGCCGATGTACATCCAGCCGCCCGCTGTCATCTGGCCGTAATTGGCCACGCCGAGCGCCGCGGCATGGGCAAAGTCCTTCTGGTTGTCGAACATGCCTATCATGAGGCCATTGGTGATGATGACGCGCGGCGCCAGTTCGTGGCTCTTGAAGAGGCCAAGCGGGTGGCCACTCTCCACGACGAGGGTGGAGTTGTGGTCCAGCGCTTCGAGGTATTTCTTGATGAGCTGATACTGCATCCAGTTCTGGCAGACCTGGCCGGTCTCGCCGTAGGTGACCAATTCGTATGGATACAGCGCCACGTCGAAGTCCAGGTTGTTGTCTATCATAACCTGGAAAGCCTTGCCTTCCAGACAGGCGCCTTTGTATTCGTCTATCGGCTTGCCGTAGAGCCGGCCCGCGGGCCTGAAGCGGTAGCCGTAGATGCGGCCATGCGTGCGCAACTCCTCAGTAAACTCGGGCGCCAGGCGCGCATGCCAGCGCTCGGGCACATACCGGAGCGCGTTCTTTACCGCCAGCGCTTCCTGCGCCCTGGTCAGCGGCGCTTCCCGCCTCGGCGCGCGCCTGTACCCCGCCTCGAACACCGGCTCCGGTGGCAACACATCAAACTCCAGCCGCAGCCCCCCAGCAACATCAACCGCTTTCATACGCCCCCC
>CAXZAJ010000451.1:0-2258 GCA_964293355.1 uncultured bacterium
TGCTCTCGCGCTTGATGCGCCTGAGCGCCTCCACGGTGGAGACATACGCGGCGGTAGCTTCGTCTTCAGGCTGGAGGAGCAGCGCGTGGTCCTCCGCTTTCAGGCTGAGCGCTCCCAGGGCGGCGTAATCGCGGAGGCGGCTGCGGAGGTTGTCGGTCAGAGCATCCCTGGTGAGCACGAAGGAAGCCAGAACGAGCGCCATCGATCCGGCGAGCCACAGGCCGATGATGGTGAACAGGATTTTCTTGTTGATGGTCATGCTAGCCCGGTGTTTTCTCATGGAGTGTTGCCCCTCGTTGCTTTACGTCATGGTTTCAGGATGCGAAGGTTCAGTATAAACGGTATGAGGCTGATGCGCCATTGCAACTTGACAGCGGGCATGGGCCGCGCCGATTATGGTACGCATTCAAGAATCCTGGAGGTTGCATGAAGGATCTCGGAGCGATGCTCCTGCGTCAAGACGCGTTTTCTGAAATCGTCATCGGCAACACCGCCGTGGTTCGGGCCATGGTGGAAGCGGGCGTACGCTCCGTCACCTCGTATCCAGGCTCGCCGACGCCGGAGATGGCAGACGCCATAGGTGCCATGCCCGCGGAACAGCGGCCGTTCCGTTTCGAGTTCTCGACCAACGAGAAAGTAGCTACCGAGGTGGCCTTCGGTTCCGCGCCCAACGGCCACCTGTCGGTGGTGTTCTTCAAGAGCGTTGGCCTCAACGTTGCCGCAGACAGTTTCGTGCAGTTGCCGCTGCTGGACATACCCGGGGGCCTCGTCGTGGTGCTGGGAGACGATCCTGGCGCAAATTCCAGCCAGAACGAGCAGGACAACCGGCACTATGCGCTGATGTCGTATATGCCGCTCTTCGAGCCGGCCACCGCGCAGGAGGCCTACGGCATGTTCAAGGCGGCCGCCACCCTGGCCGTAGCGCGCCGCATGGCAGTAATCCTCAGGCTTACGACGCACGTCTGCCACGCCAAGGAACGCGTGTCGTTCGCGGCGTACCACCCGGTACCGCATGACCGCACGCCGCGCTTTGACCCTGACCGCGAGAACTACATCCCGCTGGCCGCCTCAGTCTTCCCCATGAAGCGGCGTGCCCTGGAACGCCTCGCGGCAGTCGCGGCCGACCCCGTCGCCCTGACCGCCAACCTGGTGGTGGACAACGGCAACCGCCGCCGTGGCGTCATCGTGGCCGGAACCGCGTACCTGTCGCTGCTGGAATCGCTGGGCGCTCCGGCAGGCGCGGCGGCCAGGCCCGACATCCTGAAGCTCGGCCTCGTCCATCCGTTGCCCCGGGCCCAGGCGCTGGCGTTCCTGTCCGCCCACGACGAGGTCAAGGTGCTCGAGGAGCTCGATCCCGTCCTTGAGACAGAGTTGAAGGCTCTGGCCTACGATGCCGGGCTCGCGACGAGGATACTCGGCAAGCACGATATTGAAGAGCAGATGGGCGAGTACACGCCGGTCAAGGTGCGCGACATCCTCGCCGCCATCTGGCCTGACCTGTTCCCTGTCGCACGCCCGGAGGCATTGCCCGCCACGGCCGAAGCGCGGCCGCCCCAGCTTTGCCCCGGCTGCGGCCACCGCTCGGCGTTCTACGCCGTCACGAAGGCACTGCGCGCTGACGACATCACCGTGGCGGACATAGGCTGCCACACGCTGGGTTCGCTGCCGCCGTACCGCATGGGCACCGTGCTGTTGTCCATGGGGCATGCCACTTCCACGGCATCCGGGCTCTCGCTGTTCAACGACACGCGCAGGGTGCTGTGCTTCATGGGTGACTCCACATTCTTCCATGCGGGGTTGCCGGGCATAGTCAACGCCGTATACAACGCCCACAGGGTGCTGCTCGTCCTCATGGAGAACGGCACCACCGCGATGACCGGCCACCAGGAGCATCCCGGCACAGGCCGCAACTTCAACGGCGAGGCGCAGAAACTCTCCGTGAGGGCCGCTCTGGAAGGTCTGGGCGTTACCAACATCCGCGAAGTCGACGCATACAAGCAGGCTGAGCTGACCGGCATGGTCCGCGAGGCGCTGGACGAGCCGGGCTTCAAGGTGATAATCGCCAGGCACCCTTGCATGCTCAAGCTTACACGGAGCGCGCGCCGCAAGGCCGGTTCCAGCTGGAAGGCCCGATACGTGCGCGTCGACCAGGCTGCGTGCACTAAGAACCACGAGTGCGTGGAGCGCTTCGGCTGCCCTAGTTTCCAGCTTCGCGAAGGCGGCGTGTCGGGGAGGCGCTTGCGGATGGGCAGCAGCGC
>CAXZAJ010000452.1:0-2246 GCA_964293355.1 uncultured bacterium
CCGCCTTCCTCGTAGCCCACATAGCCGGGCGGCGAGCCGATGAGCCTGCTGACCGTGTGCTTTTCCTGGTATTCACTCATGTCAAAGCGGTGCAGGGCCACGCCGAGCGTATCAGCCAGCCTGCGCGCCAGTTCTGTCTTGCCTACGCCGGTAGGGCCGACGAACAGGAAGTTGGCCACCGGCTTGTCCGCCGCACGGAAACCTGCCCTGCCGCGCTTTACCGCCTTGGCCACCATCTCCACGGCTGGATCCTGCCCGAAAACGCAGGCCTTGAGGTCTGTTTCAAGGCTGACAAGCCTGTCGCGCTCGCCTTGGGTGACGCTTTTCTCCGGTATGCGGGCAATTTTTGCCACTACCGTCTCTATCTCGGTACGGCCGATGGCCAGCGTTTTAGTCGCCGTTGGATCGCTGGACTCTGCGGAGTCCGGGGTTGCGGTGCTGGTGGCCTCCGCTTCCGTCGCGAACTCAGGTTTTTCAGCTGCGGGAGTGTCCGCGACGCCGGGCGCGGCTTCTTCCGCCTTGTACGCGCGGATGCGGGCCCAGGCTCCGGCCTCGTCTATCACGTCTATGGCCTTGTCCGGCAGGCGGCGCTCGGTTATGAATTGGGCCGACAGCTTGGCCGCCATCTCTATGGCTTCGTCCGAGTACACCACGTCGTGGTATTCCTCGTATTTGGATTTGAGTCCCTTGAGTATCTCTATGGCCTCTCCGACCGTTGGCTCGACGATATCGATCTTCTGGAAGCGGCGAGACAGGGCGCGGTCCTTGTCGAAGAACTTGTTGTATTCCTCGTAGGTCGTGGAGCCTATGCAGCGAAGCTTGCCAGAGGTGAGGGCCGGCTTGAGCAGGTTGGAGGCGTCCATGGAGCCTCCGGAAACAGCGCCTGCCCCGACGATGGTATGGATCTCGTCTATGAACAGGATGGCCTTTTCCTTTTTGAGCAACTCGTCCACAACGCGCTTGATGCGTTCCTCGAAGTCGCCGCGGAACTTGGTTCCGGCGATGATGGAGCCCATGTCCAGCGAGTAGATGGTGTAGTCCCGCAGCCGCGGCGGCACCTTGCCGTCGACGATGCGCTGGGCCAGGCCCTCGGTGATGGCCGTCTTGCCGACGCCTGCGTCTCCCACGTGAATGGGATTGTTCTTGAGCCTGCGGCACAGTACCTGCACGGTGCGCTCTATCTCCGAATCGCGGCCTATGACTGGTTCCAGCCTGCCTTCGCGGGCGGCTTTTGTCAGATCGGTAGTGAATTTGTCCAGCGCACCGGCTCGGACGGTGGCACGGGGTTTCTGGCGTGTACCGCCTTCGTCTTCGTCCTCTTCACCAGGTGACGAAAAGGGGCCGCCGGAAGTGCCATCGGCAGACCTCGCCGCCGCATCCTCGCCGGAGTCCCCCTCGCTCCGGTCTACGTCCAGCCCATCTGATATAACCTCCAGGAGGTGCAGCCTGTTGACGCCTGCCTTGCGCAGGTAGTATGCGGAGTAGTTGCGTTCCTCGTCGAACAGCGACACGAGAATCTCCGGAATGCCTACCTCGGCCTTGCCGGAACCCTGGGACTGCAGCACCGCGCGCTCGATGACGCTCTGGAAGCCTGCCGTCTGTATGGGTTCCTGGTCCTTGACCGCCGGGATTTTCTGCTCGAAGTAGGCTTCCATGCCCACCTTGATGTGCTCGATGTCGGCATCGCAGGCCTCCAGGATGGAGCGCACCTGCTCGAACGACAAGGATGCGTACAGGATATGCTCCGGCGTCAGGTATTCGTGCCCCCTGAGCTTTGCTTCGTTGTACGCGGCGTTGAATATTGCCTGAACCTGCTGGTTTACCTTCATATCTTCTTAGGCCTTCTCCATGATGCATTTGAGCGGAAAACCGTTTTCACGGGCCATCGTGTGCACCTTATTGATCTTCGTGGCTGCTATGTCGTAGGTATACGTGCCCACGACCCCCCGGCCTTTCCTGTGCACGTCGAGCATGACGCGCGTAGCCTCGAAAAGTTCCTTGTGGAATACCGACATGATGACAGCCACGACGAATTCCATGGTCGTATAATCGTCGTTCAGGAGTATCACCCGGTATTCGTCCGGTTCCTTTGTCCGGGTATCCTCTTCCATGAGGACACCGCCTTCTACATCGTTTTCTGTTGCCACCGTACCCTAAAATAAACAACGGCGCTCATAAAAACAAGGGGTATGGGGTCCCTTCGGGCCGCATACGCTGGCCGGGTTCAAGCCGGTCTGCGCAGTCCG
>CAXZAJ010000453.1:0-2238 GCA_964293355.1 uncultured bacterium
CATTGAACGGGAAGCAGCGGCCGCGCCCCGCAAAATCAAGACCGGGGTAAAGGGTGCGTGGCGGAGTTCCAGGCTTGAAGCGGATATTGACGCCGCCACCACGCTCTCGTATGTCCTCAGGGAAAAACTCGGTTTTACCGGGCTCAAGGTTTCATGCGATGAGGGGGCGTGCGGAGCTTGCACTGTCATCCAGGACGATAAAGCCGTTCTTTCCTGCATGGTGCTCGCGGTGGAAGCGGATGGTCACGACATAACTACCATAGAAGGACTACCCGCGGACGATCCCGTGATCCAGGCTTTCGCCGAACAGTCGGAACCAGGTTATGGTACCGCGATGCAGTGCGGGTATTGCACTCCCGGATTCGTCATGACTTCCCGGGCACTGCTCAATAAAAATTCATCACCGACACTCGCCGAGGTCAAGGATGCGCTCGCAGGCAACATTTGCCGCTGTGGCTGCTATGCAGGCATCGCACAGGCGGTAATGCGAGCTTCTGAAAAGATTGCGGCAAAGGGGAGTTCGTCATGAGCGAACGTTTCAACCAGAGGGTTCAAAGAAAATTCGTAGGCGGTTACAGGCCAAAGATCGACGGCCCCGATAAAGCCAGCGGAAGGGCCATGTACGCCGATGACCTGACCATCAAATCGAGTTTTCCGGACATGCTGTACGCAAAAATCCTTCGCAGCCCGTACCCCAATGCAAGGATAAAGAAATTCGACCTGACAAAAGCCAAAGCCCTGCCAGGCGTTGCCTCAATAATGACCTATGAGGACCCCGAGTTCAAATCGCTCAAACTGACGAACGCGGGCTGGACCGACTGCGTCGATACGGTAAGCTGGGACCGCATGATGTTCCAGTTCCGCGACCGGCGCGTTCTCGGCGAGTACGCTTGCTGGGTTGGTGACGAGATGGGCATCGCGGTAGCGGCTGAGACAGAAGAAATAGCCGATGAAGCCCTCAAGCTCATCGACATTGAATGGGATGTCTCGCCGTTCATCCTGGATCCCATCGCCGCGATGAAAAAGGACGCGCCGTTGGTGCATCCTGACCTGTCCACAACCAACGTGCTTGCTCCGGACCCGACCGGCGGCCCCGACGTTTTTGAAAATCGCGGTGACGTGGATGCCGACTTCAAGAAGGCCGAGTTTATCGTTGAAGGCCAGTCGACCTTCCATAATGCCACGCAGGGCTCCATGGATAACTGGTGCTGCCTCATGCACTGGAAAGCGGAACAGCTGACCGTATGGTCAAACCATTATGCCGCGGACCAGTTGCGCATGCACATCAAGGAGATGCTTGGCCTGCCGCTGCACAAGATCCGCGCGATTGCTTCCTACGTCGGTGGGCAGTTCGGCCGTGGTGATACCGGCGACCAGCCGTTTTTCCTCGTTACAGGCTTGCTTGCCATGCGGACCGGCAGACCCGTCAAGTATAGGCATACACGGCACCAGAGCTTCCTCAATACCCGCCAGCCGGCCATCTATGATTTCAAGGCCGGAGCCAAGAAAGACGGCACCATCACCTCGCTGTACTTCAAGTCAATCGGAAACGTAGGTGCGTACGCTGACCTCTCCATGTTTGCCCTGAAGTTCGTGCCCAAGGAACTTGCTGAGGTCCTGCTGGCGCACATACCAAATCTGCGCATGGAATCGTACGGCGTGTATACCAACGTCATTCCTGGCTGCATGATGCGCGGCGTAGGAAATTCCCAGTTCAACCTGATTCTTGCTCATGTGCTCGATGCCGTCGCTGAAAAACTGAATATCGATCCCATAGACCTCTGCATCAGGAACTTTGCCCACGAGTGGGAAAAACTGCCGAGCAAGAGCCTGGAGGCAGTGCTTAAATCCGGCGCCGACCGGCTTGGCTGGAAGGAAAAACGACACCTGCCGGGCAAAGGCCAGACCTACGATGGCGTCAAGAAGCGAGGCGTGGGGTTCTCCTGTCATCCGTCCTGGCATGCAGAGTGGCAGGAAAAACGCCGCGGCAAGGTACAGGTCAACCTGACGCTCAATCCTGACTGCACGGTACTGCTCAACGCAGCTTCAATTGAAGTGGGCGGTGGCTCCAATACCTGCAACGTGCTGGGTTGCGCCGAGGCCCTGTCGTTCCTGGGCATCGGCGTGGAGGATATCCACTGGACCAGCATCGTGGACACCAATGACGGCATAAAGGACTGTGTGCAGACGGACAGCGCAGTCTCGTTCCTGCAATCCGAGGTGATGATTGGGTCCGCA
>CAXZAJ010000454.1:0-2238 GCA_964293355.1 uncultured bacterium
TTCACGCTTCTTGTTGCGTTCCGAGCGGCCTTCGGTGGATGCGTGCAGGTAGACGCGGATATCGGCATCCCGCACGAGCCAGAGGGCGAGGCGGGAACCTATGACACAATCACTCTCGTGCGCCATGGCTACCTGCCGTTCGTCCAGAGTGCGGTCATACGACGGATCGGCGCTGGCCATTTCGAGCAGCTTTACGAAGGGTATGCCCATCTCGTCGGCCATGGTGTGAAACGTATAGTTGACGAGCCTGCGCCCAAGCCGTTCAGCCACCAGCCGTGATACGGTGGAATTGCCGCAGCCGCTTTTACCGGAAATTGCAATGATGGATGACTTGCGCGTAGTCGTGTTTTCTGTGCTCATTCTACGTTCCTTGCCTGCTCGCGGATATTCTCCACGGCTTCCTTCATCCTGATGACTGCATCCGAAATCCGGGGATCCGCGCTCTTGGAGCCGATGGTGTTGGCTTCGCGGTTCATCTCCTGGCAGATGAAATCCAGTTTCTTGCCGCAGACCGGTTCACCGGAAGCCTTCCTGAACGCGGCGATGTGGGAACGCAACCTGACGATTTCCTCATTGATGGTATGCTTGGCCAGATACGAGGCAAGCTCACCGAGTATGCGCGCCTCGTCCACGAGGTCTCCCATGACGTCGACGAAACGCGTGCGGAGGTTTGTCTTGATGGCGGCCTCTATATCGGGCGTCGCGGCTTCGATGATGTCGAGCGCGGCTTCCAGCGACGACAGCTTTGCCTCCAGGTCAGCCTGGGTGGACTCGCCTTCCCGTTCACGCTCGGCATCAAACGCGTCCAGGCAGGCGGACAGAGCCGGCGACAACACCTGCCAGAGCGAATCGGCGTCAACATTGCGCTCGTAGCTCAACATACCGTCAACACCCAGCAGGTGCGACAGGTGCACCGATTCATCGATACCGGCCGCTGCGGCGAGGCGCCGGATGGCATCAGCGACGGCTTTTGCGCTCGTGGTATCGATGACGACCTCGGTCGGCATGTCGCCGCCGAGCACCCTGATTGAAAGCTCAACCTTGCCCCTGCCTATGCGGGACTCGACCAGGTCGCGTACGCGGCGTTCAATAGGGCCCAGATATCCAGGCATCTGGGTTGAAAGCTCAAGAAAGCGGTTGTTCCAGGCCTTGAGTACAATCGAGGCTTTTATGGTAGGCGCATCGAGGCGGACGGCCCCGTAGCCGGTCATGCTCTTCATGGTGTTCCTCCGGAGAATTCATCATACAGGGCCTTGCCCAGCTTCCAGTTGTCTCCGGCACCCATGGTTACGAACAGGTCACCGGGACGGAGTTCGGCGCGCAGGAACGGCAAGGCGTCCAGCGGTTCTTCAAAGTAATGGATGCGTTCATCTGCTGAGGCGGAGGTAATATGCGCACGGACACGCTCGCAGAGTACCTGACCCGTCATCCCGGGATCCGGTGCCTCGCGGGCGGATGGGTAAATCCGGTGCAGCACGGTGAGGTCAGAATCACCGAACGCGCCGGCGAATTCCTCAAGCAAAGCCCTCGTCCTGGAACAGGTATGCGACATGAAGTCGACGACGAGGCGGCGGGTCGGATAGAATTCCCGGAGCCCGGCAAGGGTCACCGTGATGGCTGTGGGATGGTGGCCGTAATCGTCCATGAAGAGCACGCCGCGGGCCTCTCCAAGCACCTCGGAACGCCGCCGGGAACCGGAGAAAGCCTCGATGGCGGCCATCATGGCGGAAAGCTCGCCGGAACTCAAGGCACGGCCGGCCTCCCGGTCTGCGACTATGGTGGCACAGAGGGCTATTGCCGCGGTGGCGTCGAGGGCCAGATGCCGGCCTGGTACGCGAATGCTCCATTCGGCATCGAGGCCGCCAAGCCGGAACAAGCCCCGCTCTCCCCGCACGGCATACCCGGATATTCCAAAAACACCCTCAGCCTTGAAACCGTAAGGAATGCCCCGCAGGTCTGGCCTCTCAGCCTGCGCCCGGTTCCAGACATCCACGGCCCCCTGGTCATCGGCGCAATAGATGACAGCACCACCCGAAGGCAGGGTACACAGGTATTCCACAAAGGCTGAAGCGATGGCCTCGTAATCGGGATAGTAATCCTGGTGGTCGGGCTCGACACTGGTCAGCACGAGGCGTCGCGGCTTGAATGCCAGCAAGTGCCGCCGGTATTCGCAGGTTTCTGCTATCAGGAGCTGGTTACCGAGAGTCATCGTTGAACGGCCGCCGAAGGCACCCACGG
>CAXZAJ010000455.1:0-2230 GCA_964293355.1 uncultured bacterium
GCGCCTGCAGCAGAACCTGGAACTGGCGGTCCGTGACCGTACCCAGGCCCTCGAGCTGGAAGTAGCCGCACGCGCAGATGCGCAAAAAAGCCTGCAGGCTGCTCTGGACGAGAACGGCGTACTGCTGCGTGAACTGCAGCACAGGGCCAAGAACAGTTTTTCCATGATACTCGGCATGATGCAGCTCGCGTCTTTTGATGCCAAAAATCCAGAGTCGGTCGAGCTGGTAGGCATGCTGGTCAACCGGATACGTTCCATCGCCGACCT
Source organism: uncultured bacterium (assembly GCA_964293355.1). Lineage (GTDB taxonomy): Bacteria > Spirochaetota > Spirochaetia > Treponematales > UBA12059 > SZUA-370. The sequence goes on from CAXZAJ010000455.1 coordinate 268, forward strand.
GTACTCGCTGTTGTACGCCAAGGGGTCCGTCTCCGAGATTCCGCTGGACGAGTACCTGGGCCGGATTGCGGGCACCCTGGTCTCGCTGGACGGCAGGCATCACCTTGAAACGCGGCTCTCGGCTGTGACGGCGGAAGCCTCGATCGCTGCTCCGCTTGGCCTCATCGTTACCGAACTCGTGACCAATTCCCTTAAGTACGCGTTTCCGCACGGGGCAGGAGGAACCATCAGCGTGAGCCTGGGAACGGGCCTGCAGGGTACCGTCCTGGAAATTGCCGATGACGGCGTCGGACTGCCGACTAGTTGCCGGAGCGGTCAGAATCCGGGTACGGGCCTGAACCTGGTGCGTGCGCTGTGCGGACAGATCCATGCGGAACTTGAACTTTCACAGGGGCCTGCCTGCCGTGTCAGCATACGCCTTCAGTCCTGAGGCTGCGCCGGCTGAGACTGCGCTAGCTGCAGGTTCTTTTCAGAGGACCCTGAACCGGCCCATCTCCGCCATCAGCGCGGCGATGCTGTCCCTGTTGTTGCCGCTCAGGGCGTTGACGGTGTTGATGGCCTCGGCTATCTGTTCTGCGCCAGCCGCCATCTCGCTCATGCTGCCTGAGACTTCCTCGGTGATCCTGCCCAGATTGCCGCTTTCCTTTATTATCTCGCGGCTGCCGGTGAGCATCTCGCCGGAGCCTGCCTTGACCTGGCTGGTAATCTCGTTGAGTTGCCCGATGGCAATGAGGATCTCCTTGCTGCCGGCTCCCTGTTCGTCCATCGCGTTCAGGATGCCTTTTTCACGCTCGGCTACGGCCTGTATCCTGGTGTCGATGTCCTCGAACTGCGTGAGTACCGCGTCGGTGGAACCGGTAATCCTGCTCATGGCGTCTTTGATCTTCTTGAGGGACGACGAGACGGTCTTTGACTGCTCGCGCGACGATTCGGCCAGCTTGCGTATCTCGTCAGCCACCACGGCGAAGCCCTTGCCGGACTCGCCGGCGTGGGCCGCCTCGATGGCCGCGTTCATGGACAGCAGGTTGGTCTGGCTGGCGATGGCCTGTATCACTTCGCTTATCTCCAGCAGACCGTCCGATTCCCTGGCCACCTCGCGGATGCTCTCGGATACGGCCGTCAGGTCGGAGCGGCCGCTTTCGGATGCCGCGGTGAGTTCCTGCATGTTACCGGCGTTTTTCGTCAGGGTACTGGTCACCGAGGCTATGTTGGCCATCATCTGCTCTATCGCCGAGGACGACTGGGTTACGCTCGAGGCCTGCTGTTCGATGAATTCGTCCAGTTTCTGGATGTTCAGCGTTATCTGCTCCATGGTGGAGTTGGTCTGCACGACGCTGGCCGACTGGTTGATGGTCTGCCGCTTGATGCTCTGGATGCTGGCGCTTATCTCTTCTATGGACGCTGCCGTCTCGGTCATGTTGGAGGAGAGTTCGAGCCCGACCTGCGAGAGCGTTCCGGTCTGCCCCTGGATCGAGACTATGAGGTGCTTCATCGATTCAAACGTGGCATCGAGCAGTCCCGCCAGCTCCGCTATCTCGTCGGAACCGCGCAGGTTCAGGCGCTGCGAGAGGTCTGTCGTGGTGCCGTCGGAAACGCCCTGCAGGTATTTCGTGATGCGGTTGATGGGGCGGGTGATAGTGCGCGAAAGGAATACCGCAGCCGGTATGACGATGAAGGTAATCAGGAGCAGGACCAGAAGCTGGCGCAGCAGGTTGGCCATCATGGTTGCCTGGATGTCCTCAAAGGAAATGTCGAGGCAGAGTACCCCGTCCTGGCTGCCGTCAGGCAACCTGATTGGCGCATAGGCGCTCAGGAAGGTTCCCCACGCATCCGAGTAGAAATCCTGCTCCACGACCGCTTCAGCGAGGTTATCTATAGAAGCATCGAGCAACGGGGTGACCACCTCGTAGATGTCGCCCAGGTGCGACAGCGAATCCTCGTCTTCCGCTGCATCGGCCACCGA
>CAXZAJ010000456.1:0-2226 GCA_964293355.1 uncultured bacterium
CATAGGCAGCGGAGCCATGGGCGAGGTCACCCGCGGGGCCTGATGCTTCTGGTCCCCAGTCGCGGAAGGCCCCCGTCGCGGCGGCCGCCGCTGTCATTGCCGTGGACACCACGCGGCGCGGCCCCGGAGGAACCCGATGAACAAGGTAGTGCTCAAAGCCCAGGATCTGGACGGATATCTCACTGACGACGACCGAGTGCTGATAGACAGGATGGACACCCTGTACCGCAAGGCCATGTTGTCCTTCAGCATACTTTCCGCCGCCCGCGGTGAACCGGAGCGCCGCAAGGAAGAGACACATCTCATAGCGCTGTACAACGAGATGGGCGCACTGATGCAGGAGATATGCAAGGCGGAGCCGCGCATCAAGGTCTATTCGTTTGAGACAGCGCCGGAGAACCACGGTGAGGCTTCCAGGCTCATCGCCAAGCTCCGCGACACCAATACCCAGCGCCAGGAGTTCATGTACTACACCCAGCGGGCGTATGAACTCCTGTTCGGGCTGGCCTTTGGTGGCGCCAAAAGCGAAAACAAAAATTACCTGATCACGCGCACACCGGTCACCAATCCTGTCCAGAACTTCGCGGTGCACAAGATTCCAAACATCGACGACCGCATAGACAACACCGTCATGTGCGTGATGTTGCGCGGCGCCCTCCTGCCGTCGATGATACTCTCCAAGGAAATCCAGGAGTTCTCGTCAAAAGGTTACGTAACGCCGTTTGCTCTGTTCAAGATAAAGCGCGACGACAGCAAGAACGAATCGACCATGGAATACGTGCTGGACCTGGACCGCTCGTACTTCCGCCCCGAGGAACTGGACGGCAAGGACCTGATCTTCGCCGACCCGATGAACGCCACCGGGGGCAGCCTGGTCACCGTCGTCAAATACATACTGGACCTCGGCGTAAAGCCAAAGTCGGTCAAGTTCCTGACCATCATCTCCGCCCTCAAGGGTGCCCTGCGCGCCGTACGTGCCGTGGAAAACATGACGGTGTACACGCTGTGGATGGATCCGGCGCTCAACGAGTTGGCGTACATAATGCCGGGTCTCGGCGATGCCGGCGACCGCATCAACGGCAAGGACATAGACGACATGCCGCGCGACATGATCCAGCTGATAGCCGATTACGGCTCCAGCATAACGAGCCTCTACCGCGCGCAGATCCGTACCATAGAAGAGACGGTGCTCAGGCGATGAACCAGCGCCGGTCCGGGTACCTGTTTGCCGTTTTGCTTCTCGCTGTCGGCATGGCGGCGCTTGCGTCGCTGTCATGCGCTACCGACCAGAGCCGGCGGCAGGCACTAGGCTGGACCGAGCTGGGCAATGCCTGGGCAGAACTGGGTCGCTGGGACAAGGCCGGCGACGCCTGGTCCCGTGCGATGGCCCTCGATCCGGGCCAGGGCGTGGCCAGCTACAACCTGTCCCGCGCGCTTGCAGAGGCGGGCAAGTATGATGAGTCCATAGCCAAGAGCGACGAGTACCTGTCCACCGATCCGGACAACTCAGCCGTGCTGACCGTCAAGGCGTATGCCCTGTACAAGGCCGGCCGCGATGCTGAAGCGCTTGCCCTCTACGAACGCGTCGTTACCCTGAACGGTGCCGACTCGGCGAGCGTGTACAACCTCGCAGTGCTGCTGGAAGCGGCTGGTCGATCAGACGAGGCCATGGAACGGTATGACGCGATTCTGGTGCTCAAGCCCGATGATGCCAACGCGTCATTCAGGAAAGGCTTGCTGCTCGCCGCTGGCGGGGATGCTGAAGGCGCGCTGCCATTGCTGGAACGCTATCTTGCGGCAAACGCAGAATCGCTGGAAGGCCGACGTGCGCTCGCGCTCGCGCAGGTTCGCGCGGAGCGTTACATGGACGCCATCGACACGTACGCAGCCATCGTGGCAAAGGCCCCCGAGGATGCTGACTCCTGGTTTGCGTTGGCCCGGTTGAGGCTGACCGTGGCAGAGGACGGGCAGGGTGGTCTCGACGCCCTGAAAACCGCCCTCAAGAAAGGTTTCAAGGACCGCGCACAAGCTACTGCCTTGCTTGCTGAACCCGGTCTTGTGGCTCTCGACGAAGTACAGAAAGCCTTCGATGAAGCAGCCATTTTCGAGGATGCTCCAGCTTCCATCGATGAAACAGTTGCTGCTGATACCGTCCCTGCCGAAATACCACCAGAATCCAGCACCTCGACGGGCAAATAGCCAAACGCCCTGATCAGGAATCTGACA
>CAXZAJ010000457.1:0-2207 GCA_964293355.1 uncultured bacterium
TGCGCCTGGCCGTTCCAGGAGGGCCCGCAACGCCAGGAGGTGGTCCAGCCGCCCGCCCCCGCCGCCGGCCATCACGATCCAGCCGTAGCCCCTGTCCCGCAGTTCCCGGATGCCGATTTCCGTATCGGTGTCGTCCTTGTCACGTGAAAACGTCTGCACTTCGGGATACTGTGCCAGGATTTTCGGGTCTGATATGGAATCCATATCGCCTACGACGAGGTCCGCCTTCAGCCCCCAGCTCCTCACCACGTCGAGGCCTGAATCCGCCGCGCAGATGAACGAGAACTCGGACAGGCGGTGGCGTATCGCCTCGAAGGGGGGAGGTTCGCCTCCGGTGACCAGCAGGGCCGATTTTCCCGTATTAATAAGTAGCCTCGTCCATGGCCTCAAAGTCGGCGCGCACCTTTTCCAGCCGCGCAAGCTGGCGCCCTATGATCCTGGCGTAGTCCAGTTGGCCGTCCTTTATCCTGAAGGCCTCGTCTTCCATGAACTGCACGTCAGGCAGGTACAGGAACCGGATTTCCTCGGCCTTGAGCGCCCATTCCCTGGCAGTCGTCCAGTACGACAGGGCCGCCTTGTATGCCGTCTCGGCAATTTTCAGGCTCTCCAGGTTCTCCGTTTTCCAGGGCGCGTTGTAGAAGTAGGCTACCCGCTTGTCGAACTTGGCTCCCAGATACAGGTGCTGCTCTATCAGCTTGAGGTGCAGGTGCATGTTGACCAGATAGCGGTACCGTTCCCATTCGCGTTCGTTCGTTATCGTGGCCAGAGCGTAGAGCGGGTTGCAGAAATCGGCCTTGGTGGCCTGTTCCAGCCAGTATATGTTCTCTATGGTATCGTCGGGGTACTGGATGTAGTGGGTGTGGTAGAGGCGGTAGAACTGTTCCTTGAAGTACACGGGATATCCGGGCAGGGCCATCGACGAGGCGACAAGTAACAGCAACAGTGTGGCAATTCGTTTCATACAGTATCAGTATCGGCCATGCCAGAGGGCAGGTATAGGGTCAGCCGCCGTTTATCCTGCGTACGAGCGGTAAAACTGCCGCCCACACGGCTGATTCCACCTCGTCGGGTGTCGCGGACGCATTGATCCTGGCTATGTTCAGGCCTGAATCCTCGAACGAACCCACTATCGTGCGGTACGCTTCGGCCACGTGACGCTGGAATTGCAGGTTCTCGTAGATATCCAGTTCTTTGCGTGATGCCATGCGCCGCTCGGCTACTTCCGGATCGAGCTCAAAGAACAGGAGCAGTTCCGGCAGAGGAAACGGTGCGTTGAGGAGTGCCGGCAATTCGTTGCCGCAGGTCAGGCCCTGGTAGGCCAGTGACGAGAACAGATAGCGGTCGCTGACCGCGAGCTGGCCCCGGCCGGTGCGGGCTACGATGCCCTCGGGGCCGTACAGGTGCTCGCCACGATCCGCGGCAAAGAGCCTGGCTACCGTTTCTGGCCTCGCAGGGAACGCGCCAGAAGGCGCCTGGCGTATGAGGACCCCGACGGGGCCGGGCGTCGGCTCGCAGCTCGCATGGTGAGCAATGCCAGACGCTTCGAGCCGCCGCGAGAGGCGGTTGAGTTGCGTCGTCGTACCCGTACCGTCTATGCCTTCAAATACGACAAAATTTTCTATGGTGGCTCTTCCGTTCTGCATTGCCCGGGAGCATAACGTCCGGGTGCGTTATGGCGCAAGACCCTCCTCTGTGGTACTGTTGAGATGTGAAGCTGCGAGCTCCGGCACCCCTGGTCATGGCATTAACTACCGTTCTCGCTGTCGCAGCTGCCTGGGGGCTGATCGTTTCGCCCGTGCTCTCGGGGCTTGAGTCATATGTCGCAAATTCAATCGAGAGTCGGCTTTCCATCGTGCTGCAGGGACTCGACATCGAGGTCTCCTACGAGCGTGCGTCGCCCCGCATTCTCGGCTCCGTGACCCTTGGCGGGTTGGAGTTGAGGAGCCACGGAGTCGTGGTTGCGCGCGCCGCTTCCGCAAGCATGCGGTACCAGCTTAAAGCCCTGCTTTCTGGCACCTTTCAGCCTGTCAAGCTGCGTATCGAGGACGTTACCGTACAGACCAGCTACGATGAAGCCGTGTCGATCGTCGATCGTCTGACCTCCCGTTTCCTGACCGAGGGTGCTCTCGCGGACGGTGATCCTTCCGTGAGGGCTGGGCCGGCTATGGAACTGAGACGGGTCAATATCCGACTGGGCTTCAACGATG
>CAXZAJ010000458.1:0-2196 GCA_964293355.1 uncultured bacterium
CGGGCCTCGGAATAATCCGCACGAGCCCCCCCCTGCGGGCGCCCTGATTTGAAAACGGGCCTGCCCGAGCTTTTGCCCGGGCAGCCCGTTTCCGTTTTCGCAGGCCGTACAGCAACTTACTTTCAACGCAACGGGAGGGCTGCCTTGTCGTGTTCGCTGCCGAGCCTGCGCACCTCGCGCACCAGCAGCGTTATGGTCAGGCTCGACGCGATCAGGTCAGCCAGTGGAAAGGCGAGCCAGACGCCATCGACTCCGATAAAGCGCGGCAGCACGAGTATGATCGGAATCAGTATGAGGTATTGCCTGGAGAGTCCCAGTACAAAGGCTTCCCCGCGTTTGCCTACGGCCTGAAAATACACTGAGCCGGTAATCTGTATGGCGGCAAGTGGTATGAACAGCGCCATGATCCTGAGCACGCGGGCGCTTGATGCTATCAGTTGCGGGTCGTTCAGGAACAGACTCACGGCAAACCGCGGCGCCAGCATCATGAAGGCATATCCCGCCAGCGAAACGACAAACGAGGTCAGCAGGGCCGTGCGCAGGCTCGCCCGCACCCGGCCGAAATTCCTGGCGCCATAGTTGTAACCGGCTATGGGCTGGAAGCCCTGCACGATGCCGAGTATCGGCATGATGATTATCATCAGCACCTTGTGGGTCATGCCATACGTCGTTATGGCGCTGTCCCCGCCGTAGTAGCCCAGCGAGTTGTTTATTATCAGTGCAAGAATGCTCATACCCGCGGACTGAATGAAGGCCGGCGTGCCCAGTATCGCGCTGTCACCCAGCACGCGGAGCCGTATCCGCAGGTGCGATCGCTTGATCGGAACATGGCTCTTGCCCCTGAAGTAAATCGAGAACAGGTACGTGCACGAGACCATCTGGCTGATGACCGTCGCGATCGCCGCGCCTCGAACCCCCAGTCCGAAGCCGAAGATGAAAATCGGATCCAGGATGGTGTTGAGCAGAGCTCCGAGCAGCATGCCGAGCATCGAGGCCTTGGCGTTGCCTTCAGCCCGAACCAGGTTGCTGGCGCACATGGACATTGAAAAGAAGAAAAAACCGGCGGCTACGATGCCGGTATATTCCATCGCCAGCGGCATGATGGTTTCGCTCGCGCCAAAGAATGCCAATATCGGCCGCATGAAGGCGAACAACAGGGCGACAAGTGCCGTCGTGACGAGCAGTACCGTCGTGTACGCCGTGCCGATGGCGATCGCCGCGTCTTCGGTACGGCGTTCGCCCAGCCGGCGCGACACGATCGAGGCTGTTCCAACGCCCAGTCCCTGGGCTACGGCGGAGACGATCATCTGTATAGGAAACGCTATCGAGAGCGCCGCTATGGCGAGCGGCCCGACGCCTTGTCCTACGAATATGGTATCGACGACGTTGTAGAGTGCGTTGACCAGCATGCCTATGGCCGCAGGTATGCCCATCTTGAGCAAAAGCGGAAAGATCGCATCGTGGCCGAGGAATTCTGTCTTGTGGGGTTCGTTCATGTGTTGTAGTTCCTTATTCGAGTATGGAAGATACCGCCAATCGGTATCTGGCCACAAGACGGATCCCGGTATCTTGCCCGCCGCGCGTTCAGAGGATAGGATACTATCTGGCGATACAAACTCTTGCGCGGAGGATTTCCGGATGTACTTCAATGAACTCGTCGCTTCTTACGACCGCGAGCGCCGCGAGCGCGACATCTTCCACGACCTCATGCGCTACCGGGTGCGTGAAATCCTGCTCGTCGCCAGCCTCTACGACTCCTTTGTCCTGGAGAGTGACGGAGCCCTCTCCGAGCAGATCTACGGCGAGTTTTTCAAGCTCAACCTGACGACGGCACCGCGAGTCTCCTGCGCCTATACCTCCGATTCAGCGATGGAGATGTTCGGTTCCGGCGGCTACGACATGGTCATACTCATGGCCGGAGTCGATTTCGAGGAACCGCTCGCCCTCGCCGCCCGGATGAAGTCCGTCTGGCCCAACGTGCCCGTGCTGCTCCTGGCCATGAACAATTCCAGCCTGGCCGGCCTGGACGAGCGCGGCCAGTCATGCCGCGATTCCATAGACCGCGTGTTCGTCTGGAACGGCTACTCCAAGCTGTTCGTAGGCATGATCAAGTATGTCGAGGATCTGCGCAATGTCGACAACGACACCCGCGTGGGCATGGTCCGCGTCGTATTGATCATTGAAGATTCCGTACGC
>CAXZAJ010000459.1:0-2164 GCA_964293355.1 uncultured bacterium
ACTGGACCTGCCCGGCGGACCTCCGCGACCGGCCAGCCGTCATCGGCGGCGTGGAGCAGTCCTTTACCTACGGCGACTGTCAGCGCGAGATGGACGTGATAAACCAGGTGTTCATCGAGCTGATGCTCGGCGGCGACGCTGACGGCCGCGGCTTCCAGTATCCCATACCCACGTACAACATCACGCGCGACTTTGACTGGGACTCGGGCAACGCACGGCTGCTCTTCGAGATGACCGCCAAGTACGGCACGCCGTACTTCCAGAATTTCGTCAACTCGGATCTCGATCCGGGTGATGTGCGGTCCATGTGCTGCAGGCTCCAGCTCGACAAGCGGGAACTCCGCAAGCGCGGCGGCGGGCTCTTCGGTTCGGATGAACTGACCGGCTCCATCGGCGTCGTTACCCTGAACATGCCGCGCCTGGGATACCTGTCTGACGGCAAGAGCGATTTCTACCGCCGCCTGGACCGGCTGATGGACCTGGCGGCAAAAAGCCTGACCATCAAGCGCAAGGTCTGTTCGCGCTTGCTTGAAGGCGGGCTGTTCCCGTACACCAAGCGCTACCTGAAAAGCTTTGACAACCATTTTTCAACGATTGGACTCGTGGGCATGAACGAGTGCTGCCTGAACTTCATGGGCCTGAGCATCGTGCAACCCGATGGAAAAGCGTTTGCCGAAGAAGTGCTGGAGCACATGCGCAAGCGGCTCCAGGATTACCAGGTGGACTCGGGGGAATTGTTCAACCTGGAGGCAACGCCGGCGGAGAGCACCTCGTACCGGCTGGCAAAACACGACCGCAAGCGCTACCCGGACATCATCTCCGCCGGCGCCGACGAGCCGTACTACACCAATTCGTCACAGTTGCCGGCGGACTATACCGAGGACCTGTTCGACGCGATGGACCACCAGGAAGCGCTGCAGGCAAAGTATACGGGCGGTACGGTGTTTCACGTGTTCCTGGGCGAGGCCGTGGACGACTGGCGCGCGTTGCGGGATCTCGTGCGGACCATAGCGGGGCGCTACCGCATACCGTACTACACGATATCGCCAACGTTCTCCGTCTGTCCCATCCACGGCTACATCTCAGGCGAGCACTTTTCCTGCCCCAAATGCAAGGCAGAAAAAGAAGCCCGCCTCCGCGACGAAATTGCAGTTTTGGAAAACGAACTCTCCGGCCTGGCCTGATACACGAAGAATTTGGCACAGAGACACAGAGAAGATGAGGAAGAGAAGAGAAAGATAGGATTTTTAGGCACAGAGACACGGCGAAGATGAGATAGCAGGAAAAGAGTAGGAAGATAAAGGAGTTTAAAACTCCCTTTTCTTCTTAATCCTTCTTATCCCCCTCATCTTCTCTGTGGCTCTGTGCAAAAATTTCCTAGTATTCTCCTGGTTTTATTTATTTATGTTTTTGGGGGATGATCATGGAAAGCAGGGAACAGAAGGTGGCGAGGCTGGAGGGGTTGAAGGTGAGCTTGATGACGGCCGAGGGGTCACCTACCGAGGTGTACAGCCGCATCGTGGGCTATTACCGCTCGGTGCGCAACTGGAACGCAGGCAAGCGCGAGGAATTCAGCAAGCGGCGGGAGTACGCGTTTCCGTCCGGCATCTCAGGCGCGCTGTCAGCCGATACAAGGAAGCCGGTGACGTACCTGCTCTTTTCCCGTACGGCATGCCCCAACTGTCCGCCGGTCAAGGATTTTCTGAGCTCCAGCAATCTGCCTGGCGTCATCGTTGATGTGGATACTGAAGATGGCCTTGCGCTGGCGCGGCGTTATGAGGTGCAGTCCACTCCTACGGCCCTTATTCTGGGCGCAGATGGCGGGCAGTTGCTCCGCGCGCATTCCCGCAAGCAGCTGGAAGGCCTGGTGCAGCCAGCCCTCAAGGCAGCGCTATCAGGTTCCATGGTGGCAGCGACCGCCTGAACGGGTTGATGGCACCATGCGGTTCGGTATACAGAAGACCAGCCTGGTAGACTATCCGGGTCGCGTTGCGGCCGTGCTGTTCGTGGCCGGATGCGCCTTGCGCTGTCCGTACTGCCACAATCCGGATCTCGTGGAACCCGCTGACGCCGTGTCGGCAGGCCTTGCTTCGGTTGACGAGGCGCTGGCCTTTCTTGCGCGAAGGCGGGACGTGCTCACGGGCGTGGTGCTGTCTGGCGGTGA
>CAXZAJ010000460.1:0-2163 GCA_964293355.1 uncultured bacterium
TCCAGGGGCGGCCTGGAATTACGTGGAACGCGGGCGCCTCTACATGGATACCGGCCGCCTGGAGCAGGCCCGGGCCGATTTTGACCGCTCCATCAACCTCAATCCGGACTATTTCCTGGCCTATGTGTACCGGGCTTCCATCCATGAGAATTCCGGTGATGATGCCGCCGCATTGGCCGATTATCGAACCGCCGCCAGGCTCTATCCCGATTACTGGTATTCATTCGAGTCGATGGGAGTGCTTGCATACCGTCTGGGGTTCTGGCGCGAGGCCTTCACCGCGTTCGACAAGGCTTCCAGCTACACCAAGGCGCATCCCGAGTATTACATAGCGGCCGCTTTGTCGCTCATGCGGGATGGAGACATAAAGACCGCAAAAGAATATGCCGGCAAGATGCTCTCCAGGATAGACAAGGAAAAACTCAATGGACAGTGGCTGGCGCTCAGACTCCTTTTTGATCAGGGTGAGATGACCTCGGAACTCGAAGTGCGCATCAATGCGGAGAAGAACCTCGACCTCAAGGCTGGACTGTTGTACTACCTCGGTGCTTATTGGGTCGCCAAAGGCAAGCCCGATCTGGGGTCAAAATATATCCGGATGTCGTACGACTCCGAACGGATCGGCACGATAGAGCGGCGACTCGCAGAGGCCGATCTGGCCCGGCTCGCTACCCCGTGATGCCATAGACCCGACGAACCTCTACGAACGAAGATTCACGAACAACAACGAACGGAGCAATGATGTCAGATACGGTCAAGGTTCTCGAACTTTCGGGACGCAGGATAGTGCTCGTGGGAACCGCCCACGTTTCCATGGAAAGCGTCGACGAAGTAGCCGCGGTCATCGCCGCCGAGTCGCCCGCCGCGGTGTGCGTGGAGCTTGACGAAGGGCGATGGCGGGCCATGAACGCACCCGACGCATGGGAGAAAACCGATATCGTCAAGGTGATAAAGGAAGGTCAGGCCTTCCTTCTGCTCGCCAACCTGGCCCTGTCGTCGTTCCAGCGCAGGATGGGTGCGGATTCCGGCGTAAAGCCCGGCGCAGAAATGGTTGCGGCGATACAGGCAGCCCAGGCCGCCGGAATTCCGTTCAGTTTCTGCGATCGTGACGTCAAGACCACCCTCAGGCGTGCCTGGGGAAAGTCGAATTTCTGGAACAAGTCCAAGCTGGTGGCCCAGCTCATAGCCGCGGCATTTTCGAACGAAAAGCCTGATTCCGCGGAAATCGAGCGCCTCAAAGTGCGTTCCGAGCTGGACGAGATGATGGGCGAGCTGGCCGCCTACCTGCCCAGCGTCAAGGAAGTGCTGATAGACGAGCGAGACCGCTACCTCGCGTCTAAAATCTGGGCCACTCCCGGCGACAGCCTCGTCGCGGTGATCGGAGCGGGGCACGGTTGGGGGGTGGAGGACTGGCTGGGACGGCTTGCCGCCGGCAATGCCACCACCGATGTGTCCGACATCGACCGGGTTCCGCCGGCTGGATTCCTGGCACGGTCCGCCGGTTGGCTCGTGCCGGCCCTGATCGTCGGCTTCATCGCCGTGGGCTTCTTTACCTCTGGCGCCGAGGCGAGCCTGCAGATGCTCATCCGCTGGGTGGCACTCAACGGCACGCTGGCTGCCGTTGGATCACTGCTCTGCCTGGCGCACCCGCTGACCATACTCGTGTCGTTTGCGGCGGCGCCTGTGGCCACGCTCAATCCCCTCGTGGCCGTGGGCTTCTTCTCAGGCATCGTGGAGGCCTGGCTCCGCAAGCCCCGGGTCTCCGATTTTCAGACCCTCTCTACCGATGTTTCGACCGTGCGCGGTTTCTACAAAAACAAGGTGACGCACATACTGCTCGTGTTTTTCCTGTCCAGCTTCGGCGGTGCGCTCGGCAACTTCATTGCCCTGCCGTTCCTGGCCGGCGGCGCGCTGTAGAAGCCGCAGGGCCTTAGCCCAGGGTCGCGCGCGCTTCCTTGAGCCTGGCCGGTATGTCGATGCCCTGCGGGCACTTGGGTACGCATTCGCCGCACTCCACGCAGGCGTCGGCACCTTTGCCGGCCAGATCAGTGGCGTATTGCTTGCGGGCCTGCTCCAGCGTACCGAACATGGACGCCTCGTTCCAGAGCCCAAAAACGCCTGGAATGTCCACGCCGCTGGGGCAGGGCTTGCAGTAGCCGCAGG
>CAXZAJ010000461.1:0-2161 GCA_964293355.1 uncultured bacterium
CCTCGGCGATGCCGGTGAGCAGCTTCACGTGCGTCAGTGTGCCGTTGTCGGGCGCCACAATGATCTGCCCCGCGTTGGTCCTGACCGCGATCCTGCGGCGCGACGTTCCCACGCCGGGGTCAACGACCGACACGAACACGGTGCCCTCGGGCCAGTACTGCACGGTCTGCACCAGGCGGTACGAGGCTTCCCATATGTTGTACTGCGGTATGTCGTGCGTCAGGTCGAAGATGGACAAGCTGGGGTCAACCTTGAGCGCGACTCCATACATCGCCGAAACGGCGCCGTCTGATGTTCCAAAATCGGTCTGGTATACGAGTGCCTGTGACATGGTTTCCTTCCTTGGTTCGGGCGCGCTCTGGCGCCGATAGAGGCCTGGCGGCTCTACAGGATGTGCCGTATGAAGTCCCTGGTCCGCTCTTCCCGGGGGTGGGCAAACAGCTCTTCGGGCGTGCCCTGCTCGACTATTTTGCCCTTGTCCATGAAGACAACGCGGTCGGCTGCGGCGCGCGCGAAACCCATCTCGTGGGACACGACCACCATGGTCATGCCCCCGTCGCCAAGGCCCGTCATCACGTCCAGCACTTCCTTGACCATCTCGGGGCCGAGAGCCGAGGTGGGCTCGTCGAAGAGCAGCGCCTTGGGGTTCATCGCGAGCGCCCTGGCGATGGCGGTCCGCTGCTGCTGGCCGCCGGAGAGCTGGCGCGGAAAGCGGTCCAGCTTGTCGGACAGGCCCACGCGCTCCAGTATCGCGGCCGCGTGGTTTCTGGCTTCCGACGCGGAAACCTTGCGCACGATGCGCGGGGCCAGCGAGACGTTTTCCAGTATGGTCATGTGCGCGAACAGGTTAAAGCTCTGGAACACCATGCCGGCATCCTCGCGGATGCGCCGCAGGTCAGCATGCTTTGCGGTGACGCTGTCGTTACCTATCCATATTTCGCCTGAATCCAGCTTCTCGAGCCGGTTCACCGAACGCAACAGTGTGCTCTTGCCGGAGCCGGAGGGGCCGATGACGAGGACTACCTCGCCCTGTTCCACGGCCAGCGACACACCGTCCAGCGCGCGGACGCAGTTGCGGGCTGCCGCGCCGCCCCGTTCGGGGTCGCCGAAGGTCTTGACGGCATTTTCTATGCGAATGAAGGCGCTCATCGAACCGACTCCCTCTTGAGGCGGCGCTCGAGCGTGCGCACCAGCATTGAAAGGCTTACCGTCAGGCAGAGGTAGAAGAACGCCACCACGTTGTACGTCTCGAAGAACATGAAGGTGCTCGCGGCGTACACCTTGCCAATCTGGGTGATGTCCTGCACGCCGAGCACCGACACGAGGGCCGAGTCCTTGACGATGGCTATGAACTCGTTGGCAAGCGCGGGCAGCACGTTGCGCACGGCCTGTGGCAGCACGACGCGGACCATGGTCTGGGAATGCGACATGCCCAGGGCATGGGCCGCCTCGACCTGGCCCTTGTCAACGCTCTCGATGCCGGCGCGGAAAATTTCAGCAATAAAGGCCGCGTAGCCGAGGGTCAGCGCCAGCACTGCCCGCGTCGCGAAGCTGAAACTCCGTGACTGGAACGCCTCGATGATGCCAAGCTTGATGAGCGGCGAGAGCAGCGCGTTGAGGAGCCCCGCGAGGGCCGGAGCTCCCACGAATGCTATGTAATAGAGGATGACGAGCATCGGAAGGCCGCGCACGAGCTCTATGTAGAACGTGGAAGCCTCGCGGAGCAGGCGGGCCCGCGACGAGCGCGCCAGCCCGAGCAGCAGCCCGAGCAGCAGCGACGCCGCATAGGAAACCACCGCGACGGTCATCGTCACGCCGAAACCCTTGGCTACGGCGCCGAAGATGACGCGGTAGGACGCGTCTGAAAGCGCCGTACCCACCGCGATGATGCCCAGCCCGACCAGCAGCACGAGCCACCACGGCACACGGCCCGCGAAGGTTGCTGCCTGGTTTTTTTTCATCCCTTGTTTCCTGTTATGTCTGTCTACCCGATTACGGCTGGTACTCGAAGAACCACTTGGTATTGAGCTTCTCCAGCGTACCGTCGGCCTTCATGGCGGCTATGGCGGGGTTGAAGAGAGCCACGAGGTGTGACCCCCTCTTGAATATGAAGGCGAAATCCCCGGTGCCCCGGGGGCCGCCTACGGACTTGTGCTCGTGG
>CAXZAJ010000462.1:0-2137 GCA_964293355.1 uncultured bacterium
CGGCACCAGGTCGAGAACCAGCGGCCAGCATCGCGCGGGCGGCGTCTTTCGGCACCACCACGAATTCCCTGCCATCAAACGACACCCCAAACGAGAGCCGCGCTTCCGCCTCGGCCCTGATTCGTTCGGTCGCCACCACCCTGTCAGCCGCCGCAACCCCGGCGCGCGCCGCGGCAAGTCCATCGTCATACGTATCAGCCACGTAGAACGTCTCCGGGTCGGAGCCGCCCCGGTCCAGCTCGGCCGCCAGCCCCTGAGCCGCGGAGCCCTGCACGAGCGGCGCGAGTCCGAACATCCCGCACACCGCAACCCCGATCGACCCCACCATGCCCCGGTAGTTGGCCATGAATTTCTTTATCTGGAACAGTTCCAGCTGCTCGTACGAAGCCTTGGCCTCCAGCGGAAGCCGCGGCATGCGTTTCAGGTGGTATGAAACCCGGTCAAGCGCCGACGGATCGTCCGCCTTCGATCTGATGAATGCCAGCGCGGCATCGATATCGTCCCAGCGGCTGTGCAACACCGCGTCGTCTGTGTACACGACGCGGGCTTCTGCTTCATCCTTGCCCCAGGGTGAAAGCGGCCGGTACTGTTCCCAGAAATCATCCAACTGCGCAAAGGCCCAGGCTTCTCCGCCAGAAATTGCCGTTTTCATGCCGCCCTGCCCGTTTCCGGCTCGTATGGATTGAACGCGACAAGAGCCGCGATGGCATCGTCAGCTAGCCGCGCCTTGAATTCGCTGTCAGTCATGCCGCGGCACATCACCACAAAGCCGCCGAATTCTATGCGATGGCGAACATACAGTTCGTGGCTCCGCATGAACGCCATCAACTCCTGGTCGCCCAGGAATACTTTTGTAAAATCATCCACCACGACGCTTCTGGCCTCAACCGGTAGCCGCGCGGCAGTCTCTGAAGTCAGCGCGCCATCGAGCCAAAAGGCTGGCGACGTTCCGGCTGTCGCGTTTTTAAAACCCGGGACGACAGGCAGGCTTGCCAGCGCAGCCATCCTGCGCACCTGGGCCAGCGCCCTGTTCAGGCTGGAACCGTCAACCCGAAGCGTATATACGAACCTCGCTCCGGCAACGGAAGCCGCCTGGGTAATCCTGTTTATCGCCCCATCGACGATAACCGTATCGGTGAGTCCTTCTTCGACAATGTGCCGCACCGCCCACGCCACCAGTGAATTGCCCTCCGGCCCGACCAGCGCCACGGTGGCTGCCCTGTGCGCCTTTACGATGCACAACCGCCCGAGAGCCGTGGAACCGGGCAGCACCTCGAGCAGCTCCGGGCAACACGGCTTCGCGAAACGTTCTGTTGTTACAATAATATCTCCAGTAGTCACCGGCACCGCGGGCTTGCGGGCGCCGGACAGAAAATCCCGCGCCTCACCGTCATAGCCAACGGTGAGCAACGCCGGCCCCGGCCGCCCTTCAGCCGCCGCGCCGCGTCGCGCCAGACAAGCCGCCCTGTTCATGAACGTCGTCTTGCCACAGTGCTTCTCCGCCCCCGTAACAAACGTAACCCTCCCCATGAAGTCCCTAGCCGCATCAAGCATGATGCAACTCCAAAGCAGGAAAAGAATAGGAATTTTTAGCACAGAGCCACAGAGAAGATGAGGGAAAAGAATTAAAAAAAGTACAAGAAAAAAATAAAGTTGCTTTTCTGGTCATTGCATCATCCTGTAGATGCCGTTTTTCAGGATTGTAGATTTGAAATTGAATAGGAGACCGGTTTTCCAACCTCCCAGTCGCATGTACGACAGTAGCTGCGCCTTATGAACTGACAGGATAGTGTCGACACACTTCAGCTCAAGTACTATCGAATTTTCAACGATAAAGTCAGCCCTGAATGTACCTGAGAGCAGAGTACCTTTATAGACAACCGGTAATTCCATTTGACGACAGAATGACAACCCGCTTTCCGCAAGTTCAAGAGACAGGGCTTCCTCATAAATGGATTCGAGGAGTCCCGGCCCCAACTCGCGGTGCACAGCTATCGCACATCCAATGATTCTGTCGCTCAACATGTCATGTTCAATCATCTACTCCACTCTTCTCATATATCTTCTTAACCTTATTCTCTCTTCTCATCTTCTCTGTGGCTCTGTGCCCAATTCTTCGTCTTCTATTTCTTCTTCG
>CAXZAJ010000463.1:0-2124 GCA_964293355.1 uncultured bacterium
CACCGACCGGAAGGCCTGGATGTCGTATATGCCCTGATGGGTCTCGCCGTCGTCGGGAACGGCGCCGGCCCGGTCGACGGCGAAGACCACGGGCCGGCCCGGCAGGGCCACGTCGTGGTGTACCTGGTCGAGCGTCCGCTGCATGAAGGTGGAATAGATGGCGACGACGGGCCTGAGCCCGCCGGCGGCCAGCCCCGCGGCGAAGGTAACGGCGTGTTCCTCCGCGATCCCCACGACAAAAGGCCGGGACCCGTGCCGGCGCTGGAATCCCGCCAGGCCGGTACCCGAGGCCATGGCGGCAACTCCGGCCACGACCCGCTCGCCAGCCGCCGCGGCCGTGAGCATCGCATGCCCGAAGGCTTCGGTAAACGTCTGTCGCCTTACCGCGGAAGCTTCAGCGGGATCGAGGGGATCCGATGACGGGGCAGCGGGCGGCGCCTGTACTGCGGGCGACGACTGTATTGCAGGCGATATGCCATGGAACGCCGCGGGATTCTTTTCCGCTGGCACGTGGCCCTTGCCCTTTTTGGTAACGACGTGCACGACGACCGGCTTGTGGATGGATCGCGCGTCCTCGAGCACCTGGCACAGGAGCTGGATATTGTGGCCGTCTATGGGGCCGGCGTATTCGAAGCCCAGGTCGGCGAACAGGCCTTCCTTGAAGAATACGGCCTTGACGGCGCGTTTGAGCCTGAGTACGAGCGGGTGCATCCTGGGCCCGAAGTACGGCACGCCCAGTATGATCCGGTCCAGGAGACGCCTGAGCCGCTGGTACCGCGCGGTCGCGGAGAGGCGCGACAGGTAGCTGGACGGGGCGCCGACGTGGCGGGATATGGACATGGTGTTGCCGTTGAGCCCCACGATGAGCGGCAGGCCCAGCTGTCGGGCGTGGCCCATGGCCCCCCAGGCCATGCCGCCGGTGAGGGCTCCGTCGCCTATCACCGCGATGACGGAACCGGAGCGCTTGAGCCTCGCGTTTGCCGCCAGAATGCCGAGCGCGGCCGAGATCGAGGTGGACGCGTGGCCGGTGTCGAACGAGTCGTGGACGCTCTCCGCGCGCTTGGGGAAGCCGGATAGGCCGCCGGAGCGCCGGATGTGGCGGAACGCCTCGAAGCGGCCCGTTATGATCTTGTGGGTGTAGCATTGATGGCCGACGTCCCAGACTATGGAGTCGCCGGGGGTGGCGAACACCCTGTGGAGCGCCAGCGTCAGCTCGACGACGCCCAGGTTGGATGCAAGGTGGCCGCCGTTCGCGGTGATGGTGCTGACGATGAGGCCGCGGATTTCAGTCGCCAGGCGATACAGGTCCCGGACCGACAGGCTGCGCAGGTCGTCCGGTCCGCCGATGCTTTCTAGGATAGACATGTACCATCAGTGTACCACGCGAAACCGGCCCGGGACTATACCCGCCCAGCAAAAAATCGGCATACTGACGTCATGGAACTGTTGACGCTCAATCTGAACAAGCCTCTCGTCTGGAGCCGCGCCGCCGCTCTCGAAGCTGGAATCCGCTCGCCTGCGGCTGCGCTGGCCGCGATTGCAGCCGCCCCTGAAGGCGCCGAGGCGGTGATGCTGTGGGACTGGAACGACATGGTCTCTGAAACGGTCGACGACGGCCCGGCAGACGCGCGCCCCTGCCCCGCCCCGGCCCCCCTCGCCGCGGCCCGCCCGGCCTCCGCGAGCCTTGCAGGCTCAGCTGTTACGGGCGGCGCGGAGCCGGCCGAACGGCTTGAACCCGGCCGCTACCTGTTCATGCAGACCCGGTTGCCAGCTGGTACCGGCGACGCGGCGATTGGCGACTGGCTGGCCGATACCGTGGAATGGTTCGCCCGCGAAGCCTGGTGGACCAAGGCCAAAACTTCCGGCCCCCTGATCCTCCGCCTCGTCCACGAAGACCACCAAACCGCCCTCCAGCTCCTCAGACAAATAACATAATCAGGAAATTTGGCACAGAGAAAAGAGTAATTAAGAGTAGGAATTTTCGCACAGAGACACAGAGAAGATGAGAAGAGAGGGAAAAAGGTTAGAAAAAAAATATAAGACGAAGAATTTGCACAGAGCCGGCGCGAGCAGTGCGGGGCGCTGGGAGAAGGCGAAAGAACTTAAGGGGGTTAAGAATGAAAG
>CAXZAJ010000464.1:0-2122 GCA_964293355.1 uncultured bacterium
CTCCACCTCCGCGGTACCGTCATCGGTGTCGAGCTGTTCTTCCATCTCGGCGGTGAACTTCACGTTGAACAACGGATCGAGCGCGCCGACCAGGAACTCGAACACGCGCATGCCCGCATCGGTCGGAACCAGAGCTCGCTTTTCCTTGGTAACGTATTCGCGCTTGTCCAGCGTCGCCAGCGTCTGGGCGTAGGTGCTCGGACGTCCCACCCCGTTCTCCTCAAGCGCCTTGATCAGGGACGCCTCGCTGTAGCGGGCCGGCGGCTTGGTGAATTTTTGTTCGCCGAGCCATTCCATGCAATCGAGCTGTTCTCCCACAGACAGCGGAGGCAGCCTGCCCTCGTCGCTCTCCTCTTCGTCATCGTCGTTTTTTTTGTCGGCGGCCTGTTCGATGCCGCTGGCCCGCATGTAGCCGGGAAACACTATCTCCGACGCCGTCGCCCGGAAGAGGTAGGTATTCTCGCCTCCGGTTTCAATTTCAGCGGTGCGTCGGGCGATGCGGGATGGCGCCATCTGGCTGGCGACGAAGCGCTCCCATATCAGCGTATACAGTTTCAGTTCGTCCGGCTTGAGCTTCTGATGTTTTTGCGGGCTCTGCGTCACCTCGGTAGGGCGTATAGCCTCGTGCGCTTCCTGCGCGGAGCCGCGACTCTTGTAGATATTCGGTTCCGTCGGCAGGTACGCCTGGCCGTATTCCGACGAAACGAACTCGCGGCAGGCTGCCTGGGCGCTCCGCGCTATGTTGAAGGAATCAGTACGCATGTAGGTTATCAGGCCGTTCTCGTACAGGGCCTGCGCGATGCTCATGGCCCTCGCGGGAGAAAATCCGCAGACGCTTGAAGCGGCCTGCTGCATCGAACTGGTGATGAACGGCGCTCTCGCCTTGCGCTGTATCTCCTTCTCGATGATGCGCGCGACGCGCAGCGAACTCGCCTCGAGTTCGGCCTTGATACTGGCAGCCTGTTCGCCGCTCTTGATTTCAGCCTTTTCACCATTGATCTGCGCGAGCTTGACGGTGAAGGGGTCGCGCGGATCAACCAATTTCCTGACGCTTGCGCCGAGCATCCAGTACTCTTCCGGATTGAAGTCCTTGATTTCGACTTCCCGCTCGCAGACAAGGCGCAGCGCGACCGACTGCACGCGGCCGGCGCTGACGCCGCCCCGAACCTGCTTCCAGAGCAGCGGACTGACCTTGAATCCGACCAGCCTGTCGAGCACGCGGCGAGCCTGCTGCGAGTCTATGCGCTTCATGTCGAGTTCGCCCGGGCGGGAGAACGCATCGACGATCGCGGACTTGGTTATCTCGTTGTACGTAACGCGGCTGAATTTTTCCGGCGGCACTATTCCTTTGAGTAGCTCGAACAGGTGCCAGGCTATCGCCTCGCCTTCGCGGTCCGGGTCAGGCGCGAGGATTACCTCGTCGCACTTTTTGGCGGCGGCCTTCAATTCGGCTATCACCTTGAGGCGGCTGCTCGTATTGACATAAGCCGGCTTGAAACCATGCTCCACGTCCACGCCGAGTTTCTTCTGCGGCAGGTCGCGCACATGGCCCATCGACGCTTTGACGACGAAATCCTTGCCCAGATACTTCTGTATGGTCTTCGCCTTGGCGGGAGACTCTACGATGACCAGTTTCACTGTATTATGACCTTTCATGAAGCGGACGCACGGCTTATTGTTCAGCGAGATCCACTATAGACCATCAAAGCTTGGCTAGCCACTCCATCCCATAGTATAAACTTTTCAGGGAAACAATGCGTTCCAGGGAGTACCATGAAAGCAATCCTGTTCGATGTAGACGGCGTTCTTGTCGATTCCGAGCCGATGATAGCCGAGGCCGGGGCGGCGATGTTCGCCGAGATGTACGGGGTAGCTGTGGCCACCGCCGAGTTCAAGCCGTTCATAGGCACCGGCGAGGCGCGTTTTCTCGGAGGAGTTGCCGACGCGCATGGCATAGAACTGGACGTACCCAGGGCAATGCGCCGCGTCTACGAGCTGTACTTCGAACTGATACCAGGGCGTATGGCCGCGGTGCCGGGAGCGCTTGAACTGGTACTCGGCCTCCGCGCCGCCGGCATCAAATCAGCCACCGCCACCAGCGCCGACCGCATCAAGCTCGATG
>CAXZAJ010000465.1:0-2108 GCA_964293355.1 uncultured bacterium
CCACGTACCTGCCCAAGTATGCCTGCTGAAGGAGACACAAGGTTCGATGTACTAACTGGAGAATACCGGATTCGAACCGGTGACCTATTGATTGCGAACCAATCGCTCTACCAACTGAGCTAATTCCCCATGAACGAAGAGAATATACAGAACGGGGCGTTTTTAATCAAGCGGCTCTGCGGTATCGTTATGGATACGTGGGCGGCGCAAAAGGCCGCGGGGAGTTGCGATGAAGAGGTTAAGCCTGATCTTGCTGATTGCGGGTGGCATTGCGTTGGTAGCCGGGGCAGACGAACCGCGGTATGTCTACGAGATACGGGAATTGAACAAAGCCGCGGGGTCGGCTGCCAGCCAAGTATGGGCACTGAACATGGGCGTCATAACGGAGGCCGCGAGGCTGTACACGCCGGTGTCGTTCACGAAGACAAGTGGAACAGTATCGATTTCCATGGACTCGGCAATGTCGTTTTCACTGGGCCGGAGCATAGACCTGGAGCGGTCGGACGAGCGGGTGCTGTTAGGGCATGAGGTACTGGTTCAGGGCATGCCAAAGTTGCCACGTGCCAGCAGGAAAGTTAAGCTACGCTTCAGTCTGGCCGACCTGGTGAAGGACGGCGGCTCGTACACAAGATCCCCGCTGATGTACGCGCTCAGGAAGGCGATAGACGACTCTTCCTACAAGTCAGGCAGGGCGTGGATAGTGTCCGCGGACTATGACGGCGCAGGGCGCTTCTCCATCGTTATAGGGCTTTCAAAGAAGTAGGCACGCACAGGCTCTAGTCGATTTAAAGCATTGTATTATATTGGATGACGGAGGTATGCAATGCACGAGATTTCCTGCACATGGAACAGCGCCATGGCATTCACGGCATCGGTGGAAGGCCATGAAATAAAGCTTGACGCGGCCGAGGCATTCGGGGGCAAGAATGCGGGGCCTACACCAAAACCGTTGCTTCTCGTCTCATTGGCTGGATGTACCGGCATGGACGTGATATCGATACTGAGGAAAATGCGTGAACCGGTAACCTGGTTCAACGTAAGGGTCCAGAGCGAACTTACCGGAGAGCACCCGAAAACCTTTACGAATATCAAGCTCATCTATGAATTCAAAGCCTCTGACGGGCTTAAGGACGAGAATGTCCGCAAGGCCGTCGTGCTGTCGCAAGATCAATACTGCGGCGTCAGTGCGATGCTCAAAAAGGCTACCTCAGTGGATTTCGAGATCGTGTACCTGTAGACCTCGACTCACGGGTTCGTGTTGCCGGCTTGCGGCTTTTCAGCCGGTATCATGAACTCGTTGAGCATCGTATCGATGTCAACGGAACGCTCTCCGGTTTCCTTCGCCAGTGCGGACAGGCCCTCGACAAGGCTGTAAAGCCCAGAAATGCCCGTGCGTATGCCGTCCATGCGTTCCACGAGGCGTTTTGATGACAGACCCACGGTTTCAAGGTCATCCTCGATGGTGCCGGAGTCGCAGGCGGCTGTCTCGGCATCGCCGTGGATGGTCCTGGCGGGGGGCGGCATGGGAACCGCGGGCGGCGGTGTCGGCGTGGGGGGCCTCTATGGCGGGTGTTATCGGCAGGAGGGTGGGTGGGGCGGGGGCAGCAGCCGCAACAGCAAGACCAGCATGGCCTGAGTTTGACCAGGGCGGGCGCTTGTGCCCGCCCTGAAGGAATGCACGCATGGCGGATAACAACAGTGTCGAATTTACAGTCCGCATCAAAGATGAAGGCCTGGACAAGCTTGCGGGCAACCTCGGGAATGTCGAGCAGAAGGTAGACGCCCTGGGCAGCAGCTCCACCACGGCCAGCCAGGGCGTGCAGAAGCTGGACAGCGCGGCGGGCGATGCAGCCGGCGAGTTGAACAAGCTGGCAACGGCAGAAGACAAGGCTGAGCAGGAAGCAGGGGGCCGGGGCAGCGGTGCCGGTGCCGCAGGCCGTGACGTGGCCGCCCTGGGCACTGCGGCCGACACGGCCGCACAGCGCGCCAATGCGCTGGGCAAATCCACCCAGGAAGCTGCGCAAAAAACCGACGCTTTCCCCGGTGTGCTGACCAAGGTGGCAGGCGCTGTGGCGGGTGCGTTTGCGGTGGGCCGGGTGCTGGAGTTT
>CAXZAJ010000466.1:0-2008 GCA_964293355.1 uncultured bacterium
TTCCCTTGCTTTTGACATGGCTGGGCGGGTTTCTGGGGTCGATTCCGCTCGCCGACCCCTGGGGCGGGGGCGCGGTTTCGGAATCGGCCTTGGCCTTGGCGGGATCGTCGAATTTTGACTCTTCCACCCGCTTCACATCCGCATTGAAGTAGCGGATCTTGCGTGCCATCAGGTCTTTGTCCATCAGAGCCTCGAACTCCCAGACCTCGCCGTCAGCGCGCCAGGCCAAGAACCACCATTGCTCGCCCGTGGGCAGGGTCTTGAGGAAGGCACGCTCGGCTTCAACCGAGCTGAAACTGCCGTCATCGTCGGTACTGGTGATGCGCCATACCGTGCCCTGGCTTTCCTCCAGATTGTAGAAGTCAGCCCCAAAGCCTCCGATGAAGAAAACCTGCGAGTACATGACGTTGAACATCATCTTGCGCGTCATGCCCGTAAGGCCGCTGGCGGACGCGACCTCTGCCGAGGCACGGTCCGACAGCGAGGACTGCAAGTCGCCGAGCGGATTGAAGCCTCCGATGCCGGGCAGCGAGAAGCACGACGAGAGCAGGAAAAGCGTCGTAAGCACGACGGTCCCGACAGCCATCCGTTTTCGATTGTACATCTGAAAATACCTCCATAACTTTATGGATAGCATTGTATCGCGTTCGTGAAAAAAGGCGAGTGTTTTTTATCTTGAAGCCGGGGAAAGCTCCGGTTTGTTCTTTGACAGAACGCCGCAATCGCACTAGGATGCTCCCTCAGGAGGATCTATACCATGAAGAAAACACTGGCGCTGCTCTTTGCCGCGCTCATCGTCCTTGCTTCCTGCGCGAAGAAGGAAGAACCCAAGCCCGCTGCCGAGGCGCCCAAGCTCAAAGTCGTGCTGATACTCAACGGAACGCTCGGCGACAAGTCGTTCTTTGACTCCGCAGCCGACGGCATGGCCCTGATCAAGAAGGAACTGGGCGACACCGTAGAGACCAAGGTCATCGAGATGGGTTACGACCAGAGCAAGTGGGAACCCACCCTGCTCGACGTCTCCGAGGGTGACTGGGACATCGTCATCCTGGGTACCTGGCAGATGACCGAGGCCCTGCAGAAGGTTGCCAAGGACCACCCCACCAAGAACTACATCATATTCGATACGTCCGTGGACTACAGCCTCGGGCTGTCCAACGTCTACTCCATAGAGTACAGCCAGAACGAGGCCTCGTTCCTGGCCGGAGCCCTGGGCAGCATGGTCACCACCTCCACGATGCCGCTGGCCAACAAGCAGAAGGTCATTGGCTTCCTCGGTGGCATGGACATCCCCGTGATCAACGACTTCCTCGTTGGCTACATTGAAGGCGCCCAGTACGTGGACCCGGCCGTCAAGGTCGCAATCTCGTACATCGGCTCGTTTGACGATTCGGCCAAGGGCAAGGAAATGGCTCTGGCACAGTATGCCCAGGGTGCCGACATCGGCTACAACGTCGCCGGACAGGCCGGACTCGGCCAGCTCGACGCCGCCAAGGACGTCAAGCGCTATGCAATCGGCGTAGACTCCGACCAGGCCGCCATCTTTACCACGAGCGACCCTGAAAAGGCAAATCTGATAGCGACGAGCGTACTCAAGCGTATCGACAACTCGCTGCTCCGCGCCATCCAGATGCACGTGAAGGGCACTGCCCCCTACGGCCAGAAGGAAACCCTCGGATTTGCCGAAGGCTGTGTGGGCCTGGCCAAGAACGACATCTACCTGAAGGTCGTACCCGCGGAGATGAGAGCCAAGCTCGAAGAAATCGAGAAGAAAATCTCCGCCAAGGAAATCAAGGTCGGCACGGCGTTCAGCCTGTCCACCGAGGACCTGAACAAGATCCGCAACGCCGTCAAGCCGTAACTTTATACACGGCCTGAAATACGTTTTGGGCACAGAGCCACAGAGAAGATGAGAATACAAGAATAAGGCCAAAGAAATAAAGATACGGAGTTTTAGGCACAGAGCCACAGAGAAGACGAGGGGAGAAGAGAGATTTGGAAAGGAAAG
>CAXZAJ010000467.1:0-1998 GCA_964293355.1 uncultured bacterium
TATACTCAGTTGCACACCCGGAATATCAGCTTCAGGGAACATACGCCGGAGCACCGTCCATGCGCCATGGTCCAGGCCCCAGTCGTGGTCCAGGGCGGACGGCCCGAGCACGTTCAGCGTCTCCATTGCCAGCGCGGCCAGGGCGGGGTCGCCTGGTGAGGGGTAGTCCACCTCGTACAGCTCCGGCGGAAAGCCTGAAAAGTCGTAGATCATGCGGGGTGACGGCATTGCGGTGGCTTTGGTGCCATGGGTCAGCCAGTGGGCAGACACGCACAGGATGCCGCGCGGCCTCGGAAGCGCCGGACCCAGCTGGGCCCACGTCTCCGCGAAGGTGTTCTGTTCTATGCCGTTCATGGGCGAACCGTGACCCACGAATACCGCTGGCATCACAGCTGCCTGTTTCGGGGCAGCCATCCAGTCCTTGATGACGGAATATGCGGTCACGGTTCGCCTCCTTGCTCCAAAAGACGATCAGGCCTTTGCGGCGAGTGTCTGCCTTGGAGCCTTCATGGCCTCGGTCCAGTAGGCAAGCTGGGCCAGCATCGCCAGAACGGCCTTGCGCTGGTCCTCGGTAGCCTGGAAAACGCCCTTGGCGTCAAACTGGTTCCAGTAGTTGGGCACCAGCACCGATTCGCGGATGTCGTAGACCTTCAGCTCGCCCATCACCTGGCGCAACTGCTCCACGGCGCGCACGCCGCCAGCGGCCCCACCGTAGCTCGCAAAGGCTGCCGGCTTGTAGTTCCACTCGTAAAAGAGGTAGTCGATTGCGTTCTTGAGCACACCGCTCATGCCATGGTTATATTCCGGGGCGATGAACACGAAACCGTCGGCTTCGCCGACTATATTTGACCAGTTCTTGGTATGGTCGTGCTCGTACTTCTGCATGCTGGCGGGAATCGCCTCGTCGAGGAGCGGCAGGCCCAGTACTGCAAGGTCTACCGTTTCAAATCGGGGACCGGCAGGATTGCTCTCCGCGTATTCGGCCGCTACCGAGCTGAACCATGCCGCGAAGGTAGCCCCGAAACGATTGGGCCTGGTGGAACCGATGATGATCTTGATGGCGCTCATATATGCTCCTTGTCGTCAATAACATTACTGTTTTAATAATATATACAAAAACCTATGTAAAAGGGTAGAGTGCTCAGCATGGATACCATCATTCTGTATGTGATCGCCGCCGCACTCATCGTCGTGTCGGCGTTCAAGGACAAGGCCAAGACAAAAAAGGCCGTCTTCAAGGGCCTCAAGTCTATAGGGGGCATATTGCCTCAGCTCATCGTCGTACTGATCGGCATTGCGGTGATACTGGCACTGTTCGTCGCGGAGACCATATCGCGGTACCTGGGCTCGGGTTCAGGCCTACTCGGCGTGCTTATAGCGGGGGTGGTTGGCGCCATTACGCTGATACCGGGCTTCGTGGCGTTTCCGGCGGCCGGAGAGTTGTTGCGCAACGGCGCGGGGGTGCTGCAGGTTGCCACGTTCGTGTCGTCGCTGATGATGGTCGGCGTCGTGACGCTGCCGATGGAGATCAAGTACTTCGGGAGACGGGCCGCCATTACCAGAAATGTTGTGGCGTTTGGGTTCTCGTTTGCCGCTGCGCTGTTTGTGGCCTGGGTGGTGTCCTTATGAACAAGGCAAAATCGCTATTGGGCCGCTACCGTGCTGCCATCGTCGCGGGTGCGGGTCTGGCCCTGCTCGTCGTATTCATGCCGGAACTTGGACCAAAGGTAGGCTCGTCTCTGCTTGAACAAGGCCGGACTATGCTTTTGGTACTTCCGCCCATATTCCTGTTGCTGGGACTCCTGGACGTGTGGGTGCCGCGCGAGACGCTGATGCGTTTCATGGGGCCGGGTTCCGGTCTCAAGGGGCTCGTGTTGTCTTTTGCCCTCGGTTCGGCGGCTGCAGGCCCGCTGTATGGGGGTTTCCCCGTGGCGGGTGGGGTTTAGCGTAAGGGTGCCAGCTTTTCGGATATTCCTAATTTTCTCGGGCCCTGGTCTA
>CAXZAJ010000468.1:0-1986 GCA_964293355.1 uncultured bacterium
GCCGCGAGGGGGGAGGAGACCCCCAGGGGTTACAAACCCTTGGGGGTCCTCCCCCCCCTCCCCCCCCTCTCTACTTTCTTGGGACCCTCCCCTTCCGCCCCCTCTCCCAAGGCTTGCCCGCCCCCCCCGAGCCTCCTATCACGCACCCGCCGAGTACGAAGCCCTCCGCGTCATAGAATACCGCTGACTGTCCTGGCGCTGCGGCCCGCTGCGGCTCGTCGAATGTCATGCGGGCATTTTTGCCATCAACGCTCACGAGAGCCCTTGCCGGTTTATGGTTCTGGCGTATGCGTACGAATGCCTCAAAGGGCACATCGTGCAACAAGGGATCATGGAGTATCGCGTCACAGCCTTCAATGACAGCGCAGAACAATGATTCATCGCGTGACACGATAACACGGTTCCTGCCGGCGTCGAGCGCCGCTACATACATCGGTTCTGGGCCTGCGGAGATACCCAGGCCCCTGCGCTGGCCTATCGTGTAGTTGACGATGCCACGATGCCTGCCCAGCACGGTACCTGATTCGTCGACTATGTCGCCGGGTTCCTGTTCACCAAAGAGAGCGCCGTAGCCGCCAGAGACGAAATCCTGGCTCTCTGCCTTCTCTGCAGACACAAGGCCGAGTCGTCTGGCTTCAGCTCGTACTTCCGCCTTGGTGAGGTTGCCGAGCGGGAATGCCACTCCGGCGAGAATTTCAGGAGTCAGCCGGTGGATGAAGTACGTCTGGTCCTTGGCTGATTCTTTGGCTTGCCTGAGTGTCGGAATGCCCCTGCGGTTTTCTATCCTGGCAAAGTGGCCGGTGGCAAACAGGTCGAATTCTGCTCCGGCTTCCTTTGCCCGGCCGATCAGAAAGCCGAATTTCATCTCCTGGTTGCACCGGACGCAGGGGTTGGGGGTCCGGCCCAGAGTATATTCGCGTTTGAAGTAATCGAGTATGCGGGTTTCGTATTCCGCCGAGAGGTCCAGCGCGAGATAGGGTACACCGAGGGAGGCACATAAAGCCTCGGAGGCAGCTACGTCTTCTTCTTCACCGGGGCCATAGCAGGCATCGCCTACAACGGAATCCGCGATCGGTACGGCGTCAGGCCGCCATATTTTCATCGTGAGGCCGAATACATCCGCTCCGGCTTCCGCCAGCAGCGCGAGCGTGGTGGAAGAATCCACCCCGCCGGAGAGCCCTACGGCTATGCGTTTTCCCTTGTATGCTTGCAAGTCGATGCTGTTCATTGGCCACATCCTATACTGATACGGGCACCGTTTTCAAGGATTCAGCAATTACTGTCGCGGTAACGTTCTCCTTTCATGGGGTGTTGTGCTATAGTGTTTACTGTTGATACCAATTCAAACTGGAGCAGGCTTCATGAAATATAAGGGACTAGCGGCGCTTTTATGCGTCGTTCTGTATAGCATCCCTCTTGCTGGTGTAGAAGCGCAGGCCACGGCGGCATCGATCAAGGCTTTCCCCGATTTTCTGGCAGTCCGTTCGGAATTCCTTTCCGCCGTCATTACAGCGGCTCCTCCCGTCGCTTTGAACTTCAAAACGGCTTACCGCGAGACACCCGCGGGGCGTGTGCGTATTTCGGTGGAGCGTGAAGGCGCTTCCTTCTATGTACTGTTCCAGCGGGAACGCAACGGGAATTACCCTGTAGGGTCGCGTGGCAACGTGGTCATAAAGCGCGATGCGACTACTGGATTTGTACTGAGGGTTGTCTGGTACCTCAGTGACGACGGCCTGAGTTTTGTGAGCCTCACGCCCCGTAACGAGCGGACCATCGTCGACTACGTCGTTGCCGGATCCGTTGTCCGTAGCGGATACTCGGTTTCCCGCCTCATTTACTACTTCTTCACCAATACCTTCAACTATCTGTACGATGCGGCCTGGGCCGGCATTGTCTGGTCGCTCGCATTGGGTAGTTCCTCATCATCCAGATCAGCGGCATTCGCGGCATCCCTGGTTTCTGGGGGGTCCACTGGCATAGCCTCGA
>CAXZAJ010000469.1:0-1960 GCA_964293355.1 uncultured bacterium
CCGGCAGGTAAAATTCCCCATAAAAAAAGGCGCGGCCGCCATTCCCGGACGGCCGCCCAGACAGGGCGAGGATGGTTGATCAGTCCTCCTCCTCCTCCTTGATCCGTATCGCCGCTGCTGCCTTGGTCACGTCTTCGGCGATCTTGCCGGAGATGGGCGCGTAGTGGTCAAACTCCACTTCAAAACTGCCAGTGCCCGAGGTCATGGCCTTGAGGTCGATGGAATAGCGCAGCAACTCGGCCTGCGGCACTTCCGCCTTGATTTCCATGACGCCGCCGCCAATGGGTTCCTGGCCGGAGATCCTGCCGCGCCTGCCGGACAGGTCTGACATCACGTCGCCCAGGTACTTCTCGTCAACGAACACCATGAGCTTCATCACGGGCTCGAGCAGGGTCGGTCCGGCATTCTTGCAGGCCTCGCGGAAGGCTCCGCGCGCGGCCAGCTTGAACGCCATTTCAGACGAGTCAACGGCGTGTTCCTTGCCGTCCGTCAGTATCGACTTGACGTCAACGACCGGGTAGCCCGCGATGGTGCCGAACTCCATGGCCTGGTGGATGCCCTTCTCTATGCCGGGTATGAAACCCTTGGAAACGGCTCCGCCGAATACCTTGTTCTCGAACTGGTAGCCAACGCCGCGGGCCAACGGCTCCACTTCCATCACGACTCGGGCGTACTGACCATGTCCGCCAGTCTGCTTCTTGTGCGTATGTTCGCCGGGCGATTTCTTGGTGATGGTCTCGCGGTACGCGACGCGCGGCACGCGGGTTTCTATGGCGATTTTTGCCGCGTGGCGCACCCTGTCCAGTATGATGTTCAGGTGCAGCTCGCCCATGCCGGAGATGACCGTTTCCTTGGTCTCGGGATTGAAATGGATGGTAAAGGTCCTGTCTTCCTCGGATGCCTTGTGCAGGAGTTCGGTAAGCTTGTCTTCTTCTTTCTTGTTTACCGCATTGATGGCGACGGTATGGATGGGCTGGGGCAGCCTGAGCGACTTGAATGTCAGCGTCGTCTCCGGGTTACACAGCGTGTCGTTGGTCTTCAGCGTGGGGCTCTTGGAGACGATGCCGATGTCGCCCGCGCGCAACTCGTGCACTTCCTCGAGCTTCTTGCCCTGGGCGATGTACAGCTTGCCTATCTTTTCCTTCTTGTTTTCACGGGGGTTCAGGATCTCCATGTCGGCGACGAGCACGCCCTGCACCACCTTGACGTACGAGAGCTTGCCGGAGAACTGGTCTATCTGGGTCTTGATGACGAGCGCGGCCAGGGGCGCACCTTCGTTGACCTCAAGGTGCTTGGAGGTACCATCGGCGCAGGTAACCAACTCGGTGGCGAGCGCTGACGGATGGGGCGCGGTGGACTCGAGGAACGACATGAAGGCGGCGCAGCCGGAATTCCGCAGGGCCGATCCGCAGAAGGCCGGGACGATGCGGTTGCAGGTCAGGGCCTCGAAGAGCCCCTTGACCATCTCCTCCTGGGACAAGACTCCATCGGAGAGGTACTTTTCCATCAGGTCGTCGTCGCCTTCAGCGGCAGCCTCGGGGAGCAGGGCCCTGGCCTCGGCAACCGCGGCGGCGGATTCAGCCCGCCCGGGGACGGCGACGTCCTTCTGCTCGCCCGCGGCTGGCGTGGGATACGCAAGCTGATTGAGCACGTCGATAACGCCCTTGAAGGCGGTTCCTTCTCCCATCGGTATGGTAACGGCCACGGGGGCCTGCCTGAATTTCTCTTTTACGTCGTTGAGGGCTCCAGCGTACGAGGCGCGGTCCTCGTCGAGCTTGTTGACGAATATCATTCTTGGTTTGGCGCGCTGATCCAGGTTGCGCCACAGCTTAATCGTCTCTATCTGCATGCCGGAACGGGCATCCACCAGCATGATGGCCGATTCGCAGGACCTGAAGGCGAGTATCACCTCTCCTATGAAATCAGAGGATCCGGGGGTATCAATGAAATTGACCTTGAT
>CAXZAJ010000470.1:0-1952 GCA_964293355.1 uncultured bacterium
CCTGGGCCTCGTAGCCGTGTTCGTGTTCATGCTCATCTATTATAAACGCGCCGGCATCAACGCCGCGCTCGCCCAGGTGCTCAACCTGTTCCTGATGTTCTCCATACTCTCTGCCTTCAACCTGACGCTGACGTTGCCGTCGATAGCCGGTTTCGTGCTGACGATCGGCATGGCCGTCGATGCCAACGTGATCATATTCGAGCGCATCAAGGAAGAACTCAGGGATGGAAAGGGTCGTAAGGCTGCCATAGAAGCCGGATTCCACAAGACGTTCTGGGCGATCATGGACGGCAACATCACGACAATCATCGCGGCGTTGTTCCTGTCTCAGCTCGGCACCGGATCCATACAGGGATTCGCTGTGAGCCTCGCGATCGGCAACATGTCGTCATTGTTTACCGCCCTCTTCGTATCGAAGCTCCTGTTCGACTTCAACACCGATACGTTCAAGAATAAATCCGTGTCGATCAGCTGGAGGCTCAAATGAAGCGCGTGATACAGTTCCACAAGGCCTTCATGCCAGCGGTTATAGGTTCGTCCGTGCTCATACTCATTGGCTTGGCAGGGCTTATGACCATGGGTATGAACCTCGGCGTTGACTTCCAGGCCGGTATAAACCAGTCTGTCCAGCTTGCCTTGCCGGCGGCCGATGTGTCGTACACCGGTGCAGGTGCCCCCGTGCTTTCAATCGGCGGCGATTCGCTCTCTGTCGTGTTTTCCGGCGCCGAAGTCGAGTCCCGTACCGCTACCTGGGATCTGACTACCGTCGGTACTTTGACCGACCTCGGTACCGCAATGAAAGCTGAAGGTATCGACCTGACAATCCGGGACGGTGCCGGCCTCTCCGCTGAACTGCTGGTCCCAACGTACCAGGGCAATTACACGCTGAGCGCCGCGCCAGTGCTCATTCATCGCACGCCCAAGTCCGAGGCTGAAGCTTTTGGCTCCACCGAGGCAATACGTAAAGCCATCTCAAACCTGGGTTCAGTCTCGGTGCAGAGCATAGGCGCTGATTCTTCGATGCAGTACCTGATCCGCATAAGCGACAGCGGCGAAGACAAGGCCTTCAGCGAGAAAATGCCGGCCTTGATCCGCGGCGCACTCGAGTCGGCCTTTGGTGCAAGCAAAGTTGTTACCATCAAGACGGACTACGTTGGTGCCCGGTTCTCCAAAGACCTTGCTGACAGCGCCTGGAAACTCACCCTGTTTACGTCCCTCGCCATACTTGCGTACGCGACCATCAGGTTCAAGATGCAGTATGGCCTTGGAGCCGTCCTCGCAATCCTGCACGATGGACTCATCATGGTTGGCTTCATGGTCTGGACGAGGATGGAGTTCAATACCACCTCAATCGCGGCCATCCTGACCATCCTGGGATACTCGATCAACGATACAATCGTTATTTTTGACCGTATCCGTGAAGACAGGAAGCTTGATCCTCACTCAAAGCTCTCGAGCATCATTGATAAATCCATTACCGAGACCCTCAGCCGTACCTTCATCACGACGGTCACGACGATGCTTGCCGTATTCTCCCTGTACTTCTTTACCTCTGGCAGCATCAAGGATTTCGCTCTCGCCCTGATCGTAGGCATGATTTCCGGTACTTATTCTACGATTTTCATCGCCACCGGTTTTGTGCACCTGTGGGAAAACATCAAGAACAAGCGCCAGCCAAAGCCTGTTGCTGCCAAAGTGGCGACTCCGGCAATAAACTAAGCGCTCCTTTTTATACAGACTGCCGCGATCCCCGTCTTCTTGACGCGCATCGCGGTTTCTTTTTGCTAAGTGGTTTATACTGAGTACTTTACAAAGCATTATGCTTCCAGTATATTCTTCGAGCAAGGCTCGGGCTGAAGACGCCGCTGTAGCGGCTAGACGGCGCACGGGATTGTTATAGTAGGAAGCTTTTCTGTGTGGCGCCGAAGACGCCGGAGTACCGGCTAGACGGC
>CAXZAJ010000471.1:0-1943 GCA_964293355.1 uncultured bacterium
ATTCCGGGTCCAGGGCCAAGCCGCTGTATGGCGGCTGCCGCGGCCAGCGCGAGGCCCAGCCTGAGCGCCTCCTCGATGCCGGCGTTCGCCACCAGGGAGAGCCACTCAGGCGCGGCGGCGAGCAGTGGCTGTATCGCTGCCTGGCAGAATCGCATCGCGTACCACAACGCCACACCCGCGGTTACAGCGATCACCACGAGCAACACCGGTTCCAGCCTGGCCAGGGCGCGCCGTGTCAGTTTGCTCCTCGCTACGGCCTTTGCTGAACGGGCTTGTTTTTCTTGCAGGGTTGTAAAGTTCATTTGCCCGCCTCCGACCCCGTCCCTGCTCCGAAGGCCTGGCGCCATGCTTTCATGACGAGCGCGAGACCGGGGTCGATGGTAGCACCTACGGCGATGCGGGCGTCGAAGGAGGCGTAGAATTCAGTTATGGCGGCTGAAACGAGTTCTGCTGAAGGCTCGTCGCCCAGCCTTGTTTCCTTGCCGGTGGCTTCCACTAGTTGCCGCTCGAAGCGCGCGCGGTAGTCCACGAGGGGGCTCGATTCGAGGGCACGGCCGGTACCCGTCCAGCCGGGCGTGCGGGCTTCTCCGGAGGTTGCGCCATCAGAGCCGACTGGATTCCTGTCACCGTCATCATCGATCTGCCCATCGACGCTTCCAGAACGAGGTTTATTGCCCGCCACCGTCTGGTCAAAGGTGCGAGCCGGCTTGTTGCCGGTTCCCTCGGGGCCTCCGGTCGCGGCTCCTGACTCACCCATATCGACGCCGGATTCACCGGTGGCGACAAAATCCGGTTCTGCCAGCGGCTCGGAGTCCCGTGATGCCGCTATGCCGTAATCCCGCGCGCCAGGCGCATCCCGCTGCTCGTCGGGGTAGTCCTCGGGGATGGAACCCGGAGCCAGGATCAGGGAATCTTCCTGGGCGGCTTCAAGGTCGCGCTGCGCCACGAAATCCGGTATTTCCTTGTCCGGATAGGTCAAGGATACGTCGTACCCCGAGTACACGGAGACGATCTGGGCCACGGCAAACGAAATGAATCCAAGAGCGAAGAGTGACGCGACGACGGTGCGCGCTGTTTTCGTCGGCTCTGGCCGGCCGAAACCCGCTATGGTGGCGATGGACAGCGCTTCGCAGGCTCGGCTCTCCAGCAGGCGTTCGGCCGGGCCTCCCGGGTAGTCCAGCCAGGCTTCCACTGCGGCTCCACGGTCTGCCCGCCGCACCGCCTCGATGCCGGATGAAACTCGTACCGGCGCGGCCAGAAAAGCCGGCAGCGAGCCGAGCACCGCGATGAGGCATGCATGGAACGCATATTCCGACGGCCCGAACCTGGATTCAGTCAGTGCGACGGCAATCAGCAAGGTCAGGCTCCACGCCGCGAATGCCGTGGCAAGCCACGCCACCAGGCGGTTCCCGAGCCGCCTGGCCACGTCACGCTGGACGAGCGTGCGAACCATGCGCCGCGCACCATGCCTGGTCATCGCCGGCTCCGCTCGTATGCCAGCAAGGCCATCGCCGCAACCAGTGCGGACACGGCACCTCCGCTCCACGGAGTAACAAACTGCGCCAGTACCAGCCCGGGAGCCGCGCCGAGAGCCATGAGCATGGCTACACGCACCCGGTTTCCCTCCGGCGCTTGCTTTGCTGGCCTTCGCATGCTGTCCGCGGCCATCACCGCGACGGCGGCGGCCGCGCTCGCGGCCATGGCAAACAGCCACGGCACCGACGGCGGCTGGCCAAAGGCGGCCAGCGCAAAGGCTGAAAACGGCAGGGCTGCGGCGAACGCTGCGGGCGCCGCCACCGGGCTCCGCCGCGCCGCCCGCGGGCGCGGATCAGCTGTTTGATTTCGCGCGCCGCCGCGGCCGATCGGCCCGCCAAGCTGCGCACTTCACACGCCACCACGGCAAAGCCGCGCCCTTGTTCGCCGGCGCGCGCGGCTTCAACAGC
>CAXZAJ010000472.1:0-1935 GCA_964293355.1 uncultured bacterium
CCGCAGCGGGCATCCCGGTCGTTAGCCCGGCGCACGAGGGCTTCGCCGAAGAGGGTACGTGCCACGGCCAGCTTGCCGAGGCCGATGGCGCCAAAGGCTTCCAGCGTTACGAGCGAGGGAGAGCGCGGACCGAATTTGTACGATTCCTGTATGTACGATACAGCACGCTCATATTCACCCAATTCATACTGGCAGCGGGCGAGCATGGCCCAGGCATCGCCGTAGGAGGGATTGAGCGTGACGGCCTCGGTGAACACATCAATGGCCCGGTAGGTTTCACCGGTAGCCATCAGGGCCACTCCGGCATTGTACAGCGACCGCGCATCGGCGGGCTTGCTTGTCTGGCTGAAGGCGGACATCACCGCGGCAAGCATCAGTACCGCAGCTGGCAGTACGGCCGTGTGGAAGGCCGCAGGTCTCGTCACGATTCCTCGGGAGCCTCCGGCCTGCGCAGGATCTTGACGGCACCGATCCGGTGCCCGTCCATCTCCTGGATGACGAAGTCAAAGGACTTCCAGGCGACTTTTTCGTACCGTGAAGGAATTTTGCCAAACAGGTCGAAAACGAAGCCGCCGAGGGTATCGAATCCTTCCACCGGCAAGCCCAGCCCGGTTTCCTCGTTCAGGTCTTCGAGGTTGACCCTGGCATCACAGAGCCAGGCGGCGTCGCCGATTGCAACGATGTCTTCACGCTCATTGTCAAACTCGTCCTGAATGTCTCCGACTATTTCCTCGATGATGTCTTCCATGCAGACGATGCCAGATACTCCGCCGTACTCGTCTATCGCGATGGCGATATGCACATGACGGCGCTTGAATTCGCGGAGCAGGGAATCTATGCGCTTGGATTCAGGCACAAAAAAAGGCTTGCGTATCATGGTTGCCAGGTTGATGGGCTCGTTTTTAGCTATGGCGAGCAGGAGATCCTTGACGTAGAGAACTCCGGCAACATCGTCGATGGTCTCGCGATACACCGGTATCCTGGAATGGCCGCACGTTGTAACGATCTCCAGCAACTCATCGCGCGGTGCATCGATCGATACGAAGACCGTATCGATACGTGGAACCATGACTTCCTTGACCGTCGTCTCGGAGAGCTCCTGGATGCCGCGTATCATGTCGCGACGCTCGGAACTTACCTCATCGGCATCCTCTTCGGGACCAGCATTCCTGGAACGCATCGCCATCCTGATTTTTTCGATAAAACCGCTCGTCTTCAAAATATCTTTTCCTCCGATAAAGTCAGAAGCAGGCTCTCCTGGCGCACCAGCATGGGTTCGTCAGGGCCGTTCGTAGCATGATCAAGGCCGGAAAGGTGCAGCACGCCATGCATGACAAGGCGTTTCAGCTCCTCGTTCTGGCTCACGCCGAACTCAGCCGCGTTGCGTTCGAGAACCGGCAGACATACTACCACGTCTCCGGCGATATAGCGACGGCCGTTTTCACCCTCCACCCATTCGCCAAGGGTAAACGAAAGCACGTCGGTAGGGCCTTCCTTGCCACGGTATTCAGCATTGAGTCCAGCCATGAACTCATCTCCACAGAAATACAGCGACAGGTCCCAGGAATCCTCACCAATCGCGTCTATGGCCTTAACCGCAAAGGCTGCAGCAGCATCGAGCCAGGCAGGCTCCGGCATGTCACGAAAATCGGCCCCGACGGAATTCATGCCTGCTCCCTGGTCTTGGGGTACTCGATCCTGGA
This sequence comes from uncultured bacterium, assembly GCA_964293355.1. GTDB lineage: Bacteria > Spirochaetota > Spirochaetia > Treponematales > UBA12059 > SZUA-370. The sequence goes on from CAXZAJ010000472.1 coordinate 1,704, forward strand.
ATGGAAATGCCCTGATAGCACCCGGACAAACGAATTCTTTATGAGCTCAAGATCCTTGAAGGTGAGATTGGACATTGCCAGCTGGCCATTCTCGTAGCGTCCCATGACCATTTCCTTGACGAACTGCTCCAGCCGTCCGGTGGTCGGTCGCTTGAGCGTCCTCGAAGCGGCCTCCACGCAATCAGCCAGCATGACAACGGCAGCTTCCCGGCTGGCGGGCAAGGGGCCAGGG
>CAXZAJ010000473.1:0-1898 GCA_964293355.1 uncultured bacterium
GGTTTGAAGACGCCCGGGGAGAAGCAGATGCAGCCGGGGGGGGCAAAGGACCGCAGGCGGCTGGCGATGTTGATCCCCTCGCCCAGGGCGTCGTCCTCGAAGAAATAGATGTCGCCGAGATGGAGGCCAATCCGAAGGAGGAGCGGCTGGCCCTTGCCTACCTTGTTGTGCTCGTAGATGGCGGCCTGGATGTCCATGGCGCACTGCAGCGCTTCCACGGTGTTGCGGAAGTCCACCAGGAACGCGTCGCCTATGGTCTTGATCACGGTGCCGTGGCGCTTGGTCGCTATGTCGGTAACGAGGGCGTTATGGTAACGGAGTATGTCGAGCGTGCCGGCCTCGTCCCGTTCCATCATCCGAGAAAACCCGACTATGTCGGTATACATGATCGCCGCGAGGCGATAGTCAGTTTGTTCCATGCTCACGGCGCAAGCATAGATGAGGCGCGGCTCCCGGTCAACTATACTATGGAGAACTGCACCTCGAGTCTGGCTATGTCGGCCTTCTGGAAACGAACCCGTACGGGCTGGTTGAGTTCCAGCCCGGAGTTCCTGACTTTGGTTTCCAGACCGATTTCCGGCACGCAGAGCAGCGCGTCGCCACTGCCGGCCTGCACGACGACGGCGTCGCCTTCCCAGCCCGGGCGGTCCAGCAGCCACGCGATGGTCCAGTGCAGCTCGCTCTGGCGCTCGGCCTTGCGCACGGCCTGGCCGCCCGCTGCGGCGCGGGCCAGCCGCATGGACAGTTCGTCGGCTGGCAACGGGGGCTCAGCCTTGCGGCCATGCTCAGCGGCCAGTGCAGCCCGCGCCTGCTGGTGCCCCAGGAGGTCGCCGTAGCGGCGGAGCGGGCTGGTAGCCTGCGCGTACATGGTCACGCCAAGGCCCTGGTGAGCGCGCGGCTGGACTCCGGCCATGCCGGCCTTCATGAGCCGCCGCTTGGCGAATTCTCCGGCGAGCCCTTCAGGCAGGTCGTCCCGGGAGCCAGGGGCTTCCTGGCTGTAGTACGGAAACGGCAGGTTCCGGTCAAAGGCCCAGCGGGCCAGACCCTCGCCGGCCATCACCATCATCTCGCGCACCACGCCGCTTGAGGTAAAATGAGGAACGGGGTCGAGGCGGGGCACGCCGGCGTCTACCGAGACGCGCACTTCCGGTATGTCTATGTCGATGGCGCCGTTGCGCTGCCGGTAGGCCTTGCGCAGGGCTGCGATCCGGGCAAGTTCCGCCAGCGGGCCGGCTGCGAGCAGCGGGTCTGCGGCGCCATAGGACAGTCTCGTCACGCGGACGCGGCTCGGCACGACCCTGACATCGGTGACGAGGCCGTCGGCGTCAAGCGCTACCCTGAACGACAAGGCGCGCGAGGTATCGGCGAGGCCGAGCCCGAAACGGTCGAGGGCGGCGTCCGGCAGCATCGGTATGGCGCCTTCTGGCAGGTACAGCGTGCCGGAGCGGTTGGACGCCTCGATGTCAGCCGCGCTGCCGGGTGTTATGGCGCTCGCTGGATCGGCGACGTGCACCCACACGGCTTCGGCATCCCACGAGATGGCGTCGGCGGGGGTCGGGCTCCCGGCATTGTCTATGGCCCCGGCCTCCATAGCGGTAAGGTCGATGCGTCCCTCGTCGTCGTCAGGGCCCAGTTCCAGTTCAGGCGCCTTTGATGGATGCCCCGAGCGTATGGGGTGGGGGTTGGTCCGCGCCGTCCACAATCCAGCCTTGATCAGCCAGGCCTGGGCAGCTTCCGGGCCGTCTCCGGCTCCGATGTCGGTGGCCATTTTTGATTTTTGTGTACGCCCGAATGCCAGCGCCTCGATTTCGCCCCAGAAGCGCTCGTCACCCGGCTCTATTCTGCCGCGCCGTGCGCGTTCAACGTGCTTGGCGTGCCGTATCATCAGGGTTCCGTCG
>CAXZAJ010000474.1:0-1872 GCA_964293355.1 uncultured bacterium
CGCGGCACGAACCAGGTGGTGGGCCAGGTCTCGTTGGTGCGCTTGTCCAGCTTGTTGTGGACCTCATCCGGCAGGGTCGCGGTGACGCCTTCGGCTATCTGCAGGACCGGTCCGACGCCCTTGACGAGGTTGATGCGGGTCATCGTGACCGGCATGCCGCCCTCGGTAAGGAAGTCCGACGAATAGCCGCCGCCCCGGAAGTAGCCCAGGTCGGCATACCGCCAGCTCGTCGCGTCCAGGCAGGCCCGGGCCTCCGCAGGCGCGATTTCCCAGTACGGCTTCATGGCGGGCTTGCCGTCCTTGCGCTGCTTGCCCGTGCCGTCCATCGTCGTAGAACCGGAATTGATCAGGTGGATGAAGCCGCCGGCAGCTGGCCCTACGGGCTTCCAGCCGGTTACCCGCTGGACCGCCTCCGGGCTCCAGTAGGTGCGCACGTCGGAGAAGATCTGCGAGGTGCCGGTGAGCAGGTGTCCGAACAGCATGGCCGCGCCGTTGAGGGCGTCGTTCTCGGTAGCCACCACGTAGGGCTGACGTATGCCGTTCCAGTCGAAGCTTGAATTGAGCACGGTCTCCATGAAGTCGCCGTTGGGAAAGTGGTCGGTCCAGGCGCGCTGCCCCTGGAAGCCTGCCAGGATGGCATTATGGCCCAGCGCTTCCTCGTGCAGCCCCTTGCGCCTGAGGTCAGGATTGCCAACCATCAGGTCGCGCACGATCATGGCCATTTTGACGCTCATGGCCCAGGAATCGTCCTTGCGCTTGCGGGAATGCTGTACCTTGGGATCGTTGGTGTCGGGGCCTTCCTTGCAGTGTTCCTTGACCCACGCCAGAGCGCGCTTGTACTCGGCGTCAGAATATATTTTTTCATCGACGCGGCGGACGAGCTCGGACATGTCCACGTACTCGTTGCGCATGCCCAGGTAATCCTGGAAGAAGTCGGGATCCACCGTGGAGCCCGCTATGCCCATGGAAACCGAGCCTACCGACAGGTAGCTCTTGCCCCGCATCCACGCCGCAGCCAGGCCAGCGCGGGCGAACCGCAGCAGCTTTTCCGCGACGTCGGCGGGAATATGGTCGGTATCGGACAGGTCCTGGACATCGCGGCCATAGATGCCAAAAGCCGGCAAGCCCTTCTGGCTGTGGGCCGCGAGCACTGCGGCCAGGTATACGGCACCGGGCCGGTCGGTGCCGTTGAAGCCCCACACGGCCTTGATGGTGTGGGGGTCCATGTCCATGGTCTCCGAGCCGTAGCACCAGCAGGGCGTGACCGTCAGGGTAACCGCGACGCCGGCGCGCGTGAACTTGTCCGCGCAGGCGGCAGCCTCCGCGACGCCGCCTATGGTGGAGTCGGCAATGACGCACTCTACGGCATGGCCGCTCGGGTGGCGGAGCTTCTCGGTGATGAGTTTTGCTGCAGCCCTGGCCATGGCCATCGTCGGGCCTTCAAGCGATTCGCGGACGCCGTTGCGCCTGCCGTCTATCGTCGGCCTGATACCTATTTTAGGCAGTCCACCGGCGAGTCTCGTTTCCGGGGCGGCGATGTTCATATCGTTCGTGTCAGCCATGTAATCCTCCATGTTTCAATGCTTGATGAGTGTCGTCTTGAGGCGTGCGATGGAGGGAGCTCCAACGGGACCTCCCTCGATACGGCCCAGCAGCATGAGCGCGGCCAGTTCGCCCATGCGGGCTATGGGCTGCGAAACCGAGTAGCGGCAGAATTGCAGCAATGGGGAATACGGCATCTCGTCGAACGAGGCGAAGACGATGCGCTCCCGGTGCGATTTCCCCGCGGTCATCAGATAATTGGTGGCGCCGATATGGGTATCGGCGTTGACTATGAAATAGGCGTCAGGGGCGTCCGCGTGCGACAGCAAT
>CAXZAJ010000475.1:0-1812 GCA_964293355.1 uncultured bacterium
TAGTGTTTTCTGTCCGTCGAATAATAATCCCAGTATATGAGCTCGACGTTGTCGTCACCCCAACCAACAGGCCGGTGGCCCGCCTCGACGAGGACGATCTCGTGTTCCTCAACGAGGCGGAAAAATTCAACGCCATCTGCGACGAAATAGCTGAAGCCCATGCCAAGGGCCAGCCCATGCTGGTGGGTACGGTGAGCATCGACAAGTCCGAAAGGCTTTCCAATGCCCTCACCCGGCGCGGCGTGCGACACGAGGTGCTCAATGCCAAAAACCACGCCCGCGAGGCGACCATAATCGCGGAAGCCGGTTCACGCGGCGCGGTAACCATAGCGACGAACATGGCCGGCCGCGGTACGGACATAAAGCTCGGCGGCAATCCCGAGTACCGCGCCCGCAAGCGGGCCGGCACCACGGCCGACGAGGCCACCTTCCGCGCCGTGCTGGCGCAGGAATACGAAAGCTGGCGCTCCGATTACGAGGCGGTAAAAGCCGCCGGGGGCCTCTACGTGCTCGCCCCCGAGCGCCACGAACCGCGCCGCATCGACACCCAGCTGCGCGGCCGCTCCGGCCGCCAGGGTGATCCTGGACGTTCGCGCTTCTTCATATCCATGGACGACGACCTGATGCGCCTCTTCGGCGGCACCAACCTCAAGGGCCTCATGATGAAAGTGGGCATGAAGGAAGGCGAGCCGATCTACCACCCCCTGCTCAACAGGACCATGGAAAACGCCCAGAAGCGCGTCGAAGAACGCAACTTTGATATTCGCAAGCACCTGCTCGAGTACGATGACGTGCTCAACCAGCAGCGCAAATTCATCTACGACCAGCGCGACACCATCGTCAAGGACAGCGACCTGGCGACGCGCATCGTGGGGGCGGCAAGGGAAATGCTCGAGGTATTCCTCCAGCAGTACGAGGACGGGCTCAAGTCAGACCAGAAGGCGGCGTACGCTTCGCTGCAGGACAACCTCAAGACCAGTTTCGGTTTCGTGCTGCCGTTCAAATCCGATGCGCCTGAAACCAGGAAGGTAGATGACCTGCGGTCCACGGCAACCGCTGAGCTGGACCGCGACCTCCAGGAAAAGCTGGCTATGGCCGGACAGGCCAACCTCAACCACTTCCTTCGCTGGAAATACCTCTCGGCGATAGACCAGAAGTGGCTCGATCACCTGGAAAACATGGAAGCGCTCCGCGAGGCCGTGTACCTGCGCCATTATGCCCAGAAAAATCCATTGCTGGAGTACAAGCTTGAAGGGTTTGAACTCTTCGAGGCCATGATAGAGGACATACGCAAGACGGTAGCAAGTACCCTCTATCTGGTACGCATCCAGACACAGGAAGAACGCACCATACGGCCGGTGGTCACGGGCGGCGAAACGCGTCACGATGAAATGGGTCAGTTCAGCGGCGCAAGCGCCGGGGCTCAGGCAGCGAGCGCGGCAAAGGCTCAAGCCTCATCCGGGGCCATGGCCCAGGCAGCCGCTCCGAGAAACGCAACCGTGGTACGGACGTATCCAAAGGTCGGCCGCAACGACCCCTGCCCCTGCGGCTCCGGCAAGAAATACAAACACTGCCACGGTGCCTAGAACAATTCTGACGAAATACTAACCCCAGAGGCACAGAGACACAGAGAAGATGAGGGGAAAAGTGAAGGAAGGAAATAAAGATATTTTGATTTCTTTCCTTTGCGGTGCACTTTGCTCCCTGATTCTCGCCTTGCCTGTGACTTTGTGCATTATTTTTTTGTCTTCTCCTCTCCCAAAGCTTCTCTTACCTCATCTTCTCTGTGGCTCTGTGCCCAATTTTCCTATT
>CAXZAJ010000476.1:0-1795 GCA_964293355.1 uncultured bacterium
TTCTCGTGGTAGCACCCGGCATAGCGCTGGCCCTGGCCTTCCCGCGTGGCTCTAATGCCGGCGCGCCTGCTTCAGTAGCCGCCGTTGCCCCGCCCCGGTCCACCTCGCCGGACGAGTATGTGCGCACGGTCGAGCCCGCGCCGGTTCCGCCTGCGCCGGCCGCGACCAGCACCGCTCCCGGTTCGGACATCATCATCGTATACGGTGAAAAGCCCGATGCGTCGACCCTGCCGGCCGCAACGGAAAAGCCATACGCACCAGCCCCGTCGACGTCACAACCGGCAACAATCACGGCAAAACCGGCAGCGACCAGTCCAGCACCCGCAACGTCCAGCACCAGCGCTACCGCTGCAAGCCCGGCAACGGTCAAGCCGGCGGCCAAGCCTGCGGCAAAAACACCAGCGGTGCCAAAAACCGTTGCTGAATACTGGATTCAGGCAGCCGCCTTCACGAGCCGTACCCGCGCGGACGATCTGCAGCGGGAACTGGCTACCAAGAACCTCTCCACGCTGATAACAGTCAAGGATCTTGACGGCGTAACCTGGTACCGTGTGCGCATTGGCCCCTACCCTACTGAACGCGAAGCCAAGGGCTGGCTCGAAAAGATCCGCGTAGTTCCCGGTTGCACAGAAGCATACGTCTCAAAACAGACCATCACGCGCTAGCCCGGAAAGTCAGGAAACCATGGCCGAAGAAAAGTACCGTAGCGCTAGCTTTGCGAGGATCAACCTGTTCCTTATGGGATTCATCGCACTGATGCTCGCTACAGGATCGCTCAAACTTACCGCGCCTGTAATTTTGCCCCTCATCATCGCGGTGCTCCTCACCTTCGTGCTGGAACCCGTGATAATCATGCTTGAAAAAATCAAGATACCGCGCGCCATCGGAGCGGTCGTCGTGGTGCTGATGCTTGCTGCCGCAGTGTATGGAGTCGTACTGGTGCTCTTTCAGAGCGTCAAGACGATTGTTTCTCTGTACCCCAAATACGAAGAACGCTTCGCATACCTGTATGAACTGATCGCGACAACTTTCAAGCTACCCTATGACGAGCAGATCAGCCTGTTCCAGAACCTGTGGGGCCAGTTAGGCGTGCGGGAGCAGGTACAGTCGTTTGCTCTGTCAACCTCGGAGTCGCTCATCGGCTTCATGTCGGACACCGTGATGGTCATTCTGTTTGTAGTCTTTCTCCTGCTCGAGATTGGCCACTTCAGGAGCCGTATAGAAACCGCTTTCGCAGGCATCATGTCCACACGGATACAGCGGATAGTCGCAGACGTCATAAAGCAGGTAGCCCGCTATCTGAGCGTCAAGTTCTTCATAAGCCTGACCACGGGCGTGCTTGTGGGCTTCATCCTGGCGTGGTTGGGTATGGATGTTCCCATCATCTGGGGCGTCATCTCGTTCATACTCAACTTCATACCGAACATCGGCTCCATCGCCGCCGGCGCCGGAGTCACGGTTTTCGCGCTCGTGCAGTTCTGGCCGGATCCGAGCCCGATAATCGGTGCGTTCATCACGGTGCTCGGTGTAAACATGGTGCTGGGCAATATCGTCGAACCGCGGGTGCAGGGCCAGAACCTTGGGCTCTCGCCGTTCATCATCCTGGTATCGCTGTCCGGCTGGGGCTGGCTGTGGGGTTTCTCCGGCCTCGTGCTTGCAGTACCCATGACCGTGATAGTCAAGATAATCTGCGAAAACGTGCCCGGACTCGAGGCCGCCTCGATCATGATGAGCTCATACAGCGTCGTCAAACAAAAGCGCAAGACAAAAATCTGGCACAAACCCTGACAATTAT
>CAXZAJ010000477.1:0-1790 GCA_964293355.1 uncultured bacterium
GCCAGCCGCCGCAAGCGCGATGGTGAAGGCTCGCGGAATGGGGCGCGTCATTGCGACTTCCTGATTCCTGGACCGGCTCCGCGAGCCTGGTTTTCCACGGAACAACCGCGCGAGGATGACGCCCATACGGTATGCCGCATCCTGCATCAAACCCAGCGGACACAGGACAGAGCAGTAGAAGCGGCCGCCCAGGGCCGTAAGGACCAGGATTACCAGCCAGGCCAGACCGGAGCCGGCGAGCCCGGTGGCAAAGGCGGTGGCGAGGGACGGGAGGAGCTGGACGGAGGACAAAAGGGTTGCGAGCCGGAGCGCCGCGCTGGAAGCCGCCCCGGCGGCGATACCCGCGATGAAGGCGGCGGCTACCAGAGAGGCCGCCGCGATACGGGCAGCCCGGAAAAGCCTGGCTTGGCGGGCTCGTAGCATCGTTTTCCGGGCGGTCACAGGACGATCCGCCGCACGTCCAGTTTTTCAAGGTCGGTCACGCCGAGGCCGAGCCTGGCTGCGCCCGCGATGTAGCCAAAGGCCGATGGCTCGAACCCCAGCGCCTTGGCGGCTGCGGTATCCGCGGCGACCGGGTCAACAGAGGCAACGAGCATCTTCATGAGTTCCCGCTTGCTGGAAGGGTTGCCGCGGGGGCCACCGGTTTTCATGACGCGGTACATGTCTATGATGGTAAGGTCAGCATTGCGGGCAAGGCTGGCTTCCGCGATGCATTGGTCCAGCCCCTTGCGGTGAAATTCGTTGCGGTCCCAGACCATGCCCATGTAGTTCTTGAGGGCGGCGGTCATGCCCGCACCGCCATGGTTCTTGAGTACCGGCACGTTGATGAGCACATCGCTGGACAGCACCAGTTCATGTACCTTTATGCTCCTGAGCGTCGTGCCGCCGGTCAGGGTAACGGTCTGGTACAGGCTCTCCGAGTGCGCTGACACAACCTCTGCGCCGGCGTTCTTTGATGCGGTTTCTATGCCGCTCGTCGAGTACGAGAGGCGCCAGGAATCGCAGGAATTGTCAAAGACGTAGACTTTCCGTGCTCCGGCATCCAGGCAATGTTCTATGATGCGTTTGACGATGACAGGATTGGTATTGGCCCCGAGGTCGGGGGCTACGGCCCAGCCGATGTTCGGTTTGATGGTGACGGTCTGTCCTCGTTTGACGAAGCGTGCCATACCGCCCATGGCCGCGATCGCGGCATCAACGAGGGCGGGCGGTTCGCCGTTGGGTACCGCTACCATATCAGATGCGCGGACTATGGCCCAGTACGGCCGTTCAAGGCTGGCCAGACCAAAGGTGGCCGCCGCCGCAGCCGTACCGATTGCCTTGAGGAATTCACGTCTGTCCATGCAAGTCCTCCACTCTATGATATACTACACGTTCATCATCGAAAAAACACGTACGGTATGTGTTCGTAACAGAATTCAGGTAAACTCGCGAGGTGTTCGATGTTTGACAGCAGCAAGATAGTCCATGACGAGCGCAGGGCGTACAGGATGTTCCTGGTTTCCCTGACGCTGATAATCCTCGTACTGTTTTCCGGGATTTTCCTTGGGGTGGCGTTGCGCAACACGACGCTGGTCAAGGAGGTCATCCTTGAACGGGCACAGGGGCTGTTCCAGCAGATCGTCCTGACCCGCCGCTGGGCCGCTGAATACGGTGGCGTGTATGTAAAGAAAGGGCCGGGAGTCGAATCGAATCCCTGGTTGATCCATCCGGATCTCGAGGCTGCCGGCGGGTCGATGCTGTCGCACCGCAATCCTGCGCTCAGTACTCCGGAAATTTCAGAGATCGCC
>CAXZAJ010000478.1:0-1779 GCA_964293355.1 uncultured bacterium
CCGGAGCCCCACTGGCAGCGTCACTCGCGGCGGCAGCGGCGGTTGGCATCATTATCGCGGTCCTTGTCGCGGGGCGCAGACGCCGTGGATCCACCCGATCATGAATATCGCGGAAACAGCCACCTATCTGTCTGCTGGCAATGATTTCATACTGTGCTCCCATGAGTCGCCCGACGCCGATGGCCTTGGCGCGGAATTCGCCTTGGCTACGGCACTCAGGAACCTCGGCAAGCGCGTCAGGGTAATCAATGCCGACAAGTATTCTGACTCCTACGCCTTCATGAATCCGACCGGCATCATAGGCTCGCTTGCAGATGCAACAATCGACGATGATGAAGTCCAGCGTTCCACTATCATTCTCGTCGATACGAGCGATGTGATGTATTCCGGACAAGCAGCGGACAGGTTGCTGGCCAAGGCTCGCGAGGTTCTCATTATCGACCATCATGAGGTAAAAGGAGTATCTACCGAAAAAATCTGCTCCATGCCGGCATATTCTTCAACCTGCGAGATGGTATACAGGATTCTGGAAGAACTCGGCAGTGATCTGGACCCCGATATGGCTTCAGCATTGTTTGCCGGTATCGTCTATGACACAGGTTCCTTTGCGTATTCCAAGACAACAGTGGGAACCTTCGAGGCAGCACTGGAACTGGTGCGACGAGGCGCAAATCCTGCAAGGATACACAGTGCACTCTATGAATCCTCAGCCGTCAGTACCCTGCTCCTGCGCAAAGACGTGCTTTCGTCACTGGAGCTGTACGAACAGGATCAAATAGCGGTCCAGACACTCACCTGCACCATGCTCAAGGAAACTGGATGCTTGTACGAGGAAGCCGACGGCTTCATAAACATCCCTCTACAGGCTGGCGTTGTAGAAGTATCCATATTCTTCAAGGAAAACGAAGAAGGCACACTCAGATGCTCGCTGAGGTCAAAGGGCACCGTCAATGTTGCCCAGATTGCCCAGTCATTCGGGGGAGGCGGCCACAAGAGCGCGGCCGGCTTCAAGTCTCCCTATCCCCTTGAAACAATCAAGAACAAGGTGCTAGAACTCGTAATGGCCGCGTTGGAAAAGTCCAGATCCTGAGCATCGGCCAACAAGGAAATCCAGCAACCACATGAAACGCTTTACGCAGATGATATTTGTCGTCGCCATTGCCTTGGCACTCTCTGCCACAGGCTATTTTTACATATCAACACGCAATTCCAGGAGCGCTGATGAACCCGTACGTTCGCGGGTGCTCGAAGCCAGCTCCAGAACAGATCTTGAGCAGACGCCAGCCAGCTCTTCCATAGGGGAGCCAACGACGAGTTCAATTCCACTTGAAGCAAATGAAACGTTGCTGGATCTGTATTCTTTCAATCTGGATTTCGATGACGAAGAGGAACAGGTACTCGTCATCAGGGAATCAGACGATCCCACAGGCTCCATCAAGGTCGTTCTGGCAGACTATTCACCGTTCAGTAAAAAGTGGACCAGATCATGGAAAGGCTCAAGCCTCGTAACCAAAAACAAGACGTTTCAGGTTTCGGTCAATGACCTGATCGGAGACCACAATCTCAATATCGTCTGTACGGGAATGAACGACTCCAACGAGCAGACGATGACCATATACTGGAAATCGCAGGATCTGGACCAGAAACAGGGAACCCCCTTCCTGAAGGTATTCGAACAGGCTGGTTCCGCTGTCATAGTCGAGGAAGTGGAAAGACCTGACAGCTATAAGCTCGGCCAGTCCAATGCGGACAGTTGGCCAATTTCAGTCTGGAAGGCCG
>CAXZAJ010000479.1:0-1771 GCA_964293355.1 uncultured bacterium
TCTTCCGCCGTGGATGACCCGAAGCCCCTCCTCGTCGATGCGGGCAGTGGCTTTTCCATCCAGTTCCAGGGACGCTGGCTGTATTCCAGCCGTGACCCGGGAGCTGCACCGCGGGCGGCCGTTCTAGCCGTACCGGTAAAACCGGAAACGCTGTATGTCGTGCCCACACCCTGCCTGTGCCATGGCTTGCGGGAACTGCTACACCGGTTGCCGGACTCGAGCGCGGTACTCTGCATCGAATCAGACAACGAACTCCTCACGCTTGCCAGACACATCATCGACGATGACTTCCCTGGTGTAGCCCTGTGCTCGCCACTCGAGGCGATAACCGCGTACCGTACCCTTGAACAGCGCCTGTCGCCGGCCCGCTTCAGGCGCGCCATCGAGGTGCGCCTGTCCGGTGGCCGAGCCTTGCACGAGCCTGCGTATGACAAGGCGCTGGCAGCTATCGATACCGATATCCAGGTAAGGTTCCGCAACCGCCTGGCGCTCGTCAGGATGGGCCGTCTCTGGACTAAAAACATCATCGCCAACCTGGGGTCGCTGCGATGGGAAGCCGTGGCGCCCGTGGATGCTGGCGGGAAACCCATAGTCGTCTGCGGTGCGGGACCGTCCCTCGACTCGGTCTTGCCTGCCCTGTGCGCTCATCGTGATGGCCTGTTCGTGCTGGCCTGCGACACGGCCTCCGGCGCGCTGGCCCAGGCTGGCGTGATTCCCGATGCCGTCGTCTGTCTTGAAGGCCAGGTCTACAACGTGGAAGATTTCCTGCCGCTCGACGGAGCGCCTGTAACACTGGTCGCTGATCTGACGGCCCATCCTTCGTCGTACAGGGCCCTGTCAGGCCCTTTGAGCCTGACCCTGAGTGAATACACGGAAAGCGCCTTCCTGACGCGCCTGGCGGCCACGGGATTGCCCATTCCGCTTGTTCCACCGCTGGGATCGGTCGGGGTGTTGGCCATCAGGATAGCCAGGCTCCTCGGAGGCACTATCCTTGTAGCGGGGCTGGATTTTGCCTTCAATCAGGGCAAAACGCATTGCCGAGGCAGCCCGGCAGACCTTCGGGCACGTCGGATCGAGAGCCGCACAGAAAAGCGCGGCAATGCCTGGGCCAGCTCGTTCCGGGACGGCTGCATCCGCAAGCAGGACGGTTCTCTGACCGATCCGGCTCTGACCATGTATGCGATGCTCGCGGCTGGTGAACTTCAGGAACTTGGTGCCGGGGATCTCAGGAGCGGCTTCGGAGCTGAGCTTCCGTTGCGCCGTATTTCTTCAGGGGATCTCGAGGCATTGGCCGGAAGCGGCAGCCACGCTGGCGGTACAAAATCCATAGGCTCAAAAACGCTGGGCACCACAGCCGATGCGGAAGCATGCAGAAAAATGGCGGATGATTTTCTGGCTGGAGGACTCAGGCGGGTTGAAGGCGTGGCAACAGCGTTGCGTACAGGAACATCCGGCGAACGGCCCAGAGCCCTGCCCGCCGATGCGGATTTCCTGTATTTCCACTTTCCTGATCCGGAACGGGTGCTGGCACTGGAAGACGATGCGCTCAGGCGGGTGGCAGCTGAAGCCGCCTACTGGCGCGGGCGGCTCGCAACCGCCCGACAAAAATCATAAGGCTGGCCTGAGCCAGGTTTAATTTTTCTTGTCGTCGTTCTCGTTTTCACGCAGTACGGCCATGAAGGATTCCTGGGTCAGCTCGACGACGCCTACCCTCTTCATGCGCTTCTTGCCTTCTTTGTGCTTCTCGAGCAGGTTGCGCTTGCGGCTGATG
>CAXZAJ010000480.1:0-1771 GCA_964293355.1 uncultured bacterium
AGGGATAAGCCGCGCGCCCGACGCGAAGGCCCCCGCCAGCACCGGGGCGATGCCGACGATGGCCGCGGCACGGTAGCCTGAGGACTGTGAGGCGCTTGTGGAAACCTTGTCACCGGCTGGAATCCAGAACGGGCGTGTTACCCGGAGCAGCCTGAGCACCGCGAGGACGCCGAGTCCGCTTGCGGGCGGTGCCCCGAGCCAGAATCCCCGTACCGCGGCCGCGCCTAGATCATCGAGAACCCAGCCAGCCAGAAAAGGACCTGAAACCAGAGCCAGCGGCAGTACGGACGACAGGAAGGCCAGCCATGGAAACCTGAAGGTTTTTTTCTGCAGGCGCAGAAAGAAATCGTAGGTGAAGGTGATGTCGAAGAGGGCTCCGACTATAGAGAAGTACGCGGTGACCCGCCATGAGACTCCTGAAACGCCGAGCACCGCGCCGGCGAGCACCGCCGTGATGGAGGCCAACGCCAGAGCATCCAGTGTAGACTTCTCAATATCCCGTTCCATGGGCTACAATGATATACGCGAACGATGATAAAGAAAAGACCGAGCCCCGCCACCTACGTCTCGTTCGCCCTGGCGCTCGGTGCGTTATGTTCGGTATCTTCATTTTCCCAGGGGCTCGTTTCGGCCTTGCCGGTGGAACCTCCCTCAAGCCTGTTTTCCACAAAGCTTGGCGATTCGGATGTGGAGGCCTTTGCACAGGGGTTCTGGGAGGCCTCTGTCCTGAGCACGGGGGCTCTTTCCCTCGGCTCAGCCGACCCGGGCTTCAATGCCGTTCCCTTTCTGTTTACCCAGACACCTGACCTGTACGTGTTCCTCCGTTTCAGGCAGCAGTGGCTGTTCGAGGCTTATGTTACCCAGAATATGGCTGATGCAATGTTTTCATTGGCGTTCGAGGGAAATGAAAGCACGTTCATCCGCTCGGCCAGGCTCGGAAATGCCGGCATAACGATGCCCGACTATCCGTATATGACCTTTGGCGCGGTGCCTGGTTCCTTTGGAGCAACGATCAATGCCCGCGATGATGACCGGGATATTTCTGTCGACGCGATGATCCGCTGGGATGGACTTGTATGGAAGACGCGCACATTTTTCGGCAGCGCTGAAGCCAGGGAAGACAGTCTGGCTCCTGGTGACAACCTGCGCGGGCGCCGTTTCGTGCTGCCTGGAGCCCCGATCCTGTCTCTGGATCTTTTTGATACAACTCCGGATGGAGCCAGGAGGCAACTGCGCAGTGACGAATATTCCGTCGCGCTTGCCTCGGGTGTCGTGCTCCTGAATGCCGAACCGCCAGGAACTCTTACTGCTGAATACAGCACCGGCACTGTCGCAAGCCGGACCGAGACACTGTATGCGTATGTGATTGATGCCGACGGAAAGGCTTCCAGACAGTTCAATCCCCTCGAGGCGCGCAACCTGTATGCACTTTCCGATACCGCTGAAGCCCGGCAACTCTTCGTGCGCAATCTCGCTGCCGGTACCACCGATACCCGGTTCACCGTATCTCGCGTCGCTGCCGGTCTCATACAGGTTGTGCGGAACGACGCGGTTCCTGATCCAGCGTCGGATGCATACATGAAGCCGTTCCATGAGTTCACGCCCTGGAGCTATGCTGCATCCGACAGCACTGATACCGGGTACGCCTCTGGCGAGGGTTTTGCCATAATTTCTCGCGTCGTCGAGTCTATGGATACAATCGTTCTGGGCCAGGAGACCGTGGCGGGCACCGTCTCGGTATACCGCGACCGAGTAGGATCAGGGTCCCTCA
>CAXZAJ010000481.1:0-1738 GCA_964293355.1 uncultured bacterium
GGCGGCCCTGTTTGGCCAGTGGAAGAGCGCCGGCAAGTAAGCCCCGGGCATCCCCCGATGGGGGAATCCTGCTTCATAAAGCGGCCCCGTTCCGCCCCCGACCGGGCCGGAACGGCGTTTTTATTTCACACCGCCTTGAAGCGGGACATGAGGTCCGGAGCGCGGCCTGCGCCGTCCTTGCGGCTGAAATCACCGGATTCCTTGTGGTAGGTGTAATCAGCGGACCATTCCCGGTAATGGCGTATCGTCTCCACCACGGCATTGGCGGCGTATCTGGCTTCATCGTCGGTCATGGTAGGGTGGATGGACAGGCGTACCCAGCCCGGCTTTTCGGACAGGTCGCCGGCCTCGATCAGCTCGGTGATGTGCCGGCTCGTGGACTTGTCTATGTTGAACAGGATGTGCCCGTAACTGCCGGCGCAGGAGCAGCCGCCACGGGTTTGCACGCCAAAACGGTCATTGAGCAGCCTTACGATGAGGTTGTAGTGCTCTCCCGGGGCATAGAACGACAGGATGCCGAGGCGTTTCAGGTTGTTGCCTTCCAGCAGCATGAGGGAGGGTTCCTTGCGGAATTCCGCCAGGATGATGTCCACCAGTTCATGTTCGCGGGCCAGGATGTTAGCCACTCCCATGGCATCCTTGAGCTGGAAGGCCAGAGCGGCACGTATGGCCTGCAGGAAGCCCGGCGTACCGCCGTCTTCTCTGGCCTCTATTTCGTCGACATAACTGTGGGTGCCAAACGGCGTGGTCCACTTGACGGTGCCGCCACCGGGATGGTCGGGCACGTGGCAGGTGTACAGGGCGTTGGAGAGTATGAGTATGCCTGACGAGCCCGGCCCGCCCAAAAATTTGTGGGGTGACACCATGATGGCATCCAGACGTTGCTGGGGATCCGCGGGGTGCATGTCGATGTCGATGTACGGAGCCGCCGCCGCGAGGTCGACGAAGCAGTAGCCGCCGTGACGGTGCATTATCGCGGCCATCTCGTGATACGGCGGAAGCAGGCCGGTGACGTTGGAACCGGCGGTAAACGAGCCTATGAGGAGGGAGCGGTCAGCGTTGTCCCTGCAGATGCGGTCCAGCCAGGCAAGGTCGGGCAGGCCCGTCGCGTCGTCCCTGGGGACGAGAAGCAAGTCCACATCGCACTCCTCCCAGGTTATCTGGTTGGAATGGTGCTCCATGTGCGTTACGAGGACCAGCGGCCGCTTGCCTTGGCGGCAGGTATGCTGGCAGCATTCGGGCATGCGCAGGCCCAGGAGCCGCTGCAGCTTGTTCACCGCGGCGGTCATGCCGAAACCGGAGAAGAACAGCGAATCCTCGCTGGAGGCGTTCACCTTTTCCTTGATGATGCGGCGTGCCCGATGATAGGCCTCGGTCATGGCAACGCCGGTGTATGTGGTCTCGGTATGCGTGTTCGCAACCAGAGGGCCAATCTCGCGGAGCATGAAATCTTCAATAGGGTTATAGAGCCGCCCGGAAGCTGTCCAGTCTGCATAGACGATGGGGCTAGCAGTGCCGTCTGCGAGCTGCATGGTCGCGCTTATACCTACGATATGTTCACGGAAGGGTGAAAAGTACTGCTCCAGGTTCATGATTGCTCCTCATACTAAATATTCATTAAATGCTATACCCAGGACTTGGTCAAGCAAACCGCTCCCCCAAGCGATGAGCCGCCCCGCGGCGAATACGCTTACCCACCCCAACCCCCTCCCCCAAGCGATGAGCCGCCCCGCGGCGA
>CAXZAJ010000482.1:0-1735 GCA_964293355.1 uncultured bacterium
GGTTCCCCGTTCCCGAATTTGAACCCTTCTCGATGTCCAACACCCGCATCATCATAAAGATGCCCAAGGTCTTTTCCAATCAACTCCGTCACATACACAAGCAGGTTGAAAACCTCATGGAGAATCCCTCTGCGGTAAACGCCGAAACAGGGCTCTTCAAGACGGGAGAATACTACCTGCGCAATCGCATGTACTCCCAGGCCCGCTATGTGCTTAGTCGGTACCTGACCTATTATCCGACAGGCAAGATGGCCGAACCTGCCGGGCGCTATCTGGAAACCGCGGAGGCTTCTTTTTCACGGTACGGTGATGGCAAGGGGCCGGCTCCGCTTGCGGGTGCACCGGCTTCTGCGCAGGCTTCGCCTCCGTCCAACTTCTCCGTCGATGCAGAGTCTTCGGACGAGGCGCCACAGCAGGCCGGCGCAAGCAAGGCCTCGGAAGGCGCGAGCCTCTCTGACCTGGCCAAGGAGTACTACAACGCCGTAAGCCTGTTCTCCCAGGAAAAGTACCAGGATGCCTTCAAAGCCCTCAAGGTCATAGCCGAGGCGGGTGATGAATCCGAGTACGTGGCCAAGGCCCAGTTCGACATGGGGCGCTGCCTGTTCGCCCTCGGGCAGTGGGATTTGTCCATAAAGCACTTTACGGGCATAGTGCAGAGCGCCCCGAAGCATCCGGACATGGCGGACATCCTCTTCATCATGGGGCAGTCCTGGGACAAGAAGGGTGACAAGGTCAAGGCCAAGGCCTTCTATTCCAAGGTGCTGTCGATGCCGGGTGATGAGGATTCCAGCGCCCGCATCAAGGCAAAAAAAGCGCTCAACGCGCTGGCAGGAGCCTGACATGGCCGACCTCGCAGGATTCGGGCGCTTTGCGCGGACCTACCAACCCGGAGAGATCGTCTTTGCCGAGTATGAACCGGGCGACAGTTTCTACCTTATACAGGCGGGGCGCGTCCGCATAACCAAGATTGTCGGTGACATAGAAAAGAACATAGACATACTCTCTGCCCCCGAGATTTTCGGTGAAATGGCCATACTTGAAGGCGCTCCGCGATCCGCGACCGCTATAGCCTTGGACACCGTCAAGGTACTCGAGTTCAACCGGGCCAATTTTGAGATCCTGATGATAGGCAACCCGCAGATAGCCTTGCGGCTGCTCAAGGTGTTCACCAAACGGATCTACGACCAGAAGCGCCGTTTCATGATCCTGACCCTGGACGATCCGCAGGCCAAGATAGCCGACGTATTCCTCATGCTAGACGAGACGCAGGGCTCCACCAATCCGGGTGAAGTCAGTGGAGACCGTCGCGAATTCAAGGTTACCGTGGATGACGTAGCGCACTGGGCCGGCATGAACCCCGCTGAAGTCCAGACCCTGCTGGGGCACTTTGTAAAACAGCGCCGCATCGAGCTGTTCATCGACCATATCGTCGTCAAGAACATCAACGACTTCATCCGCTTCGTCAACTCCAAGCGCAAGAAATAGCGTCTGGCACTTCGTGGCTCTTGCCCTTCATCCCCTGTTTCAGGTATAGTCTCGCCCGAATCGCCGAGATAGCTCACTTGGCAGAGCGGCGCACTCGTAATGCGCAGGTACCGAGTTCGATTCTCGGTCTCGGCTTTATGCAATTCCTTGAATGACAAGGACTTATAGCCTATTTTTCAGAAGCCGGCGGCGTGGTTTTTCCCTCGGGGAGATTAAAAGGGCCGGCCTTTTTTTCCTCGGGGGGGGGGAC
>CAXZAJ010000483.1:0-1724 GCA_964293355.1 uncultured bacterium
AATATCCTCATTTTCATCGGCGCGTGGTCTACGACTAAAATACCGATGTTGTTTTTTGAGATGAATTACCTCGGCGTCCGCTTCGCGCTCGCGCGTCTGGCCATCGACATACCCGGCATCATCATAATCGCGCTGGCCATCAAGGCCGTGGTGCCCAAGGCGGAGATCGAGCGCATCTATGCGGCCGCGGAAACGGTTGGAGTACCTGCTCTCAAAAAGGGTTGATCCAGATTACAGCACGACGCGCTCGTCTCCCGAGCGCTTGACCAGTCCTTTGGTCTCCATGCGGTTGAGGAGCGGCAGGATGTACTTGCGGGACAGTCCGGACCGCTCCTTGGCCTCGGTGACCGTGAACTTGTCGCCGGCCTTGCGGCCACGGAGTATCGCCGCAACGCATGCATCAAACGTTGCGCGCGAGAAGAACATGCCCGTGTCCAGCGGCATGGCCTCTCCGAAGGAGCACAGCGCCTTGAGCGCTCGCGCGTCGGTCTGTGGTGAGGTCTTGCCGGGTTCCAGCCCCGCCTTGCCCGCCGCGGTGAGCCGCACGAGTACGGCTTTTTCTTCAGGCGACAGGTTCCTGGTTGCGCCGGGTATGGTCCAGACGGCGTCGTTTCTGGTTATGGCTTTTTCAGATTCCAGCCGGGAAGTAGCCGCGTCAAAGGCGTCCGCTTGGTCACCTGTGCCGAAAATTGCCGCAAACAGCGAGTCCCCGGCTGCCTTTGTGAGTCCACCGGGTTCGGCAGCGGCGGCCAGCAGGGCCTTGCGGAGGGCTTGCCAGCGGGATGGGTCGAAGAGGTACAGGCGGCTGGTTTTGGGTGAGGCCGCGGGGATGAAACCGGCGGAGGTGGCTGATTCGGGGGGGAGCCCCGCGGGTGCAACCGCCCAGCCCCGGTAGAAGGCCTCGATGGCTACCTGATCGGCAACCGCGTTCAGGGCGGTGCTTGCCTCCCGACTCGCAGAGCCTTGGCTTGCCGAGCGCAACGTTTCAGATGCGGCCGCCGCGCGGGGCAATGCTGCCGCGAGCGCTTTCCTGTCTTCAGCCGTCGTGGTTCCCGCGCGCAGGACGATCCCTCGTCCCAGCAACTCGGCTCCGCCCCGCCTCAGCAGCACAAAAGCATCACCCTCCGGGCAGGCCACCGGCGAGCGCATCGTGATGCGTACATAGTCCGCCGGTTTCTGGGGCCACAATTCCACGTCACGCCAGGCGCTGCCCACGGCGAATTCCGCCTCCATGCCCGGCCTGATCACGGGTCTGCCCTTGGCGTCCCGCGGGCACAGTTCCGTAGAACCGGGCAAGGGCAGCAGCTTGCAGAGGAATTCAGTGCCGCACAGGATCCGCGCGTCTTGATCGGCGCCGCCAGTGGCATGTTGAGAGGCGAGCAGGTCTCCCCGCTCTATGCCGCCCTTGAGCCCGGTCAGGGATATGGCGGCACGGCAGGTGGCTTGTGCATGCTCCACGCGCTCATGGTAACTCTGGATGCCGCGTATGCGTACCGTTTCGCCGCGCGGCAGGAGCCGCAGTTCGTCGCCTGTGCGCAGTCCGCCGTTTACCAGGGTGCCGGTTACGACGGTGCCGCCGCCCAGGGGAGAGAATGTCCGGTCAACGTAGAGGTAGGCCCCTGTTTGCGCCACGGGGGGCAGGCAGGCAAGTGCGCTGTCTATGGCAGCCTTGAGTTCCGCGATGCCGGCACCGGTCTTGTTGGATACGAGGACCGCTGCCGGAC
>CAXZAJ010000484.1:0-1700 GCA_964293355.1 uncultured bacterium
GGATTGGGGACCGCTGTGGCCGGGCAGGAGCAGCATGACGGCCGGCACGTTGGAGACGACATTGGATACCGCGGTCGTAGCGGCGGCGAAAACCCAGGGAGAAGCAGCGGCTCCCGAAAGTACGGTACGCTCTAGCCAAGCAAAGGCGGCAGTGCGCGACGTGGCATCCGTAATGATGAAAAGCCCTGCAAAGAAAACGAGCAGGTTGAAATCTACTCCTGAAAACAACTTCTCCGATTCAATCTTCGTGGAGGCCAGCATGAAGGCTGCAGGAACGAGAGCAGCGATGACGACGGGAACGCCAGCAAGGAAGCCCGCCAACATCACGGCGCTCGCTATGGCGCTCTTTATCGCAAGGGCCTTGTCGAGTCTCACCGCCCCCATCAACCCCGCGCTCAGGGTATGCGCTTCGGTCTGCCGCTCAGCCGCCCCGGCGCCATTCCTGGCAAATTCTTTAGGAAACACCAACACTACGACGACCCAGCACACCGCGAGCCCCAGGAGTGCGGGCGGTCCAATCCGTGCCACGAACTCGGCAAACGGTATGCCGCTCCTTGCACCGATGAGCATGTTCTGAGGATTTCCTATGATCGTCGCTGCAGATCCCACATTGGCGGCTGTCGCTGTCGCGACCAGGTACGGCACCGGGTTTCGCCGCGCGCGCAGGCTTGTCTCGGCTACGACCGGCCCCAGCACCAGGCACATCGTATCGTTGAGGAACAGCGCCGAGAGCACTCCAGCCGCCGCAATGATCGCCGCCAGGAATACTTTCGGATACCCGGCCAGCCCTGAAAGCCTCGCTGCCACCAGGTCAAAGAGCCCGGACAGCCGTATTGCAGCCACTATCACCATCATGGACAACAGCAGGGTTATCGTCCCCATGTCCACTGCGGCAAGCGCATCGCTCAGAGATATCGCTCCGACGACGATGAGGGCCGCCGCGGCGGCAAGAGCGATCGCCGCGCGGTTCATCCGCAACCCGGGCACCCCCCCCGCGGCGGTCGCGGCCCTGCCGGCCAGGGTCAGGATGTCAGAGAGTATTTCCTTCAGCATGCCGCCGAGTGTATCGAGAGAGCGGGTTCTTTGATAATCGGTCTGTTTCGGCTACAATGGGTTCATGGATGCGAAAAACCTTCCCGTATATCAGCAGAAACAGCGCATACTCGATGCGCTCCAGTCACACCAGGTCATCGTCGTGGAGAGCCCCACCGGCTCAGGCAAGACCACCCAACTGCCTGTCATCCTCAACGAGGCCGGCTACGCTGACGGCGGCATCATAGGCGTTACCCAACCCCGGCGCATAGCCGCCATTTCCGTCAGCGAATTCATCTCAAAGCAGCTCGGCACGCCCATGCCGGGCCTCGTCGGCTACAAGATGCGATTCGAGGACAAGACCAACCAGTCCACAAAAATAAAGATAATGACCGACGGTATACTCCTCCAGGAGATGAAGCTCGATCCTTCCATGTCTAAATATTCTGTCATCATGGTTGACGAGGCGCACGAACGTAGCCTCAACATAGACTTCATACTGGGCCTCCTCAAACGGGTCCTCGACGCCCGCCCGGAATTCAAGGTCATCGTCTCCAGCGCCACCATCAATGCCGAGATTTTCAGCGCCTACTTCGGCGATTGCCCCATCGTCAAAATTGAAACCCAGGTGTACCCGGTCACCATCGTCTGGGATCCGCCGGCCGTCG
>CAXZAJ010000485.1:0-1677 GCA_964293355.1 uncultured bacterium
AAGCGATCTGGTTGAAATATCCTCGGTACCTTATCCGGCGCCCACCATCACTGATGCCGTGGAAAGCAAGCTGTCCGGTATAGGCAGCGAGGCGTACGTCGTGGGCAGCCACGAATTCTACATGGGCTACTCGGTAAAGAAGCAACTCAAGCTCTGCCTGGACATGGGGCACTTCCATCCCACCGAGACTATCTCCGACAAGATCTCGGCCCTGCTGGCCTTTGTGCCGGGCCTGCTTATCCATTTCAGCCGCGGCGTGCGCTGGGACTCCGACCACGTGGCGCTGTACTCCGACGACGTGCGCGATGTGTGCCGCGAGTTGTCCCGTCAGGGAGCCTTTGCCAAGGTTGACATGGCCCTCGACTACTTCGACGCCTCGATCAACCGCGTGGCCGCCTGGGTAATAGGCTCGCGTAGCCTCCAGAAAGCCCTGCTCGAGGCTTCGCTCGAACCCATAGCCCTCATCCGCGAGGCGGAGAACGCCGGTCGCAATACCGAGCGCCTGGCCCTGATGGAAGAAGCCAAGAGCTTGCCGTTCACCGCGGTCTGGGACAAGTACTGCCTCGATCAAGGCGTGCCCGTGGGCACCGACTGGCTGGGCAAGGTGTCCGCCTGGGAGGCAGGGACGATGGTGAAAAGGAAGTAAATTCGAGGAGATGACTGTGGCCCGATGCCCGTAGGGTAAAAATCTCGGTTTATGGTTGTTTCCCGAAAACAACCACATCGAGGCCCGGAATGTCATCGAAGTCTTTTCCGTTAAGGGTAAGAAGCTTATGACCATGCTGGATAGCCTGCGCGGCTATCCAGAGGTCCTGGATGCGGTGTTGCGTCGCGCGGCCGCTTTTGACCAGACCGTAAGACAAGGCCCCCAGAACCAGCCCGGTTTCTTCTGTAATGTGCAGGCTGGGTTTACGTCGAATGCGATTAAGCGCAGCGAGCCGCTTCGCCCGGGTTCCCTCGTCAGGAGAATTTTCTACACCAAAAGCCAGTTCGGCTATCGTCACCGGTGAAAGGAATACTGACTCCGATGCAGTGTATCGTTCAACATCGGACGGTGAAATCCTGCCCCGCTCGATGTCGACCCAAATACAGGTATCGATCAGCCAGCCCATGGATCCCTCAGCGACGAAGGTCCCTGCCGGGGCATGCGCGAATCTGCAACCCAGTTTTCTCCTGCATCATCAGGGAGTGTGTGGTACAGATCGCCCATGGCCTCCCGGGCCGTCATGAAGGGTTCACCTGGAACCAGCGTTCCGATACGGCGCTTGTTACGGACAAGCACTACCTCTTCTCCCGCAGTTTCCACGGAATCGAGAACTCGCTTTATATTTCTTGAAAAATCTGTTACCGACATGACTATCATTGAAGCCCCCATGCTCAAGTATACTCAGGTAATCAGACTGTATCAAGGAATCTGATTATGAGCGCTTTATCCCCTTGAGAGCCTTGAGCTCCTTGAGCGCCTTGAGCCCGCCCGTCAGGTCCGGCAGCACCAGCATGGCGCCTGCTTCGGTGAGTACCGCAGCGGTAAAGGATGTAGACAGGCCGACGCAGATGCAGCCGGCGGCTTTGCCGGCGCGGATGCCTTCAGGCGCGCCCTCGATCACGAGACAGTCAGCGGGGGGCACGCCCAGGCGTTTAGCCGCCTCAAGGTAGATGTCCGGAAACGGCTTCTTG
>CAXZAJ010000486.1:0-1647 GCA_964293355.1 uncultured bacterium
GCCGCATCCTGAGCGGCCTTGGGATCTTTGGCCAGCAACTCGTCCACCGAGGCCATCTTCTGACCGGCCGTGGCATAGTTGCCCGCATCCAGTGGACCGTAATCCAGCTCATCGACAGTAGCCTTTACAGCCAGTGCCGAGGATCGCTTTTCCACCGCGTCAAATGCTGAAATGGCCAGACCGTATGAGGCGATCGCTGCCTTGAAGTCACCCGCGGCCAGAGCTGCATCGGCAACGGCCAATGCTGCATCAGCAACCCCCAACGATGTCGGAGATAGCGCTTCAGCATCAGCTCCCAACGCACGTTTTCTTGCGGCCGCGGCGTCGGACTGCCTCGTCTTGGCAACCATGGAGCCGCCCTTGGTGACGAGGTCCGCAAACAGGGGTTCTGCCGTGCCCAGTTCTGTCTTGGCGAGCGGCCTGTTATCCACATCCAGGGCCGACTTTCCTGAGAGGTAATGCTTTTCAGCTTCTGCATATTCCTTGCTCATGAGATCCTTGAGGCCGAGTTCAAAGGCCTCTTTCCTCAGGGCAAGGACGCGGCCGTGCAAGGCGTCAAGTTCTTCTTTGGCAATTTCAGGCTCTTTGGCCGGTTCCTTGACCGGCTCGGGTACCGGAGCTACAACCTGTGGCTGGGGTTCGGGTTCGGGAGCTGCAGGTGGTTTTGTAGCGCACGCTGCAAGAAGCACTGCCGCGGCCAAGGCGACGATCGATAATCGACGTATCGTCATTCATACCTCCATATATATATTGTCGTACAGCGCCGGCTCGAGGATGGATCATGGCGCTGAAGGTTCGGTCGATGTGACGCTACTCTACGACCTTGAAGTTAGTACAAAAATACCATGTATTGAGGGCATCATGCAAACAATTATGCAGGATTACAAAGAAAAATCAGGGTTCGATGATATGGACGCCCGGGTAGGCTTCCTTGATGCGCGCAGGATCGCGGGTCAGCAAGGGAAGGCCTGTTACGGCGGCGTGTGCCCCTATGATGAAATCCGGCAAGGGAGACACTCGTGTGCCGCCGCGCCTCTTATACGCCAGGAATGCCTTGCCAGCCAGAAACAGCGCTTCCTTGGGGATTACGGAGCCGATGAAGCCGGCGCCATAGAGCGCTTCATCAAGCTCTTCTATGCGAGCGAAGCCGACCGATACTTCCGAATACACGATGTCATCGATAAGCAGGTCACCCTTGGCACCGTACAACGCGAGGCAGGCCAGCGATCGAGCATAAAAAGTGCGGTCGGCGGTGAACAAATCCAGTACGACGCTGGAGTCGACGAGGACGGCGTTCACGGGCGCGTCAGGGCGAGGATGTCGTCGGTGCTGAGGCCGCTCGTAGCCGTACCGCGATACCTGGCCAGACGTTCGGCGACCATGTCTGCCATTTCCTTCTTGCGGAGTACGGCGTGGTCACCTTCCAGGATGAATTCAACTTCAGTGGCAGGCCTGAGGCCAAGCGCCTCGCGTATGGGCTGAGGTATGGTAACCTGTCCTTTCTCGGTGATCATCATGGTATTACTCCTACAGTAAGAGTAATACCATGGCGACTCTTTGTCAAATAAAAAGGAGGGAAAAGCCAGACTTTTCCCTGCTTTCATTGCTCAGTATGCATTTATGCCCTGGTGAGCGCAGCTTTCCAGA
>CAXZAJ010000487.1:0-1630 GCA_964293355.1 uncultured bacterium
GCGGGGGGGGGGGGAGCCCACCGAGCTGGTGGAGGAAGCCCTGCCTGTGCCCGCCGGAACCTCCGCGCTCGTGCTGGAACGCTTTGCCTCGCTACTGCCTCGGGTGGACGTGGTCATGCTGTCGGGAACAGTTGCGGCCGGCATAGAGCCGGGCACCATGGGTAAGCTCGCCGGAATGGCTGCAACGGCAGGCAAGCGCCTGCACGTGGACATCAAGGGACGCGATTTGCTGGAATGCCTGGTACACCGGCCCGTCTGCGCCAAGCCCAATCTCGAAGAGTTGGCCCAGACCCAAGGCGTGCCCTACGCCTCGGTCAGGAATGACGAGGACGCGCGCAGGCTCGTCGCCGAAGCGGGCCGTGAATTCCGCGAACGTTACGGTTGCCATCTCGTTGTTAC
Source organism: uncultured bacterium (assembly GCA_964293355.1). Lineage (GTDB taxonomy): Bacteria > Spirochaetota > Spirochaetia > Treponematales > UBA12059 > SZUA-370. Next base: position 400 of record CAXZAJ010000487.1, read on the forward strand.
CAGGGGTAGCGGGTCGACGCTGTACTGGGATGGACAGCGGCTCGGCGAGCTCGCCGCCCCGGCGGTCGACGCCATCAATCCCATCGGCTCCGGCGATTCATTCGGTGTAGGTCTGGCCTGCACGCTGGAACGCGGCGGCACCCTGGCCGAGGCCGTAGCCGAGGGAAACCGCCTCGGGGCGCTGAACGCCTCCAGGCTCAAGCCGGGCTCGATCCTGCCCGACTGAACGGTGAGCTTCAGAGCCCTGGCGGCAGCGCGCCTTCCAGTTCCAGCAGCGTTCTCTTGCGCTCCAGCCCGCCACCGTAACCGCCCAGTGACCCGTCCGCGTTGACCACCCGGTGGCAGGGAACCACGATGGCAATGCGGTTGACGCCGTTTGCCGTTCCCACGGCACGGGATGCGTTCGGTGAACCTATGGTGCGAGCCACTTCACCGTAACTCCTGGTTTCACCATACGGTATCTCGGAGAGCGCCCTCCAGACCAGTGCCTGGAAGGGGGTGCCCGGCGACGTGACGGGAATGGAGAACGAGCGCAGGCGCCTCTTGAAATAGGCTTCAAGTTCAACACGCAGTTCATCCAGGATGGCGCAATCGCCCCGGGCTATGGGCATGCCGCTGGTGCGCCTGAGGGAGGCAATCTGGGCGTCTATTGCCCGGCGGTCGTAGAAATCAAGGAAACGGAGCGACTGGGAGTCCGCACCGGCAAGCATGGGCCCGAGCGGCGTCTGGAGCCAGGCTATCCTGACAAATTCGGCCGCGCCCGGCTTTTCATCAAAGAGTCCACCGTAGGTCTTGAGGAAGGCGGAGAAGGATCCAGCGCTTCCGTGACTGTGCAACGCGCTCGCGACATGCTCGTCATTTGAAATATTCATCCATGCATGATAGCCACAAGGCGGCTGGCGCGCTACCATAAAATTACCGTTTGACAGCGATTTTCCGTAGGTGGTCATCTTTACCGTTGTGGCCGGGTCGGCTTATACTGCGTGCCATGTCCTTCGTCCACCTCCACGTACATACCGACTATTCACTGCTCGACGGCGCCGCCAGCGTCAGCAGCCTCATCCAGCGGGCGGTAGACTTCGGCATGCCAGGTCTGGCCATAACCGACCACGGCAACATGTTCGGAGCCCTCAAATTCTACAAGGAATGCAAAAAAGCGGGCATAAATCCCATAGTCGGCAGCGAATTCTACGTGGCCGGTGCCACCAGGCGCGACAAGACGGGCACCGAG
>CAXZAJ010000488.1:0-1625 GCA_964293355.1 uncultured bacterium
GCTCGAGGAACGGAAAAGCCTGCTGGACACGCTGGCGGCAGAACTGCTGGAAAAGGAATCAGTCGACGAAGCCCACTTCAAGGCCATCATAGCAGTAGCCTGAGACCTGACAACCCATTCAACGGTACCCTGCATGCGCAGGGTACCGTTTTCATATAGACGTACGATACAGTTTGCGATACACTTTATGGTAAGCTCACCAGACAGAGCTACAAGGAGTCACCATGTTGCCTACCATACTACTGATCGCATACGGAATCGTTTTGCTCGTCATAGCCACTGCGAGCCTCAAGTACAATGATACCCTGGACAACTTCCTGGTCGCCGGCAGGTCACAGAAAAAAGTGCTGGTCGTAGCCTCGATGCTCGCATCGACCATAGGCGGCGGCATAACGATAGGAACCGTCACACGAGACTACAACATTGGCTTTCCGGCATTCTGGTTCGTAGCGGCGGGCGGCATTGCGCATTTCCTGCAGGGAGCCCTGCTGTCACGCAAGGTGCGCGAAACAGAAGCTGTTACCATGCCTGACCTGGCAGACAAACTCGTCGGACCTTCACTGCGGAGCCTGACCTCGCTCATCGTGCTTGTCACCTGGGTGGGCATAGCCACAGCGCAGTTTGTCGCGGCGTCAAAGATAATCACCGGCATTACGGGGCTGAGTCATCAATACGCGGTTGTCGCCGCTGCCGTGTTCCTTGTCGTGTATACCCTGATCGGCGGGCAAAAATCGGTCCTCCGCACCGACCTGTTCCAGTTTGGCATACTGGCAGCCGCGCTGATAGCCGCGCTGGCCTGGCTGTTCATCGGCTCCCCGCCAGCGACCGGCATGGTCAAGGTGGAACTGTTCAACGCCAAGTTCGGGTTCCTCGATCTTCTGTATTACGTGATCGTGCTGGGCGGTTCGTACTTCATCTGCCCGATGATGTTTTCGCGCATCCTGTCGTCCGACACGCCAGCCAACGCCCGCAAGAGCTCGTACATGTCCGGCGCGGGCATGCTGGTATTTGCGCTGCTGGTTACGTTCATAGGTCTGTGGACCCGCGCCTCGATAACCGACCTCGGCGGCCTCGACCCGCTGAACTTCATGGCGCGCAACAGCCTGCCGGGTATCCTGGGCACGCTGCTGATCTTTGGCCTCCTGGCCGCCATATTGTCCACCGCCGACACCGTGCTGCTGACCGCCGCTGGAGTCCTGGAACATGACATTTTCAAGAAAAAGACCGTAAAGGGCGTCAGACTGTGGGTCGTCGTCGTCGGAGCCGTAGCGGCGCTCATCGCGCTGTTCCAGACGGACATCATCGGCATACTCATCAAGACCTACAACGGATACACGGCGGGCATCGTGCCGGCATTCTTCGTCGCCATCGTGCTTTCGGGCAAGCGCAAGCTCAACCCGGCCTGGACATTCGCCGCGGTGGCGGTGGGTTACGCGCTCGGCACGGCGGGCAGCTTCATGAAGGAGGGCACCTCCTCGGCCAAGCTACTGCCCATGGCGGGTCTGGCGGCGTCAGCGTTGCTCTCGCTGATCGCGGCCTATGCGCCGCGAAAGGTAAAAGCCTAGAGAGTGGCCGTTTCCTGGAACCTGCGCCTGCGCTTGGCCTCGTACATGGCCTCGTCAGCC
>CAXZAJ010000489.1:0-1596 GCA_964293355.1 uncultured bacterium
AGACAGAGCCGTGCTCGGGGGGCTGGCTCCGGGCAACTACGAGCTCCGCGTGTCCGGCGCGACGGCCGGCGGCGTCTGGAACCGGGAAGGCGCGGTGCTCAACATCGTCGTCAAGCCGCCGTTCTGGCGCACCCCGGCCTTCGCCGGCAGCCTCGCCCTCATACTCATTGTAGCCGGCTGGGCTACGGTGCACTCACGGACGGCCGCACTGGAGAAGCGGGCGGAGCAGTTGCGAACGCTTACGATGCACATCCAGGCCGCCAGGGAAGAAGAGCGCAAGACGGCCGCACGCGAGGTGCACGACGAGCTCGGGCAGCTACTGACAGCCGCCAAGATGGATCTTTCCTGGCTCAGGACCCATCCCCCCGCACCGGAAGCCTTCGGCGACCGAGTCGGCGAGGCCATCGCCGTCGTCGATTCGGCCATAGAATCGGTGCAGTCGATTTCCACGAGGTTGCGGCCCAAGGCGCTGGACACCCTGTCGCTGTCCGAGGCGCTGCGCTGGCAGCTTGAGGACTTCAGGCGCCGCTCCAAGGTGGAGTGCCAGGCGATCATCGACCCCGCTCCAGACGGCATCGACGAGAATTCAGCGACGACGATGTTCCGGGTTTTCCAGGAAATTCTCACCAATGTGGGCAGGCACGCCGAGGCCAGACGCGTGGAAGTCAGGTTCGAGACGGTCGATGGCAGCATGGTGCTCCAGGTGCGCGATGACGGGCGCGGCTTGCCGGAATCCGCCGCGGATTCACCCGAGTCGCTGGGCATCCTGGGCATGCGGGAGCGCGTGCGCCACGAAGGCGGCCGTTTCGAGATAGACTCTCCGGTTGAAGGCTCGGAACGGGGCACGCGGGTATCGGTCCTGGTACCGCTCGGAAAACGTCATACGGCAGACGGCAGGGCAAAGAATCCAAAGGGAGCACGGCATGCTTAAGGTGCTTATCGTCGACGACCATCCGCTGATACGCAAGGGCCTCAGGCAGATCCTCGTGGAATCGGTGCACATCGGCCTCGTAGAAGAAGCCTCCGACGGTTTCCAGGCCATCGAAGCCGTCAGGAACGGCCGTTTCGACGTTGTGGTACTCGACATATCGATACCCGGCAAAGACGGCATGGAAGTGCTGCGGGAGATCAAGGAACTGGCCCCGGACACGCCGGTGCTGATGCTGAGCATCCAGCCGGAGGAGCAGTACGCGCTGCGGGCGTTCAGGTTGGGCGCTTCGGGTTGCCTGAACAAGTCAGGTGCCCCGGACGAGCTCGTCGCGGCGATCCGCGCCGTAGCGTCGGGCGGCACCTACGTGAGCGCCGCGGCCAGCAACGCGCTGGTGTCCGGCATAAAGTCTGGCGATGGCCGTCCGCCGCACCTGCTGCTGTCCGAGCGGGAACAGCAGGTGATGCTGATGCTCGCCGGAGGCTCCACCGTGGGCGAGTCGGCCACCGCGCTCAACCTGTCGGTAAAAACGGTGAGCACCTACCGCGCCCGCATCCTGGGGAAAATGAACCTGGCCAACAACGCCCAGCTGACCCAGTACGCGGACCGGCACAAGCTGATCGAGGAAAGGGGTGATTCATGGGAGACAAACGCAACATCCTGTTCGA
>CAXZAJ010000490.1:0-1593 GCA_964293355.1 uncultured bacterium
GAAGAAAAGAATTTTAAAACCCCTTTTCCTTCCTGATCCTTCTTATTCCCCCTCGTCTTCTCTGTGGCTCTGTGCTAAAAACTCTGTATCTTTTCTTATTCCTTATTCTCTCCTCATCTTCTCTGTGGCTCTGTGCAAAAATTCCTATCTTTTCTTCAGTCACTTTCCTTTTCTTCTCATCTTCTCTGTGGCTCTGTGCCAAAAAATCCTGTCTTAGTCCTTCTTGCCGGTTACTTTTATTACGTGGTAGCCGAACTGGGTGGACACGGGGTCCGATATCGACCCTACGCCGAGGCCTTTGCAGGCGCTCTCGAATGGGGCGACCATCTGGCCGGGGCCGAACCAGCCCAGGTCTCCGCCCTGTGACTTTGACGGGCAGGTGGAGTTCTCCCGGGCCAGGGAAGCAAAGTCGGCTCCCTGCTTCGCCTTGCGGGACAGTTCCTGGGCGAGCGCCCGGTCTTTTACGAGTATGTGACTGGCTTTGATCTGCATTGTTGGCTCCTTCTTCGTTATCTTGACGATCTATCGATATTCCGCGTGGAATGCCGCAATCGAGGTGACTACCACGGCGAGCTGGGCAGGGGGGGGCAGTATGGTCGTGCGGAAGTGCGCGGTGCCGGGCAGCTGGTTGAAACCGGATCCCGGTACGACGCAGATGCCGGTTTTTTCAAGAAGGGCCATGCACCACTGTTCGTCGGTCTTGCCTGCGGGCAGTTCAAAGCGCGGGAAGGCGTACATGGCGCCGGCCACTTCGTTGCACCTGAAGCCGGGTATCTTGTTCAGGCCGTCAGCGAGGAGCTTGGCGCGAATCTTGAGTTCGCCGAGTATGGCACCGCGCTCGCGGTCGTATTCGGCGCGGCTGGGGCCTCCGACGGGCGGAGGAGAGACGAGGCTGTACATGGCGGCCTGGCCGGGCAGGTTGGAGCAGAGGCTGACCGACTGCATCTTGAGTATCTGCGCCATCACGTCCGCGTGGACGTTGCGCACTTCCATGTAGCCGCCGCGGTGGCCGCATTCGCCTAAAAAGCCCTTGCTGGTGGAATGGAAGCTGAAGAGCGATACGCCGGTCTCGCCGAGTTCGGTCATCGCCTTGGCGAACGACTCGAAGTTCTCGCCGTCGCGGTAGATGTTGTCCTGGTACACTTCGTCGGCAAGTATGGCCAGGCCGTGTTCCTTGGCGAAGCGTATGACCATCTTGACGTTGGCCGCCCTGAGCACGGAGCCCGTGGGGTTGCCGGGATTGATGACGACGATGGCCTTGGTCCTGGTGCCGGCTTTCTTGGCCTTGGCCAGCGCGTCCTCGAGCAGTTCGCGGGACAGCGCCCAGTCGTTCTCCTCGTCGAGGTAGTAACCCACCTGCCGGCCTTCATACATGGTGATGGTGGCGGAATAGAGCGGGTACTGCGGTATGGGTATCATGATGCCGTCGCTGGGATCGGCGATGAGCAAGCGGAGCGCGGCCTGGACGCCCTTTGACGCGCCGTCGGTGAGGTAGATGGAGTCGGCGTCGGCTGAGATGCCGTCGCGGCGGGAAATGAAGGCGGCCACGGCGGCGACTCCGCGTCGCGCTACAACGGCGGATGGACCCCGAAG
>CAXZAJ010000491.1:0-1592 GCA_964293355.1 uncultured bacterium
ATTTGTTCGAATGTATGGGGTTGTTCAAAGTATAAACACTGATGCGTCAGCCCTGACCTCTGCCTATCCGTCGTGATGAAGAAAAAAGAGTAATTAGCCCTCGCCTCACTACTGTCTATCGCACATTTTTGCAAATCCCGTCGATTATTTATTTCCATATGAAACTGAAATCCGTAGCATAGTTTGACGAAAAGAACAGGCCATCAGGATGAAAATGGCCCGGGTAACAAGCCACCACCTGAAACGGATGTCAGCCTCTAGGAGCTGTAACCTAAGGGCGGTAGCGTGCCTGCGTCAGGCCACTCGTTCTGAAAAACCGAGCGTCCCGCCCCCCAACCATTACAGATCAGACAAAGGGCTACGTACCCCATTGGCGCCGTTTTGCAGCACATGGGTATAAATTTGTGTGGTTCGAACATCAGAATGGCCCAGTTGCTCCTGCACGGTTCGAATATCCGCCCCCCGCGCCAGCAAATGGGTGGCAAAGGAATGGCGCAAGGTATGACAGGTGACCGGTTTTCCCAGCTGTAGCTGACGCGCCGTGGCTCGAACCGCTTTTTGCAGGGTAGTTGGATCCAGATGATGTCGACGCAAGGCCCCATCGACAGGATCGCGACTCAGATGGGATGCCGGAAACAGGTAGTGCCAACCCAGCTCTTTGCTGGCAGCCGGATACTTGCGCGCCAATGCCGTCGGCAAGGCCACCCCGGCATACGCGTCGTTTAAGCAGTCCGTCATATAAAAGCGCTGGACGTAGGCAATTTGCTCCCGCAGGGCCGGAATGAGTTCCGAGGCCAGAGTCACACGCCTGTGCTTGCCCCCTTTGCCATTCCAGACCATCAGGCAGAGGTAGTTGAAGTCGATATCCTGCACGCGCAGGCGCATCACCTCCATCAGCCTGAGTCCGCTGCCATACATCAGTTGCGCCAAGAGACGAAGATGAACTGGCATAGCCAGCAACAAGGCTCGGACTTCACTTTGCGTCAAAACAGTTGGCAGTTTGGGAGGGCGCTGGCTGCGCGTAAATTTCATCTCGAGCTGCAGAGGCCGTAACAAGACAGTGCGATACAAGAAGACCAGCGCATTCAACGCCTGGGCCTGAGTCTTGACAGCCACATGGCGCTCGGTGACCAGATAGGACAAAAATTGCTGAACCTCCGCCTCACCCAGCTCGACCGGATGCTTCATCCGGGAAAAACGGATAAATGCCTTGATCCAGTGCAGATAGGCTTCAACGGTTGCCATCGCGTAACGCAGCATCAACATCTGCTCATAGATGCTTGCCAAAAACGGCGAATGAGGCTTGCGCATGAGTCACCTCCACATGTATATATAAACAGTATATACACGAGCAAGTCCCATTGCTGACTATGAAGAAACTTTCCGCATTTTTGCATAATCTATGCGGTACAAAAACATTGCCAAAGCGGGCTTTATCCGGGATTTTCAAGCTTCCGGTACATAGTCTCACACCAGACTATGACGACCCGATCCACCCCAAAATCACGGATAGATTCCGTACAATAAATTGTTAGGCCGCGCATACAGCACATGGACTACCGTGAAGCTCTCGAAATCGCAAGAAGGAACCC
>CAXZAJ010000492.1:0-1588 GCA_964293355.1 uncultured bacterium
ACGTAGAACACGAGGCCGGTTCCCGCCGGAGCCAATTTCGTTGGCAGCGGCAGGATACAGGTGCCTCTGGTTATAGCCACGTCCCAAGCCGGACCGCGCGGGTAGCAGTCGAATACCGGTTTTCCCGTGGTTCTTCCGTCCGCTCCGATTTCAAGGTAGCCGGTATTGCTGGACGACCAGTTGAACGAGTGATGGCAGAAGAACAGGTAGAGTCCGCCTCCAGCTTTTTCCGCAAGGAAGGGATCCTTGACCTGCAATGTTGCCGGGTCGGAGCTTGAAACTACGGTAACGGGTTTTGCACCGTGGAGTGCTTCAACGCCCGGCGCTGAAAGCCGCTCGATAGTCCACACGCCGGTGCCCGGCTTTTCGTAGGACTCTACCGGTGCGGGATACGGTACGCGTTTTTCTGATGACACGTACAGCTCGACTCCAGCCTTGGTAAACCGTATCGCCGAGCCCTCGATGGACAGCGCCTCGCGGCCGTCCGGCGAGACAGCAGCCTTGTCGAAAGCCAGTACCTTGGTCCATGTTGCGCCGCCATCGGATGATGCGAACACGGCCAGCTCGCGGCCGCGGTCTCCGAGGTCCAGACCGGTCCTGGAGTCGCCTGAACTGCGGTACCTGCCGGTCAGGTAGAGCCTGCCGTCAGGGCCAAGCGCCGTATTGCCGCCGCCGAACCAGTAGCCCTTTTCGGATTTGTCTGTCGGGATGGCAATACGGGCGGTTGCGGGATTAACCAGTTCATGGGCAAAAGCGCGAAGGCGCTGTATCGTCTGGTCATCAAGGTGTGTCATGTGGTTTCCTTTGAACGGATCATATCGCGTGCCCATGCTTCCGCGCGGGTGGCTTCGCCTTCCTTTAACGGACCTTCTGTCCCCTGTATGAAGAAGCCTTCTGCCGGTGCAATGATGCGAGCGTTTTCATGTTTGAACCCCTTGCCGGAAAATACCATAATGAGAAACGGGATCTCATGCAAGCGAGTATATCATTGTCGGCTTCCATCCATTTCCACGAGCAGGTTCCAGTAATGCTTGGGTAATTTTGATGACTGAAGTTTTGGATTTTGCCTTGATTCAATTGCTGTAGTATTAAAATATAGCTTCCACAGTTGGCGTATGCCTCGCTCGCTGTCTGACAGCAGTTGATCCACCGTGCCGTTCCCGGTACCGAGCCCGAATGAGTCGATGAGGTTCCAGCCCTTGCCCGGTTCGTGGAGCACGGCCGAGCCTCGCCTGATGTCGTGGATCGCGAAACGCATGGTTGAAAAGCGCGCCGCGAAATGATCAGCCAGCAGGACGAGCACGTCGCAGGATGGTTCGACCGGCGCATACCACGAGCCGTCAGACAGTTCTGAAAACCTGACGATCCCGCAGAACATGTGTGCCTCCATGCTTGCCCTGCGCGCTGCCTTTTCTAATGCCAGCATTACGGGGTCAGACAGGTCGCGCAATGCTGAGGCTCCTTCTGCCCGGACGCGCCGCATGGCCAGAGCCACGGTGGCGTCGGCTTCCGGTACATCGGACAGGGAGGCCTCCAGCAGGGTCCGCATGGCTTCCGGACCTGCCCGCTTTGTGAGGCGCGTCCATAA
>CAXZAJ010000493.1:0-1576 GCA_964293355.1 uncultured bacterium
GCCGCATCCGGCGCGCCAGCCTGTTCCGCAATGCGGCCCGGCGTATCAGCCCGCCGTGACGTGACAGCCACGCCGCCATGGTCGGCCACCAGCCGGTACAGCGAGCCCTGCTTGAACGGCTTGGCCAGGAACCCGTCGAAACCGGCGGCATCGATGCGGGCCCGGTCATGGCTGAAGGCGGAGGCCGTCAGCGCAAATACGCGGCAGCCAGCGATTGCCGGATCGGCCTTTATCGCGGCTACGGCGTCGTAGCCGTCCATCACCGGCATCTTGATGTCCATGAACACCATGACCGGTTTTTCGGTACCGGTACGCTCCACCGCCTCACGGCCGTTCCTGGCCTCTATCACCGCAAATCCCACGCGCTCCAGCATCTCCTTGAGCACGATGCGGTTGGCTTCCTGGTCGTCGACCACGAGCGCCAGCGTACCAGGCTCCACCGTTATGTCCAGGTCCCTGTCGTCGCGCTCAACCGGCACGGCCTCGGCTTGCGCGAGCGGTATGGTAAACGAGAACTCACTGCCCTCCCCGGGCGCACTGGCAACGGAAAGCGCGCCGCCCATCATCGCCACGTAGCGGCTGGAAATGGCCAGCCCGAGCCCCGTACCGCCCTCGTGGTCGGTGGTGCTGGCCTGCACGAAGGGCTGCAGGATAGCTTCCTGCTCGTCCTTGGGTATGCCCCGGCCGGTATCGCGCACCGCGAAACGGATGCCGCCGCCGTCTCGGCCCACCAGGATGCCCACGCCGCCCTCCGCGGTAAACTTGACCGCGTTGCCCAGTAGATTAACCAGAACCTGGCGGAGCTTGCCCAGATCGCCGCGTACGTGGCGCGGCAGGTCTTCCACCGTGTCAAAGTACAGGCGGAGTCCCTTTTTGGTGCACTTCAGCTCGAACATGTCGCTCAGGTCGCCAATCAGTTCAGGAAGGTCGAAGACCGACTCGTGCAGCTCCATCTTGCCGGCCTCTATCTTGGAGATGTCCAGGATGTCGTTGATCAGCGCGAGGAGGTGCTCGCCAGAGCGGGATATGATGTGGAGTCGCTCGCGCTGGGCGTCGGTCAGGTTGCGGTCGTTTTCGATGAGCTGGGTAAAGCCGAGCACCGCGTTGAGCGGCGTCCGCAGCTCATGGCTCATGTTGGCCAGGAACTCGCTCTTCATCCTGCTGGCGTTTTCAGCCTCAGTGCGGGCTCGGCGCAGCGTCTCCTCGATCTCGGCCTGCCTGGAAATGTCTCGGAGTATCACCGTCGTCCAGGCGTCGTCTCCCGGTCCCGTACGCGCCAGGTGCGATTCCATGAGCACGCTGGATCCGTCAGCGCGCAACCACGGGAGCCGCACCAGGCTCGCGTCGCCATCGGCCAGGACACTGGCCCTGTCGCCGAGAAAGCGGCCCAGGCCAGAACCGAGCACCGCATCGCGGCTCCATCCGAACAGCCGCTCGGCAGCCGGGTTGTACAGCACGACGCGCCTTGATCCATCGAACGCGATGATGGGGTCGGCAGCCCCTGTCACGAGGTCGTCCAACCGCCGCTCCGAGGCCTTGAGCTTGCCTTCCTGTTTGCCTATGAGCCCGTTGATCA
>CAXZAJ010000494.1:0-1570 GCA_964293355.1 uncultured bacterium
AGCAAGGCCCTTGGCCTCGCCCAGATCCGTGACGCGCTGGACGGTACAACCCAGTTGCTGTTGCTGGACAGTCCTGGACCCGGCCGCGTTCCGGACGGCGCGGCGGTAGCCCGTTTGAAGCGGTTGCTCAGCGGACCCGTCGTCAAAATAGTCATCGGACCTTCATCGGAACCTGAGGCTGGTGCAGCTCTGGGGCAGTTGTTGCCGGTGAAAGACATCGTGTTTACGGGTGACTCACTGATTGATGGATCAGGGATAACCATTGGCAGCCGGAACGCTGACGGAGGCTGGTCGCTCACTGATCCTGAGTTGGTGGCGAAAGCGGCTTTGGCATGGGATGGCCTTGATGACCACGGACGACGCGCGCTCGCCAACGGGCTTGTTCATGTGCGCGTCTCCCGCGATACGACCAAAGCCATCGTCCGCCTGGGATCCACGGGGTATGTCTGGGCGATAACCGCGGCCATAGACCAGGATGTGTACAGTTATGAATATTTTCATCCACAGATGGAGGCGGTGGATGTAACGAACATCAGCAACTCCCAGGGCGAACTCGTGGGAGTGCAGATCTCGACGCTGAACGGAACGCTCCGGGCCGGTGCGGGCGATGAAGTCGTCCGGTACGATTATCGATGGAAGAATCCGGAGGATAGCGCCGAGCGCAAGAAGATCGTACTGATGCGGTACATCGAACCGTGGAACATCGTACTGTGTGCTGGACTGTATGAAGATGAATACTTTCTGCCCGCCAAGGCCGCCGAAACGTTGCTGATCGTCCTGGTTCTCCTCATCAGCAGCATCACCCTGGTTCTCTCGTTCCTGTTCACCGGCAAGATCCGGAAAGCCCTTGCCGGCCTGTCAGATTTTTCTGGATTGACTTCCCGGGCCGATGGAATCATTCGGCCCCTCTCCGCTACAGGTATCCGTGAACTCGATTCGCTCGGCCTTGCGATGGGCGACATGCAGAAGAACATCGTCCTGCGGGAACAATCCTTGAAGAAGGAGCTGGCCGAGAAAAGCGTCCTGCTCGACGAAGTCCATCACCGGGTAAAGAACAACCTGACCGTCCTCGCGAGCATCATCAACCTTCAGCAGGACAGGGTCGGCGGCGAAGAATCCAGGCGCGCGCTCACGCTGCTCCAGGGACGGATACATTCGATGGCCCTCGTCTATCAGCAGTTGATGGGATCGAACGCGTATACCGAGGTGCCGTTCAATGACTACATCGAAGGCATCCTTTCGTACCACCAGAGCTCCATGTCCAGAGCAAATCCGGCCATTATCCGCAGGGAGCATCTCGAGCCGATTACGTTGAAACTGGAGACGGCCATGCCACTCGGTCTTATCGTCAATGAACTGGTTTCCAACGTCTACGAGCACGGTTTCGCCACGGCCCGTGCGCCTGAAATCTCCGTGGATTTCAGGCGAACAGATGATAGCCATCAATTCACCATCACCGACAATGGAAGCGGAATCCCTGCCGGTGTTCCGGAAGGGATAGGCTTCCTGCTCGTGCATGCCCTCTGCTCCCAGCTTCATGCGGCGATGACCGTCATGAGCCCCCTGGATG
>CAXZAJ010000495.1:0-1569 GCA_964293355.1 uncultured bacterium
AAGGAGAACCTCCTCCTTCGGGACGTGACGATAGGCGCCGGCTACAACAGGCTTTCGGGCAGCACCGGCATGACGCTGGATACGGGAACGCCACCCGAGTTCACCTATACCGACGAGTCGTTGGTACAGCATACGATCGTCGCGACGACTCCGGAACTCGCCCTGGACTGGACAACTGACAGTTATGACTTCACCGTGCAGGTCTCGAAGAACCTGCTGTTTATCAGGCCGTATATCGGAGCAGGCTACAGCTTCGGCAAATCCACGGTAAGCGGCGGCCTGACGAGTACGCTGACTGATAATGGAACTGAAATAAGCGCGGCGAACCTTGACGCCATAAATGCCGCGCTCGCGGCGGCGGGTCAGCCGACCATCAGCGCGAACGGCATTACGTTCAGTTCTGAAAGCGCCGAACCCGCCATCCGCGTCTACGGCGGCGTATCGATAGCGCTGATCATCATCCATCTGGACCTTTCCGCTACCTATGTGCCGGCAACCGAGAGCCTGGGCGCATCGGCGATGATCCGCGTGCAGTTGTAGGCCGCAGGGATACGTACTGAATAACGACAAGCCTGTTCAAGGCGCGCCGGAAAGTCCGGCGCGCCATTTTTTTATTGTTGGCAGGCTTCCAGAGACGAGCTTGCCCGGCGGATCCACGATTGTGTATCTTCAGTATCAGGAACAACGAGTTCCGATGAACGTAAAAAGGATCGATTATGCTTGAATGGTTCGCCAACCTTGATCACACGATGCAGGCCCTGCTGGCTACCCTCTTCACCTGGGGCGTTACGGCGCTCGGCGCCGGCATGGTTTTCTTCTTCAAGTCCATAGACCGCAGGGTACTCGACGGCATGCTCGGCTTCGCCGGGGGCGTGATGATCGCGGCGAGTTTCTGGTCGCTGCTCGCTCCCAGCATCGAGATGGCGGAGTCCATGGGCATGCCGGGCTGGCTTCCAGCTGTCGTCGGCTTCCTGGCCGGAGGAGCATTCCTCAAGCTCGTGGACAAAATAACGCCGCATCTGCACATCGGCATGAAAACCGAAGACGCGGAAGGCCCCAAGACGACCTGGAAGCGCAGCGTCCTGCTCGTCCTGGCCATAACGCTCCATAATATTCCTGAAGGCCTGGCGGTGGGCGTGGCGTTCGGAGCCCTCGGAGCCGGCATCGGCACGACCACGCTGGCGGGAGCGCTGGCGCTCGCCCTCGGCATCGGCCTGCAGAATTTCCCTGAAGGCGCCGCGGTTTCCATACCGCTCCGCCGCGAAGGCCTCTCGCGGGGCAAGAGCTTCTGGTTCGGGCAGCTGTCGGGCATCGTCGAACCGATTGCGGGCGTGGCCGGCGCGCTGCTGGTCGTAACCATGCAGCCCATCCTGCCCTACGCGCTGGCATTCGCAGCCGGCGCCATGATCTACGTCGTCGTAGAAGAAGTGAATCCCGAGTCCCAGGGCTCGGGTAATTCGGACATCTCCACGCTGGGCGCCCTCGGCCGGTTCGCGCTCATGATGTTCCTCGACGTCGCGCTCGGCTGGTGCCGGGGCACCGTGTGTGAGCTCCCTTGTCAGCGACGGC
>CAXZAJ010000496.1:0-1564 GCA_964293355.1 uncultured bacterium
CCTGTGGAAAGTCCTTCAGCATGGCCACGGCGTTCCTGGCATCATTGAAAACGAACCCGCCGTCCCAGTATTCCAGCGCGGCGAACAGCGCGTTGCCGCCGTCATTGTCGTCGCTCTTCTGGGTACGCCAGGAAACGAAATCCGCCAGTCTCTCGAAATCCTGCGCTGACAGAATCTCCAGCCGCTTGCGGTTGAAGTCGTTCCACTGCTCCAGATCCCGGAACCCCTCGCCCTCGTCCTGCACGATCAGGTGGGCATGCTCCGAGTCGAAGGAGTACCAGACCCGGACCTTCTTGCCGACGCTGCACTGGTTGCCATGCTTGACGGCATTCTTTATCACTTCACTGATCTGCTGCTCGAGCAGGTTTATTTCCTTTATCTCAAGCGGCGCGGACTGCACGATCAGCAGGGTAAAATATCGTATCTGGCGGTAGTCGGAAGGGAATTCCTTGTAGTGCATGCCGGTCTTGTCAAAGAGCGGGCTGTTCTCATTGACGCGGATCTCTTTGAGTTCGCTCAGATAGGTCAGGTCTGCCATGATTGTGCCGCTCCTAGTCTTCCATTTGCAGGATCGCTTCCTCGATACTGTTGGTAATCGGGAAGTAACCCATGAGTTTAGTAAGTTCGATGACTTTCTTGACCGAGCCATGTATGTTCGTGATGATCAACCTGAAACTCATTTTCTTGATGGTCGAACAAATGTAGATAAGCGCCCCGATACCGCTTGAATCGATATAGTCAACGTTTTCAAGATTGATTATGAAACGCTCAACCTTCTTCTCGAGCATCTTCATGACCAGTTCCTTGAGCTTGTATGAGTTATAAAGATCCATCTCGCCATTCACATCAATTATATAATTATTGCCGTTTTTCCGGATCTTGAGCTCCATGCATCCGCCCCTTTAACCTAGAGTTTCATCTTGAAAATGAGGATGGTCTGATCGTCGTGCTGAAGGGCGTCACCCATGAAGGTCGCTACATCAGCCTTGATCTTGCCTGCTATCTCCTTGGGTGAGAGCGAACGGTTCCTGGCTATGGCCTCGCCGAGGCTCTTGCGCCCGAACTGCTTGCCCTGCTCATTGATCGCCTCCACGACGCCGTCAGTGTACAGTGCCGCGATGTCTCCGTCATAGAGCCGGAGCGCTTTTCTCTGGTACTTCGTAGCCTTTTCAACGCCTATGGGTACGCTTTTGATGTCGATGGTCTCGATCGAGTCGGTAGCCCGCCTGTAGATGAGGAGGGGCTGGTGTGATGCGTTGGCGTATTCCAGCTCGCCTGAAACGATGTTGATGGTGACGATGCCCAGCGTCGCGTAGTGGTCCATGTCTATCTTGCCCGTGATTCCGCGGTTTACCCAGTCCAGCACCGTGGCGATGTCCTTGTTGGTATTGGTTATCAGGTGCAGTATCGAACGTATCATGACCATGATGAGCGCGGCCTGTACGCCCTTGCCGGCGACATCGCCGATGACGCCTATGAGGCGGTCCTCGCGGGTGCGAATGATGTCGTAGTAGTCACCTGAGATGCCGCGGGCCGGCGCGGAGAAGGCGCCGAGGGCAAGCGA
>CAXZAJ010000497.1:0-1543 GCA_964293355.1 uncultured bacterium
AAGCAATGAGCAAACTATGTCCCTGCGGCTCCGGCCGCGACTATACCGATTGTTGCGGCCCAATAATTTCTGGTACCAGCAAGGCCTTGACTGCCGAGGCGCTGATGCGGTCCCGTTACACCGCCTATGCCAAGGGTGAGATAGACTACATCCTGAACTCGTGCGTGCACGATGACGGCATCGATCCTGAGGGCACGAGGAACTGGAGCGAGAAGGCCGACTGGAAGGGCCTCAAGATAGTCCGTACTGAAAAGGGCGGACCGTCGGATACTGAAGGCGTCGTGGAATTCGTTGCCAGCTATGTAATGGACGGCCTCAAGGACGAGCACAAGGAAACCGCCCGCTTCATAAAGAAGGACGGCACCTGGTTGTACGACTCAGGCGAGGTCAAGACCGCGACGGTGGTCCGCGCTACTCCCAAGGTGGGCCGCAACGAACCCTGCCCCTGCGGTTCAGGCAAAAAATTCAAGCAGTGTTGCGGTAAATAGCGGTATACTGGCCTCCGTTGTTCAACATCGGAGGCTCGTATGACTGTATATGAAGGGACCATCGTAACCTGCGATGCTGCGGGCGGAGTCCATCGGTATCTGGTTGAAGATGGCGGCACCATACGCTTTACCGGCGACAGCCTCCCGGCTGTGTATGCCGGCCACCCCAGGATAGTACTTGGTGACAAAAGCCTCCTGCCGGCCTTTACGGACACCCACATACATTTCATGTCATGGGCGCTGTTTTCCGCCGGCCTCGATGTGCGCGCGGCCACCACCATCGCCGGCGTCAAGGCGACCATAGCGGACTTCGTCAGGACTAGCCGGACGCCCGTGGTGCTCGGCTTTGGCGTTTCACCCCATTGCGTGGCAGAGAAACGCCTTATCACCCGCACCGACATCGATGCGGTCTCCGGCAGCCGCCCCGTCTTCATCGTCAAGTACGATGGCCACGCGGCGGTGGCCAATTCCGCCCTGCTCGCCCTCCTCGACCCAAAACTCACCGCGCTGCGCGGATTTGATGCTGAATCCGGCTTGATGACCCAGGAAGCGTTCTTCCGCGTTACTGATTTTGTAACCGGCAAGGTTTCACTGCCCGCAACGCTCGGCAACATGCTCTCGGCGATCGATGGCATGGCGGCCTTGGGCATCGGGTCAATCCACTCGGTCACCGGGGTCGGATTCCCCATGGATCTGGACGTCGGCCTGGAAAGCCTGTTCGCGCGCGGCTTGCGCAACGCGGTCAACTACCGACTGTTCTTCCAGACCATGGATACAGGCAAGGTGCTCAAGCGCGGACTGCCCCGCATCGGCGGCTGCTTTGCCACCGCGCTGGACGGCTGCTTCGGTTCCGTTGACGCGGCTCTGAACGAACCCTACGAGGCCGCAGCGGGCCTGGGCGCGGAAGCTGGCAAAGGTATCCTCTATAATACTGATGCTACCGTGAGGTCATTCTGCATAGAGGCTAACCGCAAGGGGCTGCAGATTGAAGTGCATGCGATCGGCGACGCGGCCTTTGACCAGGCAGTGGCGGCTCTTGAAGCCGCTCTCGATGA
>CAXZAJ010000498.1:0-1532 GCA_964293355.1 uncultured bacterium
CAGCTCCATCTCAGCTATGCTTTATGGAATTCGGAAATTAAACCGGACAGCAGTGGGTGCAAGTATACGGTAGGGATACCACCTCGACCAGTCAGGAACGCCGGTCACGAAGTAAACGAATCGGGCTTCATGAAGGTCCCGGGCTGAAGATATGAATCCCCCGCGAGCGGCACGAGCTTGTTCCTGTCAATGACGCGAACCACTCCGCGCGAACTGTCCAGAATGCCTTCGGCCCGGAAATGGCGGACGACGCGCGCCAACTGTCGGTAGCTTGCCCCGAGAAAGTCGGCGAGCTCACCAAGGTCATCCGTACCGGGTAGCCTCCCGTCATCGTCCGTCGAGGCGAGCAGGAAACTCGCCAGGCGACTCTCTACCGGATACCGCAGGTTGATCGATTCAGCCGCGAACCGGTTGGTCAGCTTTGATCCAAGCCGCCCGCACAGGTACATGAACAGCCGGTAGTTGCGCGGGGCCGCCTTCAGGGTGGCATCGACCGGGAGATGCAAACAGGCAGAACCGGATATCGCTTCCACGCTCAGGGCATACCGTCGCGACGAGAACAATTCCGCTTCGCCGAATACATCGAGCGGCGTATAGAATGACGCGAGCACGCTCTGACCGTTGTCCATGACGCTGTAGGCCTTGGCCCTGCCTTCCACAAAGAATATGATGTCCGTCACCGGATCGCCGGAACGGATGATGAGTTCCCCCGGCTGCTTGCGGACGAGCCTGAGCGCACCGACGAGATCCGTTGACAGGAGACCGGCGAGCTTGTAGCGCCGTACGTACTGATCGAGTGGTACCATGATTGCTCCATTCTTCGTTCAATAGGACATATGTCCTATCATTGTGCTCAGCATACAGTGATACTCGTGTCATACGTAAGGAGGCCCCATGTACGGAGCCCTCGCGCCTCTGGTCGGAGCCCTCGTAACGATCATGAGCGGCATCAACAGCAGATTCTCTGAAATTGCCGAACCCGTCGTGGCGGTGCTCGTCATCCATACCACCGGTCTCATCGCCATCATGATCATCTCGCTTGTACGGCGTGAGAAAGCGCTGCCCGGCAATGTGCCTCCCTGGCAGTACCTGGGCGGGCTCGTGGGAGTAGCTACCGTTTTCTCCAGCAACTACGCATTTTCCGCTCTCGGCGCCTCGCTGACCATGGCCGTGGCGCTGCTCGGGCAGACCATCTTCTCCGTCATCACCGATGCGACCGGGATGCTGGGCCGCACCAAGTATCCGCTCTCAGCAAGGCGCCTGCCCGGCATAGCGCTGGCCCTGGCCGGAGTGGCCGTCATGGGCGGCAACTGGCGGCTGGCCGGGCCGGCTGTACTCGTGGCGTTCGGGGCCGGGGTCACCTCCGGCCTTTCCACGGTGCTCAACGCGGGACTGGGCAAAAGCAAGGGAGTGCTCCACAGCGTACGGGCCAATTACCTCACGGGCCTCGCGACGACCACGGTGATCGCGCTGGTTATCCGGCCGTCACTGCCGGCTGCCGCCACGGCGATCGTGGCGGCCGGGCCGTTTCT
>CAXZAJ010000499.1:0-1517 GCA_964293355.1 uncultured bacterium
CCCGGGAGTTCTTCAAGGAACAGGCTATGCGCAGCGCCACCGCGTTTGGCACCGCTACCCTGCCTGTCCCCGAGGATGGAAGGTTACTTGTGGCCGGCCCCTTTGCCGATTTCATTACCGAGGCCCAGGCCCGGTTGCCCGGCGCGGAGATCTTCAGGTTTTCCTACCTGCCGGCTGAAAACGCGGTGACCGAAGAGCTGGAGACCTTTCGCCTGAGGCTCGCGCGGGCGGATACCGTGATAGTCTGCGTGGCAAATCCAGCCGGGGCGGCCTTTGCCGGGGCCGCGCGCGCGGCCGGCAAGAAGCTCTATATCGTCTCCTCGCTCAATCCATCGTACGTGCTGCCCTTCCGCGACTACAGCGCCATAGTCGCCGTGTATTCGTACGCGCGGGAATCGTTCAAGGCGGCTTTTGCGGTGCTCGCGGGCGACATTGAAGCCGTTGGCCGCTTTCCGTTGCAAGCGGGTTCCTGATCGCCCTGCTCTGGCGTCGGGCGGCGCCGGCAGACCAGGCCGCCCTGCAAACATTCATCGAGCCCCGAGAACCCTACGCCACCGGCTTTTCCTGGCGCGCCCGCGGAACGGACGGCCAACTGGCGCTCAAGGAGCGGAGCCGTGGTGGCCTGTTCCTTTACGACGAAGCGGGTGTACCCGGAAGCCTCCGGATGGCGGTGCTCCTGAGTTCCGGCGGTACGGCGTTTCCGGTGCTTTCCGGATCATTCGACAGCGGCGGACAGGAGGCCAGCCTGGCGCTCCAGGGGCTCAGGGCAGCCCGGACCGTGCGCACGTGGCACCCGTCCGCCTGCGTTGGCGCTTCGGACCACGTTGGCGCCCTTATCGCCGCGTTGCGCTGGAAGCAGGAACTGGCTGTTGAATACGATGCGATGTATCTGGCCCCGGGTACCTGCGGTCAGGCTAGCCAGCCAGACAACCGCACACCGGTAAGCGGCATAGCCGAATACCGGCTCGCAACCCCGGCAGACCTGGACGCGCTGTATCCACTGGCGGCGGCCTACGAGAAATCCGAGGTGATGACGGCCCTGCACGCCTTTGATCCAGCCGCGTGCCGGGCTACCCAGGCCAAAAACCTGAAGACGCAACTCGTCTACCTGGCCACCATGCACGGGCGCGTGGTGGCGCGGGCCCAGACCAACGCCCAGGGCTGGGCCTTTGACCAGATAGGCGGCATCTTTGTCGATCCTGAGTTCAGGGGACTGGGGCTGGGGCGAGGGGTCGTTGACGCGCTGGTGTCAGACATCGCGGCACGCGGCCGGGGCGTCTCGCTGTTCGTCAAGAAAAGCAACACCGTGGCAAGGTCGCTGTACCTGAGCATGGGATTCCAGATAAGCAGGGACTACCGCGTCTCGTACTTCGCCTGAGCAAATTCCTGGGCCAGGTCGGGTCCGACATGCTCCTAGGCTTCAGTGAGCCAGAACTCTCCTGACAGGCAGTATTCCGGAGCCGCCGCCACGAAAACCGGCCCGGTTTCCGGCCACTGCACCGCGAGGCGGTCGCCGG